>JBHIEF010000319.1:0-3769 GCA_046760465.1 Armatimonadota bacterium | reverse complement strand
TTCGTCAAGTTCGTCCCCCTGGGGGGCTGGTGGGACCAGGTGGTACTGGCGCAGCCCGTGGTCATCCAGACGCAGAAGGGCCTGGTCCGCGGCATCGTGGGCTCCAAGCCCCCGCACCTGCTGGAGGATGAGGAGCGCAACAAGGTCCAGAAGCTGAAGAGCATGTTCATTGACGTGGGCGCCAGGGACGAGAAGGAGGCTACCAGCAAGTTCGGCATTCGCCCCGGTGACCCCATAGTGCCCTGGAGCCCCTTCCACCGGCTCTCGAACCGCAAGCTCCTGGCCGGCAAGGCCTTCGACGATCGCGTGGGCGTGGCCATGTTCGTCGAGGCACTCAAGGCCCTCAAAGGCAAGAAGCACGCGAACATCGTCTACGGCGTGGGCACCGTGCAGGAGGAGGTGGGCCTCCGGGGGGCGCAGACCAGCGCCCACGCGGTCGAGCCCGACGTGGCCCTGGTCATGGAGGTGGCCATCGCTGGCGACGTGCCGGGCATCGCCGAAGAGGAGAGCCAGGTGAAGCTCGGCAAGGGCCCGGCCATCTACCTGCTGGAGGGGTCCGCCATCCCCAACTTGCGCCTGCGCGAGCTCGCCCTCGAGATCTGCGCCAAGAAGAAGATCCCCTATTCCGTCTCTCTGATGCCGCGTGGCGGCACGGACGCCGGCCGCATCCACGTGCATGCGCGGGGAGTGCCCTCCCTGGTCATCGGTGCCCCCACCCGCCACATCCACAGCCACACCGGCATCATGCACTCCGACGACTTCGACAACGCCGTCAAGCTGATCGTCGAGCTGGTAAAGCGCCTGGACGCCAAGACTGTTGCGGGACTGGTGGCCTAGAAGCACTCTCATAACCGCCCTAACCGGGCGAGCGCCGATTGCCCGATTGCGTGCCGTCCGGGGCAGGACTAATCGAGCTCCCACACGAACCTACGCCCCCGGCGTGTCATCTTGCCCGCACCGGCGGGAAAGGGAGGACCTCGAATGGCCGTGCGCGTCGCCATCATCGGCTGCGGGGGCGTCAGCCGCAGCCACATCAACGGGCTGCAAAAGGTCGAGGACGCCGAGATCGTCGCCATGTGCGACATCGTGGAGGAGAAGGCGCAGAGCCACGCCGAGCAGTTCGGCGGCAAGCCCTACACCAGCGTCGAGCAGATGCTGGCGGAGGAGCAGATTGACGTGGCCGATGTGTGCACCCGCGAGTCCGACCACTGCGAGCCCGTGCTTCAGTGCCTGGAGGCGGGCGTGCCCACCATGGTGGAGAAGCCCATGTTCGCCGCCACCACCCAGTTCGACGTCCAGCCCAGCGACGTCGAGGTGGCCCAGTCCATGGTGCGCAAGAGCCTGGACACGGGCGTGCTCCTGCGCATGGCCTTCAACTACCGCTACAGCCCCTACTCCATGATGCTGCGCGACATGATCGAATCCGGCGAGATGGGCGATCCCGTCTACGTGGATGCCAACTGCCACCTGGCCTGCTGGAGCCACACCATTGACCTCATCCGCTTCTTCAACGGTGACGTAGTGGAGATGGCCGCGCGCATGGACGACCGCGAGGGCGAGCGCACCCGGGCGGCCTCCCTCAAGTTCGAGAATGGCTCCGTCGGCACATTGGTGGGCCAGACCCAGACCGGCTGGCACCACGACTTGCTGCGCATCGAGTGCGTGGGCACCAAGGGTAAGGCGGTCATGCGCGACATCGCCGGGGGGCTGTACCTGTACCCGCGCGAGAGCCGCGAGGAGATCATCCACAAGACCGCCCACGACGGCCCGCGTGCCGACTTCCAGATCACCTTCGACGGCCAGATGCAGGCTCTGTGCGACCAGATCGGCGAGCAGGAGCCGACCCACGGCGCCACCGGCCTGGATGGCCTGCGCGAGCTGGAGATAGACGCGGGCTACGTGGCGGCTTCAGGGAGCAACGAGTGGCTCAACCTGCGCGAGCACTGGGGCGAGCCCTAAGCCGTTCCTGGAGTGCCGTTTCTGGAGTGCGAAATCCCCTGATTTCGCACCGACTCCGCAATGCCCGTAGGGCAGGAGCTTGCCTCCTGCCCCGTCGTTTTCTTGCAGTCGTCGCCGCTGCTGGCTAGGGCCTCCGCCACACCTCAACCACGGTCGGCTCGTCGAACCGCCCCTCCAACCAGACCACGAGCCGCCGCCCGTCGTCCTCCTGTCCGGCCTCCACTCGCCTCGCGCCGGGCGCGCTGACCCGGGCCTCGCCGCGCCAGCCGTTGATGACCAGCGCCGGGCTGATGATTGCGTCATCGCCCTCGGGGACCAGGCGCAACCTCAGCTTCGCCGGACGCTGCCCGCAGTTGATGATGTAAGCGCGCTGCGAGGGAGCGTACCCCTGGAAGCTCGCTCCTCCCTCCAGAACCTCCACGATCCCTGGCCGCAGCCAGCACGCGGCGACTTCCCGTAGTTCGTGGACCGGCGGCGAGATGCCGATCAGCCACGTCCAGACCGAGTGATCGTCAAGCACCTTCTGTGCTGGGCCCACCACGTTCACCAGGTTCGAGTGCGTCGGCCTCTGGAACCAGTCGTCTCGATCTACCCACTCCGTCCGCATGCCGTGACTGATGGGCCAATGATAGTACGCGTTGAACAGGCCGGGCTTCTCGGCGTAGGGCGGGGCCCAGACCTTGAAGTACGCTCCACTGCCCGGCAAGGCCATGAAGGGATCCGGCGCGTCCCTCACGTTGGCCCGGACGATGAGGTCCGGCCAGCCATCGTCCCGGAAGCGCGGTGCCGGCCAGAACGCATGTACCGTCCGGCCCTCGGTGCTGAAGATGCTGAGGGCCTGTGCATCCATGGCCTTCCAGGGATGGTTGCCGGGCCGGTTCAGGAACAGGTACTCCTGATTCTCGTGCCAGCCATATCCCGTGAACCAAGCCAGCAGGTGTCGGGTGCCGATGGCGTCCGGATACAGGTAGAAGTACTCGTCGGCCCACTCGTCCTTGATGATCTTGGCGTGGAAGTCCGTAAGGGCGTACCGCCAGTGGATGACCACGCGCGCCGGATTGCTCTCGGCTATCTCGGCGGTCGAGTAGCGGCACTCCTTGTCCATGATGGGCTCCACGCAGTCCACCGCGCCATGAAAGTCGGGCTCCGCCTCCAGCCACTCGTACGTCACCCACGTGTTCTCGAAGGCCCAACACGGCACGTACGAGCACCCGCGCCACAATACGAACTTGAAGGGGCGCCCCGGGAAGTCCACCACTACGTCCCGGCTTCTCTTGCCCCGCCACAGCACGTCCCAGGGCATGGTCTCGGCGTAGTTGATGTAGACGGGCGCGGTGTACCGCAAGGACGTGTAGCGCGCGCCGAACTGGCCGGGGTCGCGCCCGTCGCAGATGAGCACTTCCTGCTGCCGCCTCCCCAGTAACCGCCCGCCCAGGCGAGCCGTCAGCGCCAGCCGGTGCCAGCCGTTGCGCAAGCCCCTGAGCGCCAGCGGATAGCGCACCGACAGGCCCTCGCCCTCCACGCTCACTTGCTGCGCCAGGACCACCGTCTCCTTCGCCTCCTGCTTCAGCGGCGCGATGGCGCCCTCCACCGATATCTGCCCCTCCACACCTCGCGGCACGGCCAAGCGGACCGCCAGCACTCCGCCCGGCCGGCACAACGTCTGCCAGGCCGGCATCAGTCCCAGCCCGTTGTTGAGCGGATTAGGCGGGTCCAGTGCTTCCACCTCGAAGAACGCTCGCGGCGTCCCGGAGCCCAAATCCCCCAGACAACCGGCGTGTTGCCGCCCGCCCACGACCAGCTCCAGCCT
>JBHIEF010000318.1:0-3804 GCA_046760465.1 Armatimonadota bacterium | reverse complement strand
GCCGCAGGCTGACTTCGGCAAGCTCAGCCCAGGGAAGCCTGCGACTACCCACAGCACGGCGCCAATCCAGGCCACCCCAAATCGCCGCGAGGACGCGGCTCCTACAACGGCGGGGCTCGGGGCGGGCGCCGCTTCTAGCGCTCGATGCGTGTGAGCTTGAGGGCTTTGAGGTTCATGACGGCCTCGCGGCCCTTGGTCTGTGGCCGGACGGCGAACTCGTACTGGCGGGGCTTGGCCAGGCGGAGCGTGCCGAGCTCCTCGGTGACGAAGTTGGTCCAGGAGCCGGTCTCCTTGACCTCGCCGGCTAGCTGCTGGTTGCCCACCTCCACGCGGTACTGGGCGCCGCCGGTGCCCTCGGCGCAGGCATACACGATCTCGACCGTGAAGCGGCCGGGCTGCTTGACGGTGACCTGCCAACTGACCCAGTCGCTGGGGTCCACCCAGAAGCCGATGTTGTTCTTGCCCCCGCCGACCTCGTAGCGGGCGGTGCGGCCGTGCACCAGGGCGTCGGCCGCGACCAGCTTGATGGTGCCGTCGTCGTCCTGGACCAGGGCATCGTCCACCTGCGGCTCGCCCTCGATCTCCAGGACCACCACGGTGTCAATGGAGTCGGGGGGCCTGTCGGGGACCTCGATCAGGTAGGCCTCGGTGGAGCGGTTGACGGTCAGCTCGGTGCCGTCGGCCAGCAGGTAGGCTTTCTTGACGGGGTTTTGGAGGCCGTAGACGACGAGCTGCCACTTGGGCCAATCCCAGACGTGCAGGAAGAGCTTGCCGGGCTTGGTGGTGCAGCGGCCCCAGGGCAGGCGCCGGAAGGCGCTGGCGCCGGCGCCGTAGATGCTGTCGCCGTTGGCCTGGAGCCACTGGCCCATGGCCTCCAGGCGTTCGACGCTGGGCTGGGGGATGACGCCCTCGGCGGTGGGGCCGACGTTGAGCAGGTAGTTGCCGCCCTTGCTGACGATGTCCACCAGCTTGCGGATGAGGTCCTCGGGGGTCTTCCAGTTGTGGTCGTAGCTCTTGAATCCCCAGGTGTCGTTGATGGTGGCGGGGGTTTGCCAGTCGCCCTCGGGGCGGCCGGCGGGGATCTCGTTGTCGCCCATCTCGCGGAAGTCGCCCAGATCGTGGCCGATGCGGCCGCTGACCAGGCAGTGGGGCTGGAGCTTGCGGACCAGGCGCTTGAGCTCCTGGGCCTGCTTGCGGGTGGGGGTGCCGATGTCGAACCAGATCATGGCGATGGGGCCGTAGTTGGTGAGCAGCTCGCGCAGGTGGGGCTTGACCAGCTCGTCGAGGTACTTCTGGAAGTCCTTCTTCTCCTCGTCGGGGTAGTCCCAGTCGTTGCCCCGGGCGTCGGGGTGGTGCCAGTCCAGCATCTGCGAGTAGTAGAAGCCGAACTTGATGCCCTCCTCGCGGCAGGCTTCGGCCAGCTCCTTCATGGGGTCGCGCTTGAAGGGGGTGGCGTCCACGATGTTGTAGTCGTTGACCTCGGAGTCGAACATGGCGAAGCCGTCGTGGTGCTTGGCGGTGATGATCATGTACTTCTGGCCGGCGGCCTTGGCCACGCGAGCCCACTCCCTGGCGTCGAACTCGGTGGGGTTGAACTGCGCGGCCAGGGGCTCGTACTCGGCGACGGGGATGCGGGCGCGGTGCATGATCCACTCGCCGATGCCGGGGATCTGCTCGCCCTTCCAGGTGCCGGCGGGGATGGCGTAGAGGCCCCAGTGGATGAACATGCCGAAGCGGGCCTCGCGCCACCAGGCCATGCGCTTGTCGTGGTCGCTGTCCGACCTGCCGGGCGCAGCGGCGAGCAGCAGGGCTGTGGCGGCGAAGGCCAGGGCGGGAAGAGCCTTGTCCATTGACATGATCGTGCCTCCGGTGTGGTGTTGGGTGCGGGGGTGGTTCGCCCGGGGGAGGCGGTGGTCCTTCTACGGGCGACGGATGCCACCCCAGGCCCACCGCCGCAGGCTGAAGTCTGCGACTACCCACAGCGCGCCGGCCAGGGCATGCCACCGCTGGTCGCCGCGAGGACCCTTCGGCTTGCGGCCCGGAAGCGGAGCCGCCGCTCAGGGCAGGCGCGGCTCCTACAACGGCTAGAGGCACTCTGGTGTTTCGGCAGCTTAGCTGCCGAAACACCAGAGGGATGGCGGGAACTGGCTCCTAGGCAACGGTGGCCTGGATGCCGAAGTCGCGGGCGAGGTTGGCGATGGCGGCGAGTTGGTCGGAGGTCTGGGGTTCGCCGTGGATGTGGTAGGGGAGGTCGAGCCACTGGTACTTGGCGGCGGAGGCAGGGTTGTAGGGCAGGAGGTCGGCGCGGGAGAGGCCGAGGCGGCGCATGAAGTCGAAGATGGCGCGGAGGTTGTCGTCGGTGTCGGTGATGCCGGGGATGAGCGGGATGCGGACGCGGACGTTGCAGTCGGCCAAGCGGGCGGCGTTGTCCAGGATCCGCCGGTTGGAGGCCCCGGTCCACCGGCGGTGCTGGTCTTCGTCCATGAGCTTGAGGTCGTAGAGCACCAGGTCGGTGTGGGCCAGGAGGCGAGCTAGCTGCTCCCACTCGCACGCGCCGCAGGTCTCGATGGCGGTGTGGATGCCCTGCGAGCGGCAGCCGGCGAGCACGGCCTCGGCGAAGTCCACCTGGGTGGTGACCTCGCCGCCGGTGAGGGTGACGCCGCCGCCGGAGTGGCGGAAGAAGGGCTTGAGGCGGGCGGCCTTCGCCACGATGTGGTCAGGTGAGACCTCGCAGCCCTTTACCGCGAGCGCGCCGTGGGGGCAGTGCTCGACGCAGCGTCCGCAGAGGGCGCACTTGGCGCGGTCGAGGGCGTGGTGCTCGGCGTCCACGGCGTGCGCGTGCTCCGGGCAGACCCGCGCGCAGGCGGCGCACAACTGGCAGCGATCGCGGACGAGGATGAGCTCGGGCCGCGGGGCGCGTGACTCGGGACTGTGGCACCACTGGCAGGCCAGGCGGCAGCCCTTGAGGTAGACGGCCAGGCGGATGCCCGGGCCGTCGTGGACGGCGAAGGTGTCGAGGTCGAAGATGAGGCCGTGGGTGTCAGTCATGGGCCGAGCTCTTGGGTCTGGCACCCCTCAACCCTTGATCCCCTCTCCCAGAGAGAGAGGGGGGGCCGGCGTACGCCTATTCCCTTTGAGTGAGTTGCAGGCCCAGGGCCGCCTCGATCTGCGCTTGGTTGGGTACGCCGAAGAGCCAACTGAGCCATTTAGCGACATCCCGCGGAGACGGGTCACTATTGGTCACCATTGCGCGCGTCACTGCGCAGCAGAGGTCGGTCATCGCGCGCTGACCCTCCCGACTCCACGGATACGAGCCCTCGCTGAAGGGGCCCGAGTGACAGCGCGGGGGCCTGTAAAGCGACCAGCCCTCGGGGAGTCCCTTCTGGAGAAGAGCGACGACGTTGTCCCGTGACTCGCCACGGAAACACTCGACGTAGATGCAGAGCGACGAGTCGACGTCCTTTCTTGCGACTCCCTCTTCCTCAAGGCCTGCGCGGCGGAAGAACCACCGTCGATTGCCCAGTGAGGCCCGAAGAGCCCCCAGCAACCCATTCTGGACCTCCACTCGGCGGCAGTCGCGAGACCAGTGCGCCAGCCCTTGGTCTGGTCCAAGTAGAATCGCGAACAGCCACTTGCTCTGGCTCATGGTGACCTCCTCGGCCTCAGCCTCCCGGGTCGGCGCTGTGATGGGGGCGGAGGCGTTTTGGGAGCGGCCTACCACCGGCCCCTCCGCAGGCGTCAGCACGCCACCGGCGGCCCAACAGCCTCCGACTACCCACAGCAGCCGGCGCGGGCCACCACCAG
>JBHIEF010000317.1:0-3823 GCA_046760465.1 Armatimonadota bacterium | reverse complement strand
GATCCCCGGCGACCCAAGCCCTCGCCGGGTCCACATGCTTCAGAATCAGGCGACATACTATCCCATCGGCTGGGGAGTGTCAATTCTGCGCTGCCACGTGGGCGCTACTCCTCCAGCGGCGGGGCCTCGCGCGGGTGCATCTCCCCGGTGCGAGTGTCCAGGACCCAGTAGTTGACTCCCTCCACGATCCACTCCACGAACTGGAAGCGACCATTGTCCTCTGGGCCTGGAGGGCCGCCAGGGGGCTCCAGCGCCTCCCACATCTCATGCCGGATCATCCTGAGCGTCTCGGCCTTCGTCATCAGGGCCTCGGCCTCGGGGGTCTCCAGGAACATGGGATCCTGTGCCACTCCCCAGGCCACCTGGGACCAGACGCCGACCAGTTGCTGGACCAACTGGTGGTGCAGTACCTCGGGCTCCATGGGCTCGCCGCCCTCGGGCACGGGCGCGGGCTGCGCCCAGCCTGTGGGTCCGGCGATGGGCGAGAGGACCATGGCTCCGCAGAATAGGGCCGAGGCGAGGACAAGTGCTGTCGAGTGCTTCCGCTGGGGCTTCATGGGACATCCCTCCGAACGGGGATTCGGACGGCTATGCGGGGCACTTCGCGCTGGACGGCCGCCGGGCCTGCACGAAGCGGGGCAGGGCGGCGCGCTAAACGTCGCCGGCCAGGCCGAGCCGTTGCTCGATCTCGCGCGCGGCGTCGTCGCGGCCCTTCTGCCGGAGGTGTTGCAGCCATTCCGCCAGCCGGACGTACTTCCACGGCCCGGTGTGGATGACTTCCTGGAGGGGGTCGGGCTCGGCGCCGTGCCGCCCCAGGTTGTCCTGGTGCCACTGGGCCAGGAGGTGGTCCAGCTCGTGGACGATTTCGGCGTTGTCGGCGGACACATCGGTGGTCTGGCGCGGGTCCGCGGCCATGTCGTACAAGGCCAGCGGCTCGAAGGGGTACAGGCCCGGGTGGTACGTCCGGCACAGCAGCCAGCGGTCGGTGCGCAGGACGCGCTGACACGAGTATAGCCCGTGGGTCCAGACGACGTGGTCGCGCGGCTGGCCCTGCTGCCCCCTGACCTGCGGCGCGAAGGACCTCCCGTCCCAACCCGGTGGGATGGTCAGACCGAGCAAGTCGCAGAGCGTGGGCGGCAGGTCCACGTTGTAGACTGGGTCGTCACAGGCGACGTCCTGCGGCGTCACGCCCGGCCAGCGGACCACCATGGGGATGTTGTGGACGCTCTCGGAGGCACACACGTGGTCCCCGTAGACGCCGAACTCGCCCATGGCCTCGGCATGGTCGCCGGAGATGATGAAGGCCGTGTCGTCCAGCACGCCGGCCCGCTCAAAGGCCTCCAGCACCTGGCCGATGTGGTCGTCCATGTAGGCGACGGCGCCGTCATAGCCGTCCACGAAGTGCTTCCAGTCGGCCACGGTGGCGATCTGCGCGGGCATGGTTGGGGCGGGGCTGCCCTCCAGCCTCCCCGGGAACAGCTCGGGCGCGGTGAAGGGGCCGTAGGTCTTCTGGTGCTCGTCAATGGCCGCCTGGTCGGGCCAGTCGGGCGGGGGATCGTCCTGGAAGCGCTGCATCCACTCCACCGGCATGGTGTAGACGCGGTGCGGGTCCCAGTAGTGAATGTGCAGGAAGTAGTCGTCCTCGGCGGCGTGGTTCCGCAGCCAGGGGATGACCGCCGCGTTCACCTCGTCGGCGTTCTCCCCCCCGCGTTTGAGGGTGAAGGTGTGCAACTCGCGCCAGCCGGCCGCGAACCACCAGGCCTGGTGTCGGTCCGCGAAGGAGGAGAAGCTGACCGTGTTATAGCCGTTGGCATACAGGTGGCGCGCCAGCATGGGGATGTCGTCGCGATAGCGGAACTGGCTGCCCGGGCCCCAATGGGTGGCCACGCCGTTGTGCACGCCGAAGCGCCCGCTGAACAAGGCCGCCCGCGAGGGCACACAGGGCGAGTCGGAGCAGTAGCAGCGGGTGAAGCGCACGCCCTGATGCACCAGCCGGTCCAGGTTCGGGGTGGTCTGGCGATGGTAGCCGTGCGAGCCGAAGTGGTCGGGACGCATGCAGTCCAGGTCGAGATAGACGATGCGCATGACAGGCCTCCTGTCGGCCCAAACGGTTCGGGCCGGCTGAGGCAAACACCTGCCGGGGAGAGGCCCAGCGCCCGCGGACGGCGAATAACACCGCCGCGTGGCAATCCGGCCGGCGAGTGGCGCGGCCGGGCGCGAAGTCAGCCAAGGTGAGGAGCAGTGACGATGAAGATCGGAGCGATGGACTCAGTCCTCCGGCAGCCGTGGTCGAACCTCTGCCACGTGGCCGCAGAGCTGGGCTTTGACGGTGTGGAGTTGGGCGTGGGACCGGACTACGCCGAGACCATGCTGTGGTCGGAGGAGGGACGGCGCGAACTGAAGGCGGCGGCGGACGACGCCGGCGTGCCCATCGCCTCGGTGTGCGTGCACGCCTTCTGGCAGATCAGCTTCTCCAGCGACGACCAAGCTGTACGCGACCAGGCGACGCGCATGGCCCGCGAGGCCGCTGCGGGAGCGGCGGCGGTGGGTGCAGAGGTGCTGCTCTTCCCCGTCACCCTTGCCGAGGGCGTCTCGCCCAGGGATGGCAAGCAGCGGTGGATCGAGGGCATGCAGGGCTGCGCTCAGGCCGCGCTCGACAATGGAGTCATCTTCGCCCTGGAGAATGTCGGCCGGTCGTTTGCCACCACCGGCCCCGTGTTGGCCGAGACCGTGGACGCGGTCGGCTCGCCCGGAGTAAAGGCCTACTTCGACCCCGGCAACGCCCTGTCGCTCGGCGGCGACCCCGTTCCCGAGATCGGCCAACTGGGCGAGCGCATCGCGCAGGTGCACATCAAGGACCCGGGCGGCCACCTCCTGGGCGAGGGCAACCTGGACCTGCCGGGCGTGATCGCGGCCCTCAAGGACGTGGGCTACGACGGGTGGCTAGTGCTGGAAACGCCCGCCACAGAGGACCCCAAGGCGGCGGGGGCCCACAACCTGGACTACCTGCGCAAGCTGCTGGAGGCCTGAGCCGGCCTCAGGTACGTCGGGTGGAGGGCCGCGCGACGGACGTCCCCGCAGGGAGGCACATGACCATGGCTATCCGAGAGATGTTCGAGCTCAAGGGCCGCGCCGCGGTTGTCACCGGGGGGGCGAGGGGCATAGGGCGCGCCTGCGCGGAGGCCTTGGCCGAGATGGGGGCCGATCTGGCCCTGGTGGACATCCACGAGGAGAACATGGCCAAGGCCGCCGAGGAGTTGGCTGCGCACGGCACTCGCGTGCTCAGCCACCTGTGCGATGTACGGGAGGCCGAGGCGGTGCAGGCCATGGTCCAGGACGTTCAGCAGGCCTTGGGCCACATAGACATCCTGGTCAACAGCGCGGGCATCGCGCTGTGGGCCAAGGGGGAGGAGATGACCGAGGAGGAGTGGGACCGGGTCATTGACATCAACCTCAAGGGCACCTTCCTGTGTTGCCAGGCCGTGGGGCGGGTGATGATCGAGCAGAAGCGCGGCTCCATCGTCAACATCGCCTCCATGTCCGGCAGCATCATCAACAAGCCCCAGCCCCAGGTGGCCTACAATGCGTCCAAGGCCGGCGTCATCCACCTAACCAAGAGCCTGGCGGTGGAATGGGCGCCGCACGGCATCCGGGTCAACTGCATCAGCCCCGGCTACACGGCCACCGAGATGACCATGACCGTGCCCGACTACCACGAGGGCTGGACGGGCATGACGCCCATGGCGCGCATGGCCGAGCCCGAGGAGTTGCTCGGGGCACTGATCTACCTCGCCTCCGACGCCTCCAGCTTCACCACCGGCCA
>JBHIEF010000316.1:0-3868 GCA_046760465.1 Armatimonadota bacterium | reverse complement strand
GGCAACTGCTATGCTCTGCGAAGCAGCTTCGCTGCGTAGCAGAGGCGCTATGCGCCTCCAGTATATGTGGCACCCCAGCCTCTGTCAAGCCACCGTGCCGTCCCCCTGCGCACCGCTCCCACGCGGCCTCCTACATCGTACATCATAGATCGTACATCGCAGACCGCATCGCGCACGCTCAGCCTCCCCTCGCCAGCCGGCAGGCCTCCTCCGCGGCATCAGTACCTCGGATCATACCCCAGCACCCTCATCGCCTTGTCCGACGAATGCGTCGCCCTCGACTGCGCGATATGCTGCGGGTCGCGGATGTCCCTCACGCCCGCCTCCTCTAGCTGCTGCCTCAGCTCCTCGGGATCCTGGATCTCCCCTTGATCGTTGTAGCGATGCCGTGAGCCAATGATGAAGTAGTCGAACTCCATCCCCTCCGCCTCCAGGGCCAGCCGATACGCCGTGGCCGCGTCCTTGACCTCCACCATGGTCCACTGAATCCCCGTGCTCATTACCTTGGCGCCGTGTTGCGCCACGTCCTGGATGTTGCAGTACCGCAGACCGACGAACTGCGTGTCGTGCGTGATGGCAAACCCCTGCGCGCTGATCTCGTTCATCTTCTTGCTGGCGCTGTAGGGCTCCTGCGGCAGGTCCGGATGCTCCTCGTCTATGGGGTAGTAGAGCGGCTGTATCCGCTGCGCGCCTCCCAGCCACCCCTGCGCGCAGATGGAGCTGGCGAACACCACCTTGCCCATGGACCTCGCGGCCGCCGCGCAGAACACGTTGTACGTCCCCAGCACGTTCACGCGCATGATTTCCGGCCACATGTCGAACGGCCGCGGCGCCGGAACGGCCGCCGTCAGGGCCACGGCCTCGACGTCCTCCAGGCACTTCTCCACTCGCCCCAGGTCGGTTATGTCACACTGCCGGTACTCGAAGTCCCCCGCCGGGGCCTCCTGAAGGTCCATGACGCATACGTCGTAGCCATGCTCGCCCAGGTCCAGAGCCACTGCCCGCCCCAGGAACCCGTTGCCGCCGATGACCGCCACCCGCATGTTGGTCTCCTTTCGCGGCTGAACGCTACTGCCGCCGCCGATCCCTGGCAGTCTTCCTGCTGGCTCGTGACCGCCCCTCCTCAGCGGCCGCCGCCGGCGCGTGACGCTGCGGGAAGGGACGCCAACTGGTGAGCGGGAAGGTGCGTGGGATTCGCCATGGGACACTCCCGGCCAGAGCGCCTGCACCCGTGGCTCACGCTCTTGGTGGCCGCAACCGGCATTGCCCTCGCGCCCGGGTGCCGTCATCGCCATGACCAACCTCCACCCGACCCCTCCACCTCACCCCGGAGGCAGATGCTCTTCCAGCGCGACACCACCCAGCTCGACTTCGTGCACGACATCGGCCCCGAGCGCCCCGTCAACATTCTCCAGACCACCGGCTCCGGCTGCGCCTTCGTGGACCTCACTGGCGACGACCTTCCCGATATCCTCCTCCTCGACTGCGGCGACTGGAAGGACCCCACTGCCACCAGGCATCACCGTCTCTACCGCAACCTGGGCGGCCGGCGCTTCCAGGACGTGTCCGCCCAGGCCGGCCTCGACCTCCCCGGCGCCGCCATGTGCGTGGCCGGCGGCGATGTTGACCGCAACGGAACGCTCGATCTCTTCATCGGCGGCTACGGGCCCAATGCCCTCCTGCTCAACGACGGTCAAGGTCACTTCCGCAGCGTCGCCCCCCAGTGGGGCCTGACCAAGCAGCCCGACGAATGGACCTGCGCCGCCGCCTTCGCGGACGTGGACGCCGATGGCTGGGACGACCTCTTCGTGGGCAACTACTGCGCGTGGGACCCAGACAAGTCCCTCTGCACCTACGCCAGCGGCGTCCTCGGCTCCTGCCAACCCTTCACCTACGCCCCACAGCGCAGCTACCTCTGGCGCAACACCGGTGAGGGCCGCTTCCAGGACATCTCCGACCGCACTCCCCTGCCCGCCAAGCCCGCCCACACTCTCGTGTCCTGCTTCTTCGACTACGACGCAGACGGTGACCTGGACCTCTTCCTGGGCAACGATGGCGACGAGGACCTGCTCCTGCGCAATCAGGGCGGCGGCAAGTTCGAGGACGCCACCGGCCTCTCCGGTGTCGGGTTCGCCGCCGACGGCCGCGCCACCGCCAGCATGGGCGTGGACCTGGGCGACCTGGACGGCCGGGGCGGGTGGGACATGGTGATCGGCACCTTCCAGGCCGAGGCCAATTCTCTCTGGCTGGGCATGAACGCGCGTTTCACCGACGCCGAGTACCCCTTCGGCCTGGCCGCCGCGACCCTCCGCCGCCTCACCTGGGGCGTCATCGTGCACGATTTCGATGCCGACGGGGACGACGATGTGTTCTTCGCCAACGGCCACGTCAACGACACCGTCTCGCAGTACCGCCCCTCGGCCACCTATGCGCAGCCGGTCCAGTACCTGGAGAACGACGGCCGTGGCCGCCTGACCAGCCACGAGGCCAACGTCTGCCAGGGCAACGCGGCGGGCTTCGTGGGTCGCGGCGTGGCCTGCGCCGATGGCGACGGCGATGGCCGCATGGACCTCCTGGTCAACAACTGCGGCGGCCCGCCCCTGCTGCTCTGGAATGGCCTCCCCGACCACGGTAACGTCATCGCGGTCGTCCTGCGCGGCACTGCCAGTTCCCCCGACGCTGTGGGGGCCGCCGTCACCTGGCAGTTGGGCGACCGCCCGCGCCGGGCCCGCGTCCGCGCCGGCGGCAGCTACGCCTCCTTGTGCGACCCGCCTCTGCTGCTGGGCCTCGGGGACGCCCAGTCGCTGCCGGCCTTGACCGTCCACTGGCCGGCCTCCGGCCAGGAGGTCTTCACGGCACTAACAGCCGGGAAGCGCTACCTGCTGATCGAGCGTTCGGGCCGAGCCGAGGAGGTGGGATCGCTTGCGGCGGGTGGCTAGGCGTCCCTGGCTCCTGACAATCTCGTCCCTGATCCTCGCCTCGGTGGGGGCCTATCTGCTCGTGCCCCCGATGCGCGCCGCCGTCTGCGCGCGCCTCCCCGACGGCGCGCTCCGCCCACTCGCCGCCGTCACCCCCTGGGATGAAGTGCCTCTCATGGCCCAGGCCCGCCGTGCCTACTGCGAGGGCGACTACGTCAGCGCGGCCGACCATGCGCAGCAAGCCCTCAACCGCGGCGAGTCCTCTGGAGAATGTTGGGAGATGATCGCGCGGGGCCGTCTGGTTCGTGCCGACTTCCCGGGGGCCCTGGAAGCCGCCACCCGTGCCGTCCAGCTCGACCCCGGCCTGCCTGCCGCCCACCGCATCAAGGGCCTCGCCCACGCCGCCGTGCGCGACAACGCCCGGGCCGTCGCCTCGCTGCTGGAGGCCACGCGCCTCGACCCCGACGACCTCGAGGCCTGGACCGCCATCGAGGCACTCGCCCGAGGCACCGACGACACCGCCTGGGCCGAGGCCACCGACCGCCTGGCCCAGGCCGCGCCCGACGACGTCAACCGCGCCTGCCGCGCCGCCGCCACCTGGCTCGATATCGGCGATGCGGAGGCCGCCCTGCACTGGGCCGAGCGCGCCATCGAGCTGGCTCCTCACCGCGCCGACGCGCACCTGATGCTGGCCGCCAGCCTGCTGCGACTGAACCGAACCGACGAGGCGCTGCGCGAGGCTCGCCAGTCCCTGCGCCTGGAGCCCGCGCTGCATCTGGCGCACTACGTCTTGGGACAGGCCCTGCTCCGCTCCGGTCAGGCCGACCAAGCCGTTGCCGAGCTGGAGACCGCCCAGCGCGAACTGCCACACCTGCCGGAGATCAGCTTGGAGTTGTCCCGCGCCTACTTCGCGCTCGGACGTGAGGAGGAGGGGGAGAGCGCGCGCCAGC
>JBHIEF010000315.1:0-3884 GCA_046760465.1 Armatimonadota bacterium | reverse complement strand
GCCCCCAGCGCCAACCTGAGCGGCACCGTGAGCCCGGTGACTGCCGGCCACGTCCTGGCCGACCTGGAGGGCAAGATCGAGGCGGTGCTGGACGGAGGGCACTGCCCGCTGGGGATTGAGTCCACGGTGCTCGACCTTACGACTCGCCCGCCCAAGGTGCTGCGGCCCGGCGCCGTGGGCGTGGACCGGCTCGAAGAGGCCCTCGGCGAGGTGAGCTTGGGCGAGGCCGCCACGCAGCGTTACCGGCCTCGTGCGGAGGTAATCCTGGTCGAGGCGGAGGGCGGGCGCAGCGCACTGGCCGCCGTCGTTGCACAGGCCGGCGCCCGAGGTGGCAAGGTAGGTCTGGCCGGCAGCACGGAGGGAGTCGGGGGCATCGAGGCCGATGCGGTGGAGGTGTGGGGGCGTCGCGCGGACGCCGCTGGGATTGCCCGCAACCTGTATGTGTGTCTGCGCCGACTCGACGAGGCCGGCGTTGATGTGATAGTGGCGGAGGGCTTGAGCGGGCCCGGCTACGAAGCGGCCATGCACCGGCTGCGCAGCGCGGCCCGCCGAGTGGTGGCCCCCGAGGACGTCGCCGCCCTGCGCGGGCGCTAGGCCGATGGAGGCGAGGCACTTGCAGTTCGACGGGTACGTGCGGCCCGACGGCCGGGTGGGCATACGGAACCACGTCTTGGTGCTGCCGTCGGTGGTCTGCTCGGCCCAGACAGCCTTGAACATCGCCGCGCGTGTGGAAGGCACCGTGGCCATCTACCATCAGCATGGCTGCGCTCAGGTCGGCGAGGACGCGGAGCAGACCTTCCGTACGCTGGCCGGCACTGGCCGCCATCCGAACGTGTATGGCGTCGTCGTGGTGGGGTTGGGGTGCGAGGGTGGGTCCGCGGAGCGGCTCGCCGAGGAGATCGGCCAGACGGGCAAGCCGGTGGAGGTGGTGATGATCCAGGAGGAGGGCGGTTCGCGGCGGGCCACGGCCATCGGGGAGAGGCATGCCCATGGCATGCTGGAGGCCGCCGAGGAGGCGGAGCGCACTCCCGTGGACGTGGGCGAGCTGGTGGTGGGGACCGAGTGTGGGGGGTCGGATGCGTTCTCGGGTCTCTCGGCCAACTCCGGCGTCGGCGCTGCTGTGGATGCCCTGGTACGAGCAGGCGGCACGGCGCTGTTGACGGAGACGACGGAGTTCATCGGAGCGGAGCACTTGCTGATGGGCCGGGCCCGCGCTCGCGGCGTGGCGCAGCAGATCGCGGAGATAGTGCGGACCTATGAGCGCGCGGCCGCCGGAACGCTGGCGAACGCGGCCGATGCCCATTCCGGCGATCCCCCCGGCGGGTTGGCGCTGGCGCCCGGCAACGTGGAGGGTGGGCTGAGCACTATCGAGGAGAAGTCCCTGGGCTGCATCGTCAAGGGGGGAACCACGCCAATCCAAGAGGTGATTGAATACGCGGGCAGGCCGACGCGCAAGGGTCTGGTGATCATGGACGGGCCGGGGCAGGATGTGGAGTCCGTCTCCGGGCTGGTGGCCGCAGGTGCGCACCTGGTGCTCTTCACCACGGGGCGGGGCACGCCGGTCGGTTCGCCCATCGCGCCGGTGATCAAGATCGCCAGCACCGACGAGCTGTACCAGCGCATGCGGGACAACATGGACGTCAACGCCGGGACGGTGGTAGAGGGCAAGGAGACCACCACGGCCCTGGGCCGCAGGCTGCTGGAGCGGTGTCTGCGCGTTGCCAGCGGGGAGCCCACCAGGGCTGAGCTCATGGGCCACGCCGAGTTCGGAGTTGCGCGTACCTGGCGCACGCTTTGATGGTGGTGTGATGATCCTACGCAGCAAGGCTCCGGTACGCATTGACTTCGCCGGCGGGACGACGGACCTGGCTCCCTTCCGCGATGACGAGGGAGGGTCGGTGGTCAATGCCGCCATCTCGCGCTACGCCTTCTGTAGCCTACGGCCCACGGCGGACGGCGCCGTGCGCCTGACATCGGACGACCTGCAACAGTTCGTCGAGGCCGCCACCATCAAGGAGTTGGAGTACGACGGCACGCTCGATCTGGTCAAGGCAGCCATCTTGCGCCTGGGGCTGGAGGCGGGCGTGGATATCGTGGTGCGCTGCGATGCCCCGCCGGGAGCGGGAACCGGGTCCTCGGCCTCGGTGGGGGTGGCGTTGCTGGGGGCCCTGGCTGAGTTGCGGCAGATGCACGACCACTCCCCGCCCCCGCCCATGAGTCGCTACGACCTGGCGGACATGGCCTGTGAGCTGGAGGCCGAGCTCGGCATCGTCGGAGGCAAACAGGACCAGTATGCGGCCGCGCTGGGCGGCATCAACTACATGGAGTTCTACGAGCAGGGCCGGGTGGCGGTGCGCCAGATGGAGTTGAGTCAGGCCACCATCGAGGAGTTGGAGAAGCACCTAGTGCTGTGCTACACGGGCGAATCGCGCCTGTCCGGCGACACCAACGAGCGCATGATCTCGGCCTACCGGCGTGGGGAGTCGAAGGTGGTGGAGGCGCTGCGTAGGGTCAAGCGAGTGGCGCAGGACATGCAGGCTGCCTTGCTGGCCGGAGACCTGCCCGCCTTCGGCGAGCTGATGGAAGTGGAGACCGCTGCCCGCATACAGCTCCACGACGCAGTCATGACGCCGGTGATGGCCGGACTCCGGCAGGCTGCCCTGGAGGCGGGTGCCGTCGGAGGCAAGATCTGCGGCGCCGGTGGCGGCGGCTGCCTGCTATTCATGTCCGCGCCCGATCGGGAGGGCGAGGTGCGTCGAGCCCTGGAGGCGGCTGGTGGGCGCATACTCGATTTCACCTTCGACGATCGCGGGCTGTACGTGTGGCGACCGGAGAGCGATGACTGAACCGGAGCAGCCGACCATCGAGCAGCGCCGCGAGGCCTTGCGCCTGTTGACCTCGCGCGAGACCCTCATCGTCGCATCGGGCCTGGCCCTCTTGATCATCCAGCGCTACCACCGCGTGCTTGGGTTGGTGGAGTGGCGCCACATGGTCGTGGAGTGGCACGCGGTCACGGTGGCTTGTCTGTTCGTGGTGCCGGCTCTGATCTGCATGGTCGGCCTGCGCGTTGCGCCGGCGCAGATGGGACTGGGCTGGGGCAAGCCCCGCATCTGGGGGCGATACCTGGTTGTGTACGCCGCCGTTATGGTGCCCGTAGTGTTAGTGGCCAGCCGCGTGGGTCACTTCCGAGGGTGGTATCCCATCTACCAGGCCACGCTCACCAGGCACTACCTGGTGCCGATTTCCATTGCCAGCTTCGGGGCCTACTTCTTTGCCTGGGAGTTCTTCTTCCGGGGCTACCTGCTCTTCGGGCTGGAGCAGCGCTTCGGCGCCTATGCCGTCTTGGTGCAGGCCCTGCCCTTTGTGCTGGTCCACCTGGGCAAGCCCGAGGCAGAGGTATATGGCGCGATCATCGCCGGGCTGGCGCTGGGGCTGATGGCCTACCGGGGGCGTTCGGTGTGGCCGTGCTTCCTGCTGCACTGGGGCGTGGCCACGCTGCTGGACCTGTTGATCATCTTCTGGCCAGCAGGTCCGTGAGCTGGTCTTCCACCTCGGCCGCCCGGTCGTCGGTCAGAGGGCCGCCATCCGGACCCTTCACGTAGAAGGCATCCTCTGCCATTCCTCGCCACGTCGTGATTCTCGCGCTGTGGATGTCCAGGCCCAGGGAGGCCATGGCCTGAGCGGCCTTGTACAGCAGGCCCGCCTGATCGGCAGCCACCAACTGGACCACGGTGTGGTCGCGGTCCAGCGCATTGTTGGCGCGAATGCTGAGCGAGGCCAGTGGCTCGGGAGCGGGCCTGTGCTTCTGCGCCAGCAGGTCGGACACGCTCCCTCCACCCGCCAGGGCCGCCCGCAGGTCACGGCAGATGCTCTCCTGCTTGGCC
>JBHIEF010000314.1:0-3885 GCA_046760465.1 Armatimonadota bacterium | reverse complement strand
CGGGTTCTGCGGTTCCCCGGGGGTGGACCTCTGCGAGCCGAGAAACGGCCGGAGGAGTTGACTTCCGGCCGTAGAAGTAGTATAGTGCCTGGCGTAGGGAGGGGTCCTGGGGCTCTTGCTGACAAGCGCGGCCCGGCCCCTGGCGGGCGCTACCAGCGACCACGCTGCAACCACCACGGTCCAAAGCGGCGAGCATAGTCACAGTAGGTCGGAGGGGGCCCGCAAAGCTGCGAGCGCAGAGCTCAAACCGAAAGGGAGATGCGCAGTGAAGCAGCAAGTCAGCCCAGCCGTGGTCGTCATCGTGTTGATCCTGGTAGTGCTGATCCTGGCCGGCATCTGGTACTTCCTCTATGGCGGCGGAGCGCAGCGCGGCGGCGGCGGGGACAACGAGGAAATGGGCAGCGGCAACGCTGCCATGAACGCACTTCCGCCGGAGGCAGCAGGTTACCCGGCGGAAGAGCCGATCGCGGGAGGAGAGGGCGAAGAGGAAGAGGATATCGAGTAGGCCAGTACTGCGCCACCGCGCAGGAGCACGACGCCTGCGCAGTAGTCAACGAGAGCACGCGCGGGATCGTGTCCTGCTCAAGTGGCTGCGGAATGGCGCGATAGAGCATTGCTAGGCGTTCGGTGGTGACGCAGCCACGTTGAGCCCCGGCTCCTGTCCAAGGACAGGAGCCGGGCGCGTCTGAGCACCCCGCCGAGCGCAACCCGCGCCGCGGCGAGGGAGTAGCTGCGGGGCTATCCAGAGAGGGCCAATGGCGACGGGGAAGAGAGCATCGAACATGCAGCGACAGGCCGCGCAGCGGCGAGGGCCCTCTCTGGGCGTAGTGGCCGTGCTCAAGACGCGACCAGAGACCGTCCTGGAGGATATCGCGGAGGTCATGCGGCTGGCCGGGGTGGAGGACAGCCTCTCACCGGCACACGAGACTATTCTCAAAATCAACATCTCGTGGCAGCACTACTACCCGGCCTGCTCCACCACCCCCTGGCAGCTTGAGGGCGTCATCAAGGCCTTGACCGGCCTGGGCCACGCTCGAGAGGGGCTGATCCCCGCGCAGAACCGGACGGTGGTGGTGGACCCCAAGGAGGGGGCGGGGAACAACAAGCACAACGCCGTGCTGGGCAAGTACGGCATCGAGCCGGTCTGGCTGCACGAGCCGCACATCGAGTGGATCAAGTACGAGCCCGAGGCGGAGATGCTGGCGCTTACGGACACCTTCCCCGAGGGCATCCTCATCCCCAAGCTGTTCGTGGGGCGGAACGCCGTCCACCTGCCCACCCTGAAGACCCACGTGTTCACCACCACCACGGGCGCCATGAAGAACGCCTTCGGGGGCCTGCTGGGCGACAACCGCCACTGGTGCCACGCGCGCATTCACGAGAGCCTGGTGGACCTGCTGCGCATCCAGCAGGAGATCCACCCGGGCCTGTTCGCGCTCATGGACGGCACCATCTGCGGCAATGGTCCCGGCCCGCGGGCCATGGAGCCCGTGCAGAAGGACTACCTGCTGGCCAGCGCGGACATGGTGGCCATTGACGCCATCGCCGCCAAGATGATGGGCTTCGACCCCATGAAGCTCGACTTCATCCGCCTGGCGCACGAGCACGGCCTGGGCGTGGGGAATCCGCGGGAGATCGAAGTGCGGGGCGAGGATGTCAGCGAGGTCAACTTCCGCTTCCAGGTGGGCGACACGTTCGCCAGTTGGGGCCAGAAGCTCATCTACCACGGGCCGCTGAAGTTCGCCGAGCACTTCCTGCTGCGCTCGCCGATTGTGCCCTGGTCCTACTTCGCCTCCAACATCTACCACAACTGGTACTGGTACAACTTCAAGGGCAAGCGGCGTGTGCGGCAGGCTCTAAAGACGCCCTGGGGGAAGTTGTTCGCCAGCTACTGACCACCGCGGAAGGGACGGGTCTCCGTGAAGGCGGTTCTGCTTTGTGCCGGATACGCCACCAGGCTCCGACCGCTGACCTACTACCTCAGCAAGGCCATGATCCCCGTCGCCGGCAAGCCGCTGGTAGAGCACATCCTGGTCAAGCTCCGCGAGGAGGGGTTCGACGAGTTCATCGTCTGCCTCTCGCATCTGCGGGAACAGGTGGAGCACTACTTCGGCGACGGCGAGCGCTTGGGCGTGCGCATCGAGTACTCCGAGGGCGATAGGCCGCTGAACACGGCCGGCGAGATCGTAAACGCTCGGCGCTTGCTGGAGGGGGAGGCCAACTTCCTGGTCCACTACGGCGACATCCTCACCAATCTGGACCTCCAGCGCCTGCTGCGAATGCACCACGAGAAGGGAGCGGCGGCCACCTTGGGCCTGGTCACCGGCATCCCAGTCCACGCCGGAGTGGCGCAGCTCGACGACGAGGGGCGGGTGACCTATTTCGAGGAGAAGCCGCCGCTCGACAAGCCCTGTCACGCCGCGGTGAACGTGTTCAGCGACGCCTTCTGGCGATACGCGGAGCTGGGCCAGGACATCGCCACTGACGTGATTCCGGCCATGATGGCGGCTGGGGAGAAGGTCTACGGGGTCCTGGATGAGGAGGCGTATTGGTACGACGTGGGGCGGCTGTCGGACCTGGACGAGGTGAACGAGGTCTTCTCTCCCGAGTTGTAGGAGCCGCGCCTGCCCTGCCGTCTGGTCGGGGCGAGACGCCCCTCGTACAGAGACGGGGATAGGGTCACCGGCCCCCGCGCCACTTGGCGAAGAGGGCTTTCAGGCGGTGGTAGCTCTCCTTGGGCTGGAGGTTCTCGTCCACGAAGCCCCCCCAGGGCCAGAAGTGGCCGCCGTGGTCGGTGAAGTCCCACCAGGTGACGGCCTCGATGTAGGGCTTGCTGTAGCAGATGGTGTAGAACTGCTCGATCCAGTCGGCCTGGATGGTCTGGGTCCAGGGCGCGTGCCACCAGCCCATGTTCTTGACGGCGTTCTCCTGCTTGAAGTGGCTGTTGGCGTCGTCCTCGTAGCGAGAGGGCACGCCCAGCTCGGTGATGTGGATGGGTTTGCCGAGCTGGCCGAACATGTCCAGCAGGCGGCTGATCTCGAACATGTCGCGCATGGGGTAGTAGACCTGTAGACCGATGACGTCGTAGTCAACTCCGGCCTGCTCCAGCGCCTGGAGGAAGCGATAGGGCGACCACAGCTCCCGCTCCTCGTTGCCCTGCATGGTCTTGCGGCTGGCCACGTACTCGGCCCACAGGCAGCAGTTGTTGACGATGCGCACGCAGTCGGGGTTGGCCTGCCTGGCGGCGTCGGAGATGGCGCCGACGACCTCGACCATCTGCTCGTGGGTATAGCCGAAGACGTTGGCCCAGTCGTGCGCCTCGTTGATGATGTCCCAGATGTCTATCCGGCCCCGGTAGCGCGAGACGATGGTGCGGACGCGCTCCACGCAGAGCTGCTTCATCTCCTGGTAGGACTTGCCGTGCTGCCACTTGGGGGTGATCTGCGGGAAGAACCAGACGAGCGGGTGGCCCTTGGCGGTGAGGCCGGCGCCGGTGAGCCAGTCGGTGATGCGGTCGGCGTTGCCATAGTTGGGCTTGCCCTCCTCGGGCTCGAAGCTACCCCAGTAGAAGGGGACGGTGCCGAAGTTGAGCAGGTCCTGGAACAGGCTCGTGTACCGCTCCCCCTGAGCGAGGCCGAAGGCGTTGGCGCCGAGGAGGAAGCCGTCTCTCGGTCCGCGTCGAGCAATGTCGGCGCGGGCCTTGGCCAGCTCCAGCATCTCACCGGCCCACATGGCGGCGGTCAGGGCCTTGGTGGCCAGACGAGCGCGCTCGCCCTCGTCGGCAGCGGCCTCGGCCGCCCGCAGCATCTCCTGCGCCTCGGCGCGGCGGGCGGCCAATTCGCCCGCCACCAGGGACCCATCGGGATCGGTTTCGGTCATGCGCCG
>JBHIEF010000313.1:0-3899 GCA_046760465.1 Armatimonadota bacterium | reverse complement strand
GGGGAGCTGACCGACCGCTGGCATCGCCTCACCGTGCAGGTTGCCAGCAGCGAGAAGCCGGTGCGCCTGCATCGGCTGCGGCTGTCGGTGCAGGGGCCCTGAGTGCGGTCGCAGGGGCTTGTCAGCGGGCCGGGGGTGTGGTATCATAGCCGTGGCCGGCGGCGTATGGACGGCGGAAGTCTACCAGCGGCGGGCCCGTGCGGCCCGCCCGTTACGTGTGGCTGCCCGGGGGCAGTCACTCGTCGAATGGAAGTGGGCGTCATGAAAAAGGGGATTCACCCAGAATACGTTGACTGCATCGTGAGCTGCGCCTGCGGCAACAGCTTCGAGACGCGGTCCACCAAGCCGAACCTGCGCGTGGAGGTCTGCTCCAACTGCCATCCCTTCTACACGGGCAAGCAGAAGATCGTGGACACCGAGGGGCGGGTGGAGCGCTTCGTGCAGCGCTACGGTCTCGACAAGAAGAAGGGGAAGAAGAAGGCGGCCAAGCGCCAGAAGGCAGCCGCCAAGGCCGACGCTTAGCTGCACCCAAGAGCCGCGCGGACGATCCCGGGCGCAGGGCGCATAATGCGCAGCGTGTGGGCGGTCCGTGCGGCTTTTTGCATGTAGGCGCCTGAGCTGCGAGCAGGGGAATGTCTGAGGAGCGATCGCTGGAGGAGACCCCGTTCTATGGGGGACAGGCCGTGCTGGAGGGCGTGATGATGCGCGCGCCCCGGCACATGGCCGTGGCCGTGCGCAAGCCCGACGGCGATATCGTGGTGCACAAGGAGGAGTTGGTTACCTTCGCCATGCGCCACAAGTGGGCACGGTGGCCCTTCCTGCGGGGCACCTTTGCCCTCGTCGAGGCCTTGGTGCTCGGCATACGTTCGCTGAACTTCTCAGCGGAGGTCGCGGCGGCAGCCGAACTGGAGGCGGCGGGGCAGGCTGAGCAGGCGCAGGGGGAGGCGGCCGAGGAGCGGGCGCTCAGTCCGTGGGCCCTGGCTGCGACCATGGCCGCGGCGCTGGGCCTGGGCATCGGGCTCTTCGTCCTGGCACCCACGTATGCAGCAGACCTGCTGCTGCGAGGGGGCGTTCTGGAGCAGAGCGAGGCGGGGACGACCGGCTTGGCGCGCTGGGTCTCGCCGGCAGTGCTGAAGAACCTCGTCGAGGGCGTGCTGCGGCTGCTGGTTATCGTGGGCTACATTGCGAGCGTCTCCTTCCTGGGTCACATACGGCGCGTGTTTGAGTATCACGGCGCGGAACACAAGGTCATCCACGCCTACGAGGCGGGGCGGGATCTGGAGGCCGAAGGCGTGGGCGCGGCAGCGGGCTACAGCGCCGCCCACCCGCGGTGTGGTACTGCGTTCCTGCTGCTGGTCATTGTCATAAAGGTGATAGTCAGCCTGTTTCTGGGTTGGCCAACGTGGTGGCTGAGGGCCATCTCGCGCGTCGCCATGCTGCCCCTGATCGCCGGCATCGCTTACGAGCTGACGCGCGCGGCGGGCAAGCACAAGGACAGCCGGTTCTGGCGGGCGTTGATGGCGCCCGGCCTGTGGCTCCAGGCGTTGACGACCAGGGAGCCAGACGAGAAGCAGATCGAGGTGGCTCAGGCGGCCCTGACAGCGGTACAGGAGGCGAGTGGAGGGGAGCCAAGAGCGGCTGTGGCGGGCGGCTCCCAGGGCGTGCCCGTGAAGGTTGGCCCTCAAGGGAAGTGAGGAAACGGTGACCGACCTGCACGAGACATACAGGTCAATTGTGGAGCAGTATGAGGAGCTGGAGCGGCAGTTGGCGGACCCGGCGGTGGCATCCGATCCGCAGCAGTTGGCGCGCCTGGGCAAACAGCGGGCGGACCTGGAGGAGCCAGTTGAGGCCTTCCGTGAGTACGAGCGTCTGGCCCGCGAGCGCGAGGACAACCTGGCGATGCTGGCGGAGGCGGACCGGGAGCTGCGGGAGCTGATTGAGGAGGAGACGCGGCGCCTGGACGAGCGGCTGGGAAAGCTGCGTCAGCGACTGCGAGTGCTGCTGGTGCCCAAGGATCCCGATCGCGATAAGAATGCGGTGATGGAGATTCGAGCGGGCACGGGCGGCGAGGAGGCGGCGCTGTTCGCCCGCGACCTCTACGACATGTACACGCGGCTGGCCGAGCGCAGGGGCTGGAAGACGGAGCTCATGAACCTGAGCGAGTCGGACATGGGGGGCGTCAAGGAGGCAATCCTCGCCGTGGAGGGGCCGGGCGCGTACGGGGTGCTCAAGCACGAGAGCGGCGTGCATCGCGTTCAGCGCGTGCCCCAGACGGAGTCCAGCGGCCGCATACACACCTCCGCCGCGACCGTGGCGGTGCTGCCCGAGGCCGAGGAGATAGACGTGCACATTGACCCCGACGACCTCGACATCAAGGCCACGCTCAGCGGCGGCCCCGGCGGGCAGAGCGTGCAGAAGAACGCCACGGCCATCCGCATCCGGCACATCCCCACGGGCATCCAGGTCTACTGTCAGGACGAGCGCTCGCAGCGCCAGAACAAGCAGAAGGCCCTGCGCCACCTGCGCAGCATTCTCTACAACATGGAGAAGCAGAAGCGGGACGAGGAGATCGCCGCCACGCGCCGCGAGCAAGTCAAGAGCGGCGACAGATCAGAGAAGATCCGCACGTACAACTTCCCGCAGCAGCGCGTGACGGATCATCGCATCGGCTACACCAGCCACAACCTCGAGGCCATGCTCGCTGGAGAGCTGGACGATCTGGTGCAGGCCCTCCAGGAAGATGAAGAGCGGCGGCTGGTTGAGGCCGCGGGTGCCGAGGCGCCTTCGTGATGTCATCTTCCCCTCCGGAAGCAGAGCTGCTCCAGTTGACCCAGGCAACCCTGGGCGAACTGGTGGCGGAGGCCCGCGCGCAACTGCGTACATCCGGCGTCGAACAGCCGGAACGAGAGGCGTGGCTGCTGTTGGCGCACGTGCTGGGGGCCGAGTGGCCCGGCATTCGGATGCGGCGAGCCGAGCAGCTGCCGCCGTGGGCGCAGCGGCGGTTCGAGTCGTTGGTGCGGCGCCGCGCCGCGCGGGAGCCCCTACAATACGTCACCGGCGAGACGGAGTTCATGGGGCTCACGCTGAGGTGTAGGCCCGGCGTGTTCATCCCGCGGCCGGAGACGGAAGTGCTGGTGGAGTGTGTGCTCGAGCGCGTGCGCGGATGGGGCGAGGTCGTGGCCGCCGACATAGGCTGCGGCACCGGCAACATCGCCTGCGCGCTGGCTCACTTCCTGCCGCAGGCGCGGGTCGAGGCCTTTGACCGCAGCACGGCGGCCGTCGAGCTGGCGGAGGAGAATGCGACAGCCGTCCAGTTGGCCGACAGGATCCACTGTCACGTCGGCGCGTTTCTCGATCCACTCGCCCCGGCTGAGCGACGGGCGCTCAGCTGCGTGGTGTGCAATCCGCCATATGTGCGCTGGGACGAGTTCGCCCGGCTTCAGCCCGAGGTGCTGGCTGAGCCGCGCGACGCGTTGGACGGCGGGCAGGACGGGCTGTGCTTCTACCGTGAGTTCATCCCCATGCTGAACGAGGTCGGCGGCGAGCGCCTGGTCGTGGCCTTCGAGGTTGGCAGGGGGCAGGCCCCCGCCGTAGCGCGGATGCTCGGGCAGGCTGGCAAGGTGCGGTGGACTGAGGTGCGGCGCGACTACGCCGGCATCGAGCGCGTCGTGCTGGGCGGCACTGAGGAGGCACGGTAGCCGTGCCGAAGTCCGCCGACGACGAACTAACCACGCGCGTCATCTACGTCAACGCGCGCGACCCCGATGAGGCGGCTCTGGGCGAGGCGGCCCAGACCCTCCGCAGCGGCGGCCTGGTGGCCTTCCCCACTGAAACCGTGTATGGCCTGGGGGCCGATGCCACGAGCGCGCAGGCCGTCGCGCGGGTGTACGAGGTCAAGC
>JBHIEF010000312.1:0-3940 GCA_046760465.1 Armatimonadota bacterium | reverse complement strand
GCACACCTTGCCGATCTGCGTGACCTCCAGCAGTGCCTGCTCGCCAATGCGCAGGCGTGAACCAAGGCCCAACGAACTCGTGTCCAGGCCCTCGGCCACCAGGTTCTCGCCGAAGGCGCCCCACTCCAACGGGCCCAGCTTCGCCTGCATCCCCTCGATGGCCTGACGCGACAGCAGGCTGACTTGGCGGTGTCCGGAGCCGGCGTGCGCATCTCCCTCCAGGCCCTGGTCGGCCACCAAGATCCCCGCCGACACCGCCTGTTTGGGCTGCCCCTTCTCGGTGCCAATGCAGACTGCTACGAGGCGAGCGCTCATGCCTCTGCCTCTCGTCGGAAGTCCTGCTTGCCGCCGGTCTTCTCCACAAGCCGAATGTCTGTGACGATCATGTCAGGGCTCAGGGCCTTGCACATGTCATATATCGTCAGGGCGGCCATGGCGGCGGCCGCCAGCGCCTCCATCTCCACACCCGTAGCCGCGTGGCTCTTCACGTGAGTCTCAATGCGCACCTCGTCATCCCCTAGTCCCAGCTCGACGTTGGCGAAGTCCACCGGGATCGGATGGCACAGCGGGATCAGCTCGTGCGTGCGCTTGGCCGCGGCGATGCCGGCCAGCCGCGCGGCCGCCAACGCGTCTCCCTTCTCCAGATCGCCACGTCGGAGGCGCTCCACGACCTCGCGCGGGCACTTGAGCCGAGCGGCCGCCCGAGCCTCGCGGCCGGTGGGCGTCTTGCCCGAGATGTCAACCATGCGCGGCAGGCGGGGTCCCACGCCTACCCTCCGATCCGCAGCATGTCCGCAACGACAGTCGGCTCATGCCGCAGCGGCTTCGCCGCCACGACCTCTTCCACGGCCCGGCGCAAGCCGTCTGGGTGCCAGCGCGGCCTCACGTAGGGTCTCAAGTCGGCCGCGACACCCGCCCATAGGCAAGCCACCAGCTCCCCCTCAGCAGTTAGACGCAAGCGGTTGCAGTCGCCGCAGAAGCGGTCCGTGATTGACGAGATGAGACCGACGGTAGCCGTACAGCCGTCCCGACGGGCCCGGAACAGGCGCGCCGCCGACCCAGGCGCTCGCGGCAGGGGCTGGAGCTGGTATGCCTCCTCCAGAATGGCTCGCACTCGCTCCGAGGTTACGAGTCCCTCTCCCGGGGCGTGGCCGCCGTCTGCCGTCGGCATCACCTCGATGAAGCGCAGCTCGACGGCGGTGCCCTCCACCAGACGGACGAAGTCCAAGACCTCGCCGTCGTTCTCACCGTCCAGCAGCACGGTGTTGACCTTCACGCGCCAGTCATATCGGCGTGCCGCTTCCAGACCGGCCAACGCCTCCTTCAGGGAGCCGCCGCCAGTCAGGCGCCGGTAGGTCTCGGGCCGCAGGGAGTCCAGGCTGAGGTTGACGCCGTCCACTCCCGCGCGCCTCAGGTCTTTGGCCAGCTCCGACAGGCGCAGGCCGTTGGTCGTAATGCCCAGGTAGCCTACGCTGGGGAGGCGCTTCAGACGCGTCGCCACCTCCACCACGTGCGGGTGCAGCAGCGGCTCCCCTCCGGTCAGGCGTATCTTCTCGATGCCGCAGATGCTGACCAGCTCACCGACCAAGCTCAGCAACTCCTCCGTCGTCAGCGGCTCACCGCCCGGCGCAACCGGCCCCGCGCCGCGGCAGTAAGCGCAGGCCAGCTGGCACTCCTGTGTCAGCGAGACGCGCAAGTACGTCGCCTGGCGCCCCCAGTGGTCAGTCATGGGCCGGCTCCAGATCCGCCGTCAGTAGGTGCACCGTCACCATATCACCTTTGGCGCGCCTGCGGACGGATTTGGGGAGCACGATGAGGCTGTTCGCACGGCTGGCGGCCACGAGGTCGCCGGAGCCGTGCCAAGGCACGGGCTCCACCTCCAGGCCCTCTCGCCGGCGCACCGTGTGCCCGGGCAGGAAGGCCATCCGGCCGGGCTTCTGCGTGCAGGCGGCCTTCAGGCGCGCCCGGCGCTCCGGGATGGCCGGATCTTGCCCCATCAGCTTGCGCACCACCGGCCCGACGAACTCGAAGCACGACACCAAGACGGCAACCGGGTTGCCCGGCAGCCCGAAGACCGCCTGCCCCGATGGCCCCCGTGCAAAGAGCAGGGGCTTCCCGGGCTTCATGGCCACCTTGTGGACCGCGATGCTGCACCCCAACTCTAGCAGCGTGTCCGGCACCAGATCGAACTCGCCGACCGATACGCCGCCGGTCACCACGAGCACGTCGGCCTTCAAGCCCTGCCTCAGGCTGCGAGACAACTGGCCACGTCGGTCCCCGGCGATCCCCAGGTTCTGGACTTGGGGTAGGCCGAATCGCCTCAGCATGGCCTCAACCAGCGTCGAGTTGCTGTCACGGATCTGGCCCGCGCCAGGCTTCTGGTGTACGCCCACCAGTTCGTTGCCGGTGGCCAGCACTGCTGCCGAGGGAGGCGGGTACACCAGTGGCTCGGTGCACCCGACCATCGCCAGGACGCCCATCCGCGCCGGCGTCAGGCTGTTTCCTCGCCGCACCAGCACCCGACCTCGGCGTGCCTCCTCGCCACGTCGCGCCACATGTTGCCCCCTGCGAACCGGGCCAGCCAGGCGCACGCGCTTCCCGTCCAGGGCCTCCGAGTGCTCTACCATCACTACGCTGTCGGCGCCGGGGGCCAGTGCCGCGCCCGTCGAGATCTTCGCGCATTGACCAGGCCGCAGCCGCGCGCCCGCGGCGGAGCCCGCCGGCATCGCCCCGACCACGTACAGCTCCGCGGACGAGGTCGCTACGTCCGCTGCGCGCACGGCGTATCCGGCCAAGGCAGACCGCGATCGAACGGTGGGAGATCGCGGTCTGCCTTGGCGCTCCCAGCCAGCACCAGCCCTGCCGCCTTCTCGAGCAGGAAGCGGCGTGGCCGCTGCCGACGCACGCAGCTCAGGATCTTGCGACGCGCCTGCTTGACCTCGATCATGCTCGTTGTCCACACGTGCGGAGGGGGCGCACTATCCGTCCTCCGAGGCTTGGCCTGTGTCCGAGAGGCGCGCGGCGATCTCCTGGGCGCGCTGCAGCGCCTCCGGCGTGTTGACGTTGAAGAAGCTACAGCCGGCCATCGGGCCTACGTCCAGGTAACGCGTCCGCACTGCATCTAGCAGCGCCGTGACCCGGTGCTGACCCGCGTGCACTTGCTGCTCTATGGTGGCGGCGCAGCAGTGGGCATAGATGGCCTGTAGCGGTTGAGGCCGGCCCTCCGCGTCCAGCGGCACCAGGGCCTCCGCGTCCGCCTTCGTCCACTCGGTGAGCAGGCGGTCTAAAATGCGTCGCGATACGAAAGGCATATCGCCCGCCAACACGAGGTAGTCTGCGTCCGGATGGCTCGTCATCGCGGCGTGCATCCCGGCCAACGGGCCGCGCCCTGGGTACTCGTCAGCAACGACCGGCAATCCGTAGGCCTGGTACGGGCCTATCAAGCTGGCGGAGATGGTGACGCGGTCCACCATCGGCCTCACCTGGGCGATGACACGAGCGATGAGCGGCTCGCCTCCCACCAGCAGTGTGCACTTGGCGCGATGGAGCCGTCGCCCGTGCCCGCCTGCCAGCACGATGCCGGTCACGGGCCCTTACCCGCCACGTCGGGGCGCAGGCCCTCGCACATTACCAGGGATCGCTCCACCACCTCTGTGTCAACAGCCACGAACTGCCTCAGCAGGTTGCTGGCCTGTCGGTAGAACTCGCACTGTGCTTGCGCCTGGACCTGTTGGCAAAAGCTGGGCACCCATCTGGCCAGGTGTTCCACCAGCACTCGCCGCTCGTGGCCAAGGCATTCTGCCGCGCCCTCTAGGTCCTCATCGTCCCAAGCTCGAGCCTCGCGCTCCGTCAGCTTGCACATGAGGTCCAGCTCAACGCTCAGATGATCGGGAATCCCGCCGTAGTCCCGCTCGAATTCCAGGCCCAGGAATCGCACGAA
>JBHIEF010000311.1:0-4006 GCA_046760465.1 Armatimonadota bacterium | reverse complement strand
GGCCTTCTTACTTGCCGCCGGGCTGGGGACGCGGCTGGGGGCGCTGACCAAAGCCAAGCCGAAGTGCCTGCTGCCCATCGGAGAGCGATCTCTATTGGGCCACTGGCTGCTGCTGCTGGCTGAGCACGGCTATTCAGAGGTACTGGTCAACCTGCACCACTTAGCCGAGCAGGTGACCGACTACCTCGCTCGTCAGAGCCTGCCGCTGCGCGTAACCAAGGCGTACGAACCCGGGCTCCTGGGTACGGCCGGGACGGTGAGGGCCAACCGCGGTTTCGTGGCCGATCAGAGCAGCTTCCTGATCGCCTATGCGGACAACTTCACCGATGCCGATCTGACCGATCTGATGAACGTGCACGAGCGCAATGGCGCGCCGCTTACCATGGGCCTGTTCCACGCTCCGCAGCCGCAGCAGTGCGGAATCGCGGAGGTGGGCGCGGATGGACGCCTACTGAGCTTCGTGGAGAAGCCGGCGCGGCCGGCTACGGCGACGGCCAATGCCGGCATCTACGCGGCCGGGCAGGCGCTGTTCGACTACCTACCCGAGACAGTGCCCCTGGACTTCGGCACCGACGTCCTGCCGCGGCTGGTGGGGAGGGCGCGAGGACACCTGCTCTCTGGCCAGGTCATTGACATTGGCACACCCGAGGGGTACGCGGCGGCACAGGAGGCGCACGCACATGGTGGTCTCACAAACCCCACTACGCATTAGCTTCGCCGGTGGGGGCACCGACTTCCCGGCCTACTACCTCGAGCGCGGCGGCATGGTGCTGAGCACCGCCATTGACAAGTACGTCTATGTGGTCGTCAAGGCCCGCTACGATGACAGCATCCGCGTCGGCTACTCGCAGACGGAGAACGCGGACAGCATTGACGGCCTCGAGCACGAACTCGTGCGGGAGTCGCTCCGCCTCACAGGGGTCACCAGCGGCGTGGAGGTCACGACCATCGCCGACATCCCCTCGGCCGGGTCCGGCCTGGGCTCGTCGAGCTCCGTGACTGTCGGGCTGCTCAACGCCCTGCACGCCTTCAAGGGCGATGCTCAGCCTGCCGAGGTGCTGGCCGAGCAGGCCTGCCAGATCGAGCTGGACATCCTGGGCAAACCGATCGGCAAGCAGGACCAGTACATAGCCGCCTTCGGGGGGATGAGGCAGATCGAGTTCGGAACGGACGGCGAGGTCCACGTCAACAGCCTCTACGCCAAGCGGGTCACCGATCAACTGAACCAGGAGCTGCTGCTGTTTCACACCGGCCAAGGCCGTCAATCGGCCGACATCCTCGCGGAGCAGGACTCTCGGACCCGCGACAACGGCGACTACCTGGACGGCATCAAGGCCCTGGCGCTGGAGGCGGCCTCCGTGCTCCGGGACGGGGGGCCGCGCCCGCTGGGCGACATACTACACCGCAACTGGCAGTTGAAGAAGCGCCTGGCCTCGACCATCTCCACCCCGGCCATTGACGACATGTACGCCCGCGCGCGCGCCGCCGGCGCTACCGGCGGGAAGATCTGCGGCGCTGGGGGCGGCGGTCACCTGCTGCTCTACTGCCCTCCGGAGCGGCGGGAGGCAGTGAAGGCGGCGCTCCGGGACTATCGGCAGCTTTCCTTCCGATTGGAGCCGCAGGGCACTCGGATCCTGCTGAACACGGGGCCGGATTGAGGTGGCATGCCTCACGCGCCGGCGAGCAGGCGTGTTGATTGACAGAGACGGCGTCGTCAACCGCAACGTCGCCGGCGGATACGTCATGACTTGGAGGCAGTTCGAGTTCCTGGCGGGAGCCAGAGAAGCCCTCGCCATCCTGCACGAGGCAGGCCTTCCCGTGGCGGTCGTCTCCAACCAGGCTGGCGTGGCGAAGGGGGTGGTGGCGCGAGCGGCTCTGGCCGACATCACGAGGAGGATGGCGGCCGAGCTGCGGGCAGCGGGCGGCGAGGTGGCGGGGGTCTACTACTGCACGCATTCGAAGGAGGCGGGCTGCGGCTGCCGCAAACCCCAGCCGGGACTGCTACGGGCCGCGGCCGCAGACCTGGGCCTGTGCCTGGAGGAGTCCTACCTGGTCGGCGACGCAGCCAGCGACGTGGCAGCAGGTCGAGCCGTCGGCGCCACGACCGTGCTGGTGCTCACAGGTCGCACGTCCCGATCGCACTTGCGGGCGTGGCCAAGCGCCGCCAGGCCCGACTTCGTGTGCGACGATCTGCTCGGCGCGGCGAGGCTGATCGTCCGCCGGCCGGCGGCGCACGGTGACCCGCAACCGACGGCAGGGGACCGATGCAACTCCGTCTGACACACGAGGACTGCGAGCTCTGCGGCGCCGACGAGCCCGTGGAAGTGGCCTCGGTCGCCGTGAGCGAGGTGTGTCGCCGCGTGGCGGAGCACTGTGGCGCCTCCCTGGAGCCGGCCCGCGTAGTCCGGTGCGCCGAGTGCGGGTTCTTCTATGCCAGCCCCATGCCGCACTTCGACCGCGAGGCCACGCAGGAGCTCTACAGCGGCGATTACTTCGGCGAGTATACGCAACGGTGGCGCCACAGCAGGATGGTGGCGAACCCCGAGAGGCGGTTGGATGCCATCGAGCGCGCCGCCCGGGGCGGGGTAAGCCGCTTCCTGGAAGTAGGATGCGGCGAGGGCTTCGCCATGCGGCGGGCGGCCCTGCGCGGGTGGCAAGTCGCCGGCCAGAAGGTCTCGGAGGAGTTCGCCGCCCGTGCGCGACGGGGCCTGGACTGCCACGTGTTCGTGGGCGAGCTGCGTGATGCTCCCTGGCCAGAGGGCAGCTTCGACGTCGTCTACGCCGACAGCGTCGTCGAGCACGTGTCGCAGCCCGTGGAGATGCTGCGGCAGATGGCTGCCCTGGTGCGGCCCGGCGGCGTGGTCTACGTGGTGTGCCCGAACGAGGAATGCCTGCTCAACTCGGCGAAGTCACTGGCCAAGCGCACTGGACTGCGGAGGCGGGCGGGGATACTCTCGCCCCTGTCGCCGCCGTACCACGTGGTGGGTTCTGGGCGGGCGACCATCTCCAGGGCGCTGCGACAAGCGGGCCTTCGGCCAGTCGAGGTTGCGGTGGGCTCTGGCGCTGACGAGTTGAGCAAGTACGTCCCTGCGTCGCTGCGCGCACGCCTGTGGGGGGTCGCACTGCATCCTCTGTATGTCCTGGGTGAGTGGGTCGGGCGAGGCACGGCGCTCGAAGCGACCGCAGTCAAGGAGCCTCCCGCGGCGGCACGGTGGCCATAGGCCGCCTTGCCCGCCCCCGGCAGACATTGGGGCGGCCCGGGAGCTGCTTGCCAGAGCATCCCAGGGCCCGCCGGAACCGTCCAGCAGCCGGACGTCTCTCGCCCAGGAAGGGGGGTGCCAGCGATGGCGTCGGTACTGCCAGCCTACCAAGAGGCAGTGGTGGCGGAGCTTCGGGCGCTTGATCTGGAGACGGTGGATAACATCGCCAAGGTGTTGATGGAGGTGCATCGGGCCGGGGGAGCGTGGTTCACCTGCGGCAACGGGGGCAGTGGGGCGAGCGCGGCGCACATCGTGACCGATTTCGTGAAGTCCCTGGAGTTCCACCCCCGGGCGATGTGCCTCAGCGACAACCAACCGCTCGTGCTCGCCACCTCCAATGACATTGACTACGCCGAGGTGTTCACTGTGCCCCTCCGGGCGTGGCTGAAGCCGGAGGACGCCGTCATCGCCATTTCCGGCAGCGGCGACTCCGAGAACGCCCTGCGTGCGGTCCGCTTCGCCAACGAGAGGGGCGCTACCACGATTGGGCTGTGTGGGTCCGGCGGAGGCAAGCTGGCGGGGCTGGCACAATTGCCGCTGGTCCTGGGGACAAAGGACATGCAGGTCATCGAGGACGTGCACATGTGCGTCTTGCACATGCTCTTTCGGAGGCTTCGAGAGCTAGACGAGATGGGGCGGTGAGCTTCGGTGGCTCACGCGCATTCCCGGCATGAGGGGGTCAGGACTGATGCCTCGGCGTCGGGTGCCCGCGCTGCTCTTGGGCGCAGCCGTGCCGAGGTGGGTCT
>JBHIEF010000310.1:0-4007 GCA_046760465.1 Armatimonadota bacterium | reverse complement strand
CAGGCGGCTCTCGGAATACTCGATGCCGTGCTTGCAGGTCTCGATGGCCCGCAGCAGCTTGTCGCTGCTGCCGCGCTTGCCCATCTCGCGCTGGTAGGCGCTGATGGCCTGCCGGAACTCGGCGATGGCCTCCTGGTGCCGGCCCTCCGCCTTCAGCCGCAGGCCGCGCATCTGCGCCGCCCGCCCCGCCTCCTCGTCCTCCCCGGTGGTGGTGGGCGCCGGCCCCGGCCCACGCTCGACGGGCTGGAACATGGAGTTATCCGCCGTCCGCGTGCCCTCGACGCGCTGGATCTCCAGTAGGGGCGCGGGGCCGCCCCCGCCCTCCGGCGGCGGGGGACCCTCCTCGACGGGCTCGAAGACGCCGGTGGCGCCCGGGTCCGGCCCCGGCGGGCCCTCGCCGGGCGGCCCCTCGCGGGGGGGCGGCCCGGGAGTGCGCATCATCGGGTTGGGCTCGACCACTCGGGGCACGGTGATCTCCGGCGTGGGGCCCCGCCGGGCGGTGACGGGCGTGTCTCTGCCGCCGTCGCCCGGCTGGCGGGTCGCCAGGGCGTCCCAGTTGGGCGGGCGGAAGATGCTCCCGTCGCTGCGCACGGGATAGGGCGTGGTGCGATTGGCCCAGGGGGCGCCCCTCGGGTTGGTGGGCGGCCGGTAGAGATCGGCGCTCGCCTCCGCCGGGGCCGTGCGCACGGCCATCGGGATCGGGGTGGTGTCCAGCGGGGCGGCCTGGCGCACGAAGTGGACGATGACGGCGATCAGGCCGAGGGCCATGGCGCCCCCGCCGCCGATGATGGCGATGCGCCAGCGCTGCCAGAAGTCGGGCGGGATCACCGGCGCGAAGTGCTGGGTGTCCTGCTTCTCCTGCTCCAGCAGCCGCTCCAGCTTCGCGCGTTCGGCCGCGCTGGAGGGGTCTATCTCCAGGACCACCTTGTACTCGCGGATGGCGAACTTGGTGTGGCCCTTCTTCTCGTACAGCAGTCCCAGCAGCGCGTGCGCGGGGCGGTTGCGCGGCTCCATGATGACCGCCCGGCGGCACATGTCTATGGCGTCGTCGAGCTCGCCGGCATCGGCCATCTCGGCCGCCCGCTCCAGCACGGCGCGCAGCGTTCGCGGCGTGGGCGCGCCGTGGGCGGTAGGCAGCTCCTGGGTGTCGGCCGCGTCCAGGTTGACGGCCAGGCGGATGCCGCAGTCCACGCAGAAGGGCGTATCCTCGGGGTTCGAGGCCCCGCAGTCGGCACAGTACATGGCTGCTCCCATCCCCGTTTACATGCCTGTAACGTCCAGGCTGGGGAGAAGCTCTGTCTAGATTCTCCCAGCGTTTAGTATACAAGTAGCCACTGGGGGTGTCAACGGGACGCCGGAGGGGGGCGCAGGGCACCCTCCCTCAGCGAGGAGGTCGTGCCGGGCGGCGTGGAACGCGAGGGCGCCGGCCCGAAGGCTGGCAGGCATGCGCCGCCCTTGGGGACGAGGCGTTCGGGCAGAGGGAGAGGGCGGTGGATGGGCGTAGAGCCCGTCCCTACAGGGGCGAAGCCAGGGCCGGCCGATGCGGTGTAGGGGCGGGGTCTGCCCGCGCCCGCAGGACTGGCAGGACCATGGGCCGGCGACGCGGAAAGCCCCCGACGAGTGGCTTCCGGAGTCGCGTGGCGCGTTACGCGGCTCGCCTCATGCTACGGGGGGTATGTGCAGTGACCTCGCTCAAAGGCCCGTCCCTGGTCCTGGCCATGTTCCTGCTGCTGCCGTGGCTGCTGCTGGCGCAGGCCGGTGCGCCGGCCACTCAGACCATCTCCGCCGCGCAGGGCGGAACGGTCAAGGCGCCCTCGGGCAAGGCGACGCTGACCGTCCCCGCGGGCGCGCTGGCCGCAGATACGCAGGTGTCCATCCGGGAGCTGCCGCAGGAGGCGGGCCTGGCCATCGCGCCGGTCTACGATATCCAGCCCGACGGCCTGGAGTTCAGCAAGCCCGCCACGCTCACCATCCAGTTCGCCGCGGGCGACCTGCCCGAGGGCTACGCCGCCGAGGACGTCATGATCTCGGAGGCGGTGCCGGCCGAGGATGCCGAAGCTGCGCCCGCGACAACTCCTCCCACCCCCGCGGGCGGCGGAGCCACCATTCCTCCCGCGGGCCTCGGGGGCGGCGCGCTGCCCGGCGGGGGACTGGGTGGGGGCGGTCTTCCGGGCGGGGGGCTGGGCGGGGCCATGGGCGCAGCAGGAGCGGGCCAGGAGGCCGTGGACACCATCTTCCGCGAGACGGTGGTGGACGTGGCTGCGGGCACGGCCTCGGCGCAGCTCGAACACCTGTCCCGCTACACGCTGCGGGCGGTGGCCGGGCACGAGCTGGGCACCAGGCAGAACCTGTGCGAGGGCGTGGTCAAGCTGTTCGACCTCACCTATGACGACGACAGCGTCACGGGCACCGGGAACGCGACGGCAGGCTGCGCCGTCACCGGCGAGATGCTGGTACGGGCCGAGGTGAGCGTGGGGGAGGACGGCACTGCCTTCGCGCAGTGCATAGGGACCAAGTTGTTCCGGGTCAAGCCGGACGTCGTGGGCACCAGGGAGGTTAACACCGCGTGGGTGCAGGTGCAGTTGGACCACGCCGGCGATATCGGGGCCGGCAGCAACTCCTACAACATCGCCTACTGCGTCACCTTCGGCGAGTGGGTGCCCGAGGACGTAACCAGGGGGTGGATGGGCACGCCCTCATACGACAACATGGCGGCCGCAGCCGGGGGGCAGTACCTGGCCCCAACCGAGCCAGGCGGCTCCAGCCCCGGCGTGCAGGCGATGAAGGGCATGTTCCGCAAGTCGTTCTGGAGGCACCCCGTCTTCAACCTGCCCGCCATGGGCCCGCCCTACCGGCAGGCCAGGCCGCTGGTCCACTTCGGCGAATGCCGCCTGCGGGCCGGTCACGTTTACGGCGTCCAGATCTCTCTGATGGCCGTGGTGATGGGGCAGACCCCGGACAGCTACGGGGGGGCGGCGGGCGGCAGCGTGGACTTCACTCGCCCCGGACAGTTCATGGTGACCTTCATCGAGGTCTACTCGCAGTAGGAGGGGCGGGGCGCGGGCGAGCTACGGTATCACCTTGTTCAGCGGATACTCGATGATGCCGGTGGCGCCGGCGGCCTTGAGGGTGGGGATGATCTGGCGGACGATGGCTTCGTCAATGATGGTCTCCACCGCCACCCAGCCCTCCTCGGCCAGCTTGGAGACGGTGGGGTTGCGCAGGGCCGGCAGCGACTCCAGCACCCCAGCCAGGCGGTCGGCGGGCACGTTCATCTTCAGGCCGACCTTCTCCTCGGCCGCCAGCGCCCCCTGAAGCAGCAGGGCCAGTGACTCGATCTTGGCGCGCTTCCACTGGTCGCCCCAGGCCTGGTGGCTGGCGATGAGCATGGTGGTGGACTCCATCAGCGTCTCGATGATGCGCAGCTTGTTGGCCCGCAGGCTGGCGCCGGTCTCGGTGCCCTCCACCACCGCGTCGGCCAGCTCGGGCACCTTGGCCTCGGTGGCGCCCCAGGAGTACTCGATCTCCGCCTCCACGCCCTTGTCGGCGAAGAAGCGCCGGGTGAGGTTGACCACCTCGGTGGCCACGCGCTTGCCGGCCAGGTCCTGGGCCGAGTTCAGGTCGGAGTCCTCCGGCACCGCCAGCACCCAGCGGAAGGGCCGCAGGCCCTGCTTGCTGTAGACGAGCGGAGCGACCTCGACCACGTCGCTGTCGGTCTCCGCGATCCAGTCCTTGCCGGTGAGGCCGACGTCCAGCGACCCGGCGGCCACGTAGCGCGGTATCTCCTGGGCCCGCAGCAGCCGGGCCTCGATCTCGGGGTCGTCCACGGCCGGGCTGTAGCCCCGCCGGGGGACGGTGATGCTGAAGCCGGCCTTGCCGAACATGGTCAAGGTGGCCTCTTGCAGGCTGCCGCTGGGCAGGGCCAGGCGCAGCGTCTGGTCAGTGGGCACTGTCTCGTCCTCCCTGTGAGTCGCGCATCCTGCGCCGCGCGGGCTAGCAGGCTCGAT
>JBHIEF010000309.1:0-4023 GCA_046760465.1 Armatimonadota bacterium | reverse complement strand
GGCTGCTCCACAGCGATGACGATCTGGCCATTCGCCCCGGCCGGCGGGAGACCGTCAAGTTCAGGGCCACGCAACCTGGGCGCTACAGGGCGGTGGTGCGGGCGGTGGACACAAGCGGCGCCGTGGGGCAGGCAGTGGCGGAGTTCGAGGTGGAGCAGCCGCCAGTGGAGCTGAGCCTGGCGGCGCCGTCGCACTTGACCGAGGGCGACCGCGGCTCGGCGCAGGTGGTCCTGCGCAACAGGTCCGCTGAGGCGCAGACGGCGCGGCTGACGATGAGCGGCGAGGGGCTGCGGATGGACCCGGCCAGGACAACGGTGGAGGTGGCGGCCGGCCAACGGCTGCACGTTCCGGTCGCGCTGGAGGCCAGGGAGGCAGGCGACCGACAGTTGCTGGCCGAGCTTCGCATCGGCAAGGCCACGCTGACCGCGGAACGACAGGTGCACATCCGCGAGGCCGAGGCGCTAGCAGAGCCAGGCGAGGCCATGTCCCTGCGGCGGCAGTACCTGCGCGTGGTGCGCACGGGCGGCAAGGCCGCTGCCGAGCGCCTGCGCGGCCCAGCGGCGCCGGGTGATGAGCTCGAGGTGCGCATCGGCGTCAGGCTCGACAGGGACTGTGAGCAACTGGTCATCCAAGACTCCGTGCCGGGCGGGTGCGAGCTGGCACCCTCCGGCGCCGCGGCAGGCCTGCAACCCCATCTGGCGGCACTGGTGGATTGGCTGGGCTTCGCGCGCTACCGCCCCTACTGGTACGGGCAGCAGCCGTCGCTGGCGCCTCCCATCGTGGACGGGAGGGTGACGCTCGTATCGGAGAAGGTGAAGGCGGGCGTTCACGAGGTGTCCTATCGCCTGGTGGCCCTGGACCCCGGCACGTATGCCGTGGGCCCACTCGTGGCCAAGGCCAAGGCGGGCGAGGAGGAGCTGTCTGCCGCGTACGGTGAGCCGGATCGGCTGCGCATTGCCGAGCGCGGGGGCATTCGCCTGGCCTCGGCGCGGCTCGACGAGGAGGAAGTGGAGGTGACCCTGGAGGCCGACAGCCCGCGCAGCGACGGGGTGGCGGGGACGCTGACGATCTCGTACGAGGGCCTAGACGGCACGCGCCGGACGGTCCTGGAGGAGCGCTGTGTGCTCGAGCCCGGGCACGATGAGCTTACCCGCCGCGTGCCCAGACCGGCCGACGTGGAGGGGGCCATGGTGCAGGTCGCCTTCCGCGCGGTGGGGGTGTGGCTGGGCGACTCGCGCAGCCTCCAGAGCCTGGCGGGCCGACAGTCGCTGCGGCTGCTGGGGCAGAACGAGCTGGCTGCGGGGAGCACGGCCTCCATTCGGTTGATCGCGCTGACCGAGGCCGACTCCAAGCCCATCCGCAACGCCGAGGTCGAACTGGCCCTGCTGCCGGAAGAGGGCGAGGAGCCAGCCATCAGCCTGCTGGCGGGCAAGACGAACGACAAGGGCACCATGGAGGCCAGCTTCGAGGTGCCACAGGAGGCCATCGGCGACCGGCGGCTGGTGGCCCGCGTCAGCTCCCCCTACGGCGAGGAGACGGTGGAGCAGCCGGTGGCCATCAAGGAGCCGACGCGCATACTGCTGACCACGGACAAGCCGCTCTATCAGCCGAATCAGCTCATGCACATTCGCTGCCTGGCCTTGCGGCAGTACGACCTCAAGCCCATGAAGCAGACCAAGGCCACGCTGGAGGTGGAGGACGGCAAGGGCAACAAGGTGTTCAAGCACATCGGCGAGACCAGCGACTTCGGCGTGCTGGCGGCCGACTTCCAACTGGCGGACTGGGTCAACGAGGGCGAGTACCGCATCCGGGCCATCGTGGGCGAGACGCAGCTCGAGAAGACGGTCAACGTGAAGAAGTACGTGCTGCCCAAGTTCAAGGTGCAGGTGGAGACGGACAAGGACTTCTACTTCCCCGGCGACCAGGTCAAGGGCAGCGTGCAGTGCGACTACTTCTTCGGCAAGCCCGTGCGCGGGGGCAAGGTGACGCTGACCTTCTCCAGCTTCGTAGAGAAGTTCGAGGAGTTCGCGCGGGTCAGCGGCGTGACGGACGAGAAGGGGCACTGGGACTTCGAGACCACCTTGCCCGACCACTTCGTGGGCCAGCCGCTGGCCGAGGGCAATGCCACGGTGCAGATCCAGGCCGAGGTGGTGGACACCGCCGACCACAAGGAGACCAAGCACCACGTGGTCACCGTGTCGGACCAGTCCATGAACGTGGTGGTGCTGCCGGAGAGCGGGACGCTGGTGCCCGGCGTGCCTAACGTGGTGTACGTGGCGGTCAACTACCCGGACGGCAGCTCGGTGCAGGAGGCAACACTCAAGGTCGTCAACCAGGCCGACGGCCGGACGCTGCTGGAGGGCAAGAGCGACGAGCTGGGCCTGGCCGAGTTCAAGGTCGTCCCACAGCAAGAGAGCCTGAACCTGGGGATCACGGCCGTGGACAAGAACGGCCGCGAGGCGACCCACGAGCGCACGGTGACGCCGGAGGACAGCGGGGAAGCGGTTCTGCTGCGCACGAGCAAGGCGCTGGCTAAGGTCGGGGATCGGCTCGATGTGTCGGTGCTGACGAATGCCGCGCGGGGGACGGTCTATCTCGACCTCATCAAGAACCGGCAGACGCTGCTGACCAAGACGGTGGAGCTGAACAAGGGGAAGGGCGCTTTCAGCCTGCCGCTGACGCCGGACATGAGCGGGACCATCGCGCTGAGCGCGTACAAGATCGCGCTCTCGGGGGAGATCGTGCGCGACCAGCGGCCGGTGTATGTCGAGCCAGCCAACGACCTGAAGATCAACGTCGTCCCCGACAGCAGCATCTACGAGCCCGGTCAGCCGGCGCGCATTGACTTCCGCGTCACCGACCGGCAGGGCAAGGGCGTGCTGGCGGCGCTGGGCGTCACCATCGTGGATGAGAGCGTGTTCGCACTTCAGGAGGTGCAGCCGGGGCTGCTGAAGGTGTACTTCACGCTGGAGAAGGAGATTCTTCAGCCGCGCTACCAGATCAAGGGCTTCAAGATGCCCGATCTGGTGGTGGCCCGCGCGGAAGACGAGAAGGCGAAGCCCGCGGCAACTCGCCAACGCGCGGCCGAGGTCCTGATGGCCGGCGCGGCGCAGATCGCCGACTATACGCTGGACATCAACACGCGCCAGGACCGGGAAACGGTAGCAATGGAGCGGGCCGGCAAGATCCTGGGCGCCGTGCGCGGCAGGAACTACTTCTACCAGTATCGCAAGCAGCGTGACGACTACTTCAAGGCGCACAAGGCCTACCCGCTTCAGGACAAGGGGGTTGCGTACCTGGCTGAACTCAAGCTCATCGAGCCCGAGGACTGCCTGGATCCCTGGGGCCGCACCTACACGGTGGCCTTCGGCAGTGGAGCATACGGGCCGCGCCTGCGCGTCATCAGCGCTGGGCCCGATGGCATCCACGGAACCCTGGACGACGTCGAGCCGCCGGCGCGCGATGACTACTACTACGGCTACTACGTGCTGACCGAGTCGGCGCGGAAACTGCTCCAGACGGGCGCGCCCGGCGGCCGCTTGGCGTTCACCTGGGGGCCGGTTGATAGGGACGCGCGGGTCACGACCGTTGGCGGCGTTTGGGGCGGCGGGGGGTACGGCTACGGCGGCTTCGGAGGCTACCCAGCGGCGGCGGAGGGCGCGGCCGTGGCGGACGCGGCGGGCGTGGATGCGATCCCCGTGTTCCGTGCCGCTGGAGGCCCGCCGGGCCAGAGGGGCGACCGCGGCCCGCGTGGCGAGCCCGGCGAACCAGGGCCGGCCGCTCCGGTAGAGCGTGAGGTGCGCATCCGGCAGTGGTTCCCGGAGACGCTGTACAACAACCCACAGATCATCACTGACGAGCAGGGCCGGGCGTCAGTCGAGCTGACCATGGCCGACTCCATCACCGAGTGGCGGCTGACGGCGTTGGGCTCGTCGCCCGGTGGGCTGCTGGGCTCGCGGAGCCTGGGGGTCAAGGCCTTCCAGGACTTCTTCGTGGACATTGACCTGCCGGTGGCGCTGACGC
>JBHIEF010000308.1:0-4091 GCA_046760465.1 Armatimonadota bacterium | reverse complement strand
GCCATCCGAGCAGTGTCCATGGTCACCAGGGACGTGCCCGCCGTCCAGTACGTGGTCGCCGGCGATGGCGAGGAGCGCGAGGGGCTGGAGTCGCTGGCACGTCGGCTGGGTCTGCTTGGGTCCAGCGTCTTCTTCCTGGGTGAGGTCACCGACGAGGAGTTGGCCGCCCTGTACCGCGACTGTGAACTGTGTGTGATGCCGAGCCTGGAGCATACGGCCGACGGCGACGTCGAGGGGTTCGGCATCGTGTTCCTGGAGGCGGGTCTGTTCGGCAAGCCCGTGATTGGCGGCGCCTCGGGCGGCATTCCCGACGCCGTCGTTGACGGCCAGACCGGCTTTCTCGTGCCGCCCGAGGACCACCAGGCTCTGGCGCAGCGGATCGCGGAACTCCTGTGCGACGGGAACCTGGCCGCGCGCCTGGGCGAGGCCGGTCGCCGGAGGGTGGAGGCGGAGTTCTGTTGGGGCCGGGGACCGGCGGCCTACGCGCAAGCCATCGGCTCTCTGACCGGGCATCCTCAACGCCGGCCGAGCGGGGTAGCGAGGCCAGTGGGCGAGACACAGTAGTCTGGACCGCAACGCTTGCAGGCGACGGGTGCGCCGGAGGCCGACGGCCACTTGACGTCTGCGGGACGGGCCCGCCGAGGAGGACGGATGGTGCGGCGCTCGGCGCAGAGACTCAAGCTGCTGCTGGTCACTCCGGCCCTGGAGATTGGCGGCACGGAGTACTCCACCATGGCCATCGCCACCGCCATGCGGCGGCGCGGCCATGAGGTGGTCTGGGCGTCTACGGGTGGGCCACTGGCCGGGCGCGTGCGAAAAGCAGGGCTCGACCTGCGGCTGCTGCCGGTGGACGGCCGCCGCCCCCTGGGCATCCTGCGCGGGGTCCGCGTCCTGCGCCGAGCCATGGCGGACCTGACCCCGGACATCGTGCATTGTCAGGAGCTGCTGCCGGCCGTGATGTGCGTGGCCGGCCGGCTGGGCCTGCGGCCAGAGCCTAGGCTGATCTGGCACAATCGCGGCATTCGGCACTACTGCCTGGCGGCCTGGCTCTTCCGCTATGCCGGCGACCTGGTCATCTGTAACTCAGAGTACGAGCGCTCCCTGCTGAGGCGAAGCGGCCTCCCTGCGGGCCGTTCGGTGGTTGTTCACAACGCCTTCTACATGGACATCGTCGCAGACAGCCCAGACCAGACCGACGTGCGGGAGGAACTGGCCATCCCCGGTCACGCCCGCATCGTCTTATGCCCCTGTCGGCTCGTCGCAGGGAAGGGGCATCGCTACTTGCTCGAGGCCTTCGAGCAGGTGGCGAGGGACGAGCCGGAGGCGTGGCTGCTGCTGGCCGGAGACGGCCCCGCGCGGCGCCAGTTGCAGGCCATCGCTAACGGGCTAACGGCCCGCGACCGCGTGGTCTTCGCAGGCTTCCGGCAGGACATGCCCCGCCTGTATGCAGAGGCGGCGGCGGTGGTCTTCCCTTCGCTGGCCGAGTCCTTCGGAAACGTGGCGACCGAGGCGCTGCACTACGGCAAGCCCCTCGTAGCCACCGACGCCGGGGGCCTGCCGGAGGCGACGGGCGAGGGCAGATATGCGCAGTTGGTGCCCCGGGCCGACGCTGGGCGCCTGGCACAGGCCATATCCCAAGTCTTGCGCGACCCGACGCGGGCGCAGCAGAGGGCCGCCGACGGCCAGCAGTGGGTGGCGGGCTACTTCACCGTCGAGCGGATGGCGAACGAGATCGAAGTCATCTACCGAGAGCTGTTGGAGGGGCGGTCAGGTCGGCAGACATCCGACACCGAGGCTGCGGGCCGTTCGGAGGGTAGGCAGCATGCGCGTGCTGATGCTCACCTATAGGTTCCCGTACCCGCCCGATCGGGGAGACAAGGTCCGGCCCTACCATTTCGCCCGCATGATGGCCGGGCAGCACGAGGTGCATTTGCTCACCTTTGGGCGAAAAGGCAGCTCGGATGCCAGCCAACTAGATCAGATCTTCGCGAGCATCACGGAGGTGCCATTCTCGAGGCTGCGCGCCAACCTGCACCTGGCGCCCGCACTGCTCAGAGGACAGGCGCTCCAGTTGGCCTACTTCGACCAGGCCCGGATGCACGGCGCCGTCCGCGCCGCAGTGCACAGGCTCGAGCCCGACGTGATCTACGCCTATCACCTCCGCATGGCCCCCTACCTCGCGCCCCACAAGCGCTCCCACCGAGTGCTGGACCTGGTGGATGCGGTTTCACTGTTCATGACGCGCATGATGCCGCACGCCCCGCGTTCCCAGCGACCACTACTGAGGCGCGAGCTTCCGTTGATCAGGAGCCTCGAGAGGGGCTGGGCCAAGTTCGCCGAGGAGGCGTGGTTGAGCTCGCCAGTTGACCTGGCCGCGCTTCCGCAGGAGGCTCGGAGTGGCCCGGTCATTGTCGTGCCCAACGGGGTTGATGCAGCGGCTTTCCGGCCGCTCGTGCCGCACGAGAGGCGAGCGGGGCTGCTGTTCGTGGGCTATATGGGGGCGGAGAGCCAGGATGCGCTGGCGTGGTTTTGTGAGCGCGTTCTCCCCCGGGTCCGACACATGCTGGGCAGGCCGGTGGAGCTGCGCATAGTGGGAGCCAATGCGCCGGCGCGGATCAGACGGCTGACCAAGATGGCAGGCGTGCAGGTGGAGGGCTTCGTGGGCGACCTCTGCGCGGCGTACAACCAGGCGGCGGTGCTGATCGCTCCCATGCGTTTCGTGGCCGGGATTCAGAACAAGGTGCTGGAAGCGATGGCGTGCGAGACGGCGGTGGTGGCAACGCCGTATGCCAACGAAGGCATCGAGGCGCGCGCGGGGGAGCAAATCGAGATAGCAGAGACGGCCGGCGAATTCGCGGCAAAGACGGCTCGACTGCTGGAGGACACGGATCGGCGGCGACAGATCGCTCGGGCCGCGCGCACCTTCGTTGCCCAACGCTTCCGCTGGGATGTGGTGCTGGACCGGCTCGGGGAGATCGAGAACCTGCTAGTTGCGAGGCGCGAGCACGGTCGGGAGGACAGGTCTGCGGCTCCCTCGCTGGCGCCACAAGAACTCCAGGCGGCGGGGCCCGCGCGAGCATGACGGGCACTTGGCAAAGCGATGAGGCCAACGATGTCAACTGAGTGCCTTCTCTGCGGCCATGACGGCGCCGTCCTGCTGCTGGTGGTTCGCTCGCCCCTGCGGCCGGACGAGGACACGAAACTGGTGCGTTGTTCGGCATGCGGCCTCGGCTATCTTCACCCTCCGCCCACCGCCTACGAGCTGCACGCCTACATGGATGCCATGGCCACGTACGGACGCGCGGCGACGGCCGACGAAGCCGTACACGTGCGCGGAGACGTTTTCGAGGCAGCGGCCAGCCGCCTGGCCGGCCTCTGCCCGAACGGGGGCCGGGTGCTGGACGTGGGGTGTGGCCACGGCCACCTTCTGCACGCGCTACGCGAGCGCGGCTGGGAGGCCTGGGGCGTTGAGCTGTCGCGGGCTGCGTGCCAATACGCGCGCGGGGAGCTTGGCCTCCGCCACATCCAACAGGGATGGATAGAGGAGGTCCCTCTGCCGGCAGGCTTTTTCGACGCCGTCGTGCTTCTCGACGTGCTCTACTACTGCCCTGATCCGCGCACGACCATGCAGCGGCTGGCGTCCCTGCTGACGCAATCGGGAGCGGTGCTGGCACGCGTGTGCAGCCGTATTGGCCTGCTGGACTGCTACAGTCGCTGGCACTGGCTCGTGCACGGACAGGCGCCGCGGATCGAAGGCGACCGCGTGTGGGCGACGACCGGAGACGCCGTCGTCTACTTCTCGCCAGCGACCATCCGCACGCTCTTCGAGCAGTGCGGCCTGGAGGTGTGCCGCATCGAGCCCTCGGCGGCAAACCGAGTGGCGCCGGGTGCTCGCCTGGCGAGCCGTGGCCGTCACGCGGCACTGCTATGTCTGAACGCTCTGGACGGGATAGCGCGTTTCCCGGGTCGCCGCGATCCGGTTCTGGCGCCCTCCATCACGGTCGAAGCGAGGGCCCCCGCCGCCTCGCGGGACCGAGTATACCGCGGGGAGTGTGCGGTGCTCTCCGAAGCGTCGCCGGCATGCGTGGCAG
>JBHIEF010000307.1:0-4161 GCA_046760465.1 Armatimonadota bacterium | reverse complement strand
GCGCCGGAGGACGAGACGCGGCTGCCGGTGATCTCCAGGCCCCGGAGCTTACCCCGGAACTGGCGGTCCAAGCCGTGGCGCTGGATGGTCTCGTTGTAGTTGCCGGCGGTCAGCGGTCCGCTGCCCCTGCCAGTGGGGCCGCGGGCGTATGTGCTCGTGCGGTCGAGCTTGGCCGGCGTGTCGGCATCGCCGAAGTACCAGCGTACGTTGTCGCGCTGCTCCGTGCCGTCGTAGGTGACCGCGAAGAAGACCCACTCGCCCACGCGGATCATGCCGGGGGAGCTGTCGTTGCTGACGCGGTCGGGCCACTCGTTGACCGACAGGCGCAGGCGGCCGTCGCCCAGGCAGACGAGGTCGAAGCCGGCGCGGTTGTAGTTCAGGTTGAAGACGATGCGATTGCCGCCGGAGCCCTGCTCCAGGCTGGTGGCGTAGGCCCAGCCCACAATGGTGAAGGAGCGCAGGCCCTCCAGGTCCTCGATGGGGTCGTCGCCCACCGAGATCCACTTCCAGGGCTCCTCATCTCCCAGGTCGAAGGCGCCGTCGTCCTCTCGCTTGATGTCGCCGTGGAAAGTGAGGGGATGGGTCTCGCCCTCGGGGAAGCCGAGGCGGACGATGGGCCCGCGGCGAGCGGTGTCGGCCGCGATGCTCAGGTACGTGGTCGCGGAGCGCCCGCCCCCGTCGGTCACGGTGAGGGTGACCGTGTGGAGGCCGGGCTTCTGGTAGGTGTGGACGGGATTGCGTTCCTGGGACGACGACCCGTCGCCGAAGTCCCAGTGGTGTTGGTTCGCCGCCGACGCCGAGAACTGGACCTCGAGTGGAACGAGCCCCTCGCTGACTGAGGCCGTGGCGCCCGCGTGGGGCCGCCTCTTCTCTCCGGGCCTGTAGGCTACCAGCCGAAGCAGGAAGCCCTCGGTCGGCGGCGCGAAGACCCTCTGGCCGGGCTCCACGTCGTTCAGGGGTGTGACGGTCATCTCCCAGGTGTCAATGCCGTCGCACCTGTAGGGCTGGTCGCCGGGGAGCTCGACGGTGGTGCGCTCCTGACTGGGGAAGTAGATGAGGTAGTACTCCCCGGGCTTTGAGAGCATGTAGTTGCCGCCCGGCAGCTCGGCCTGAGGAGCCAGCTCCTCGAAGGGCGGTCCCTGGGCCATGATCTCCTTGAGGAAGGCGATGCGGGGCGGGCTCTGCCCGTGCAGCACGCCGCCCTTGGACCACCACAGGATGTCCTGGGGGTGCTTGTAGGTCTCCCCGTGCCCCACGTAGCAGCCGTTGATGGTCCCCAGCCAGAAGTGGCGCACCATCTGCCGGGCGGTGAGGTTGCCCCAGCCCTGTGGGATGTTGCCCTCGTAGCGGCATTCATCGTAGATGAGGGGCTTTCCGTACTGGTCGCGCAGCTCCACGGCGTTGGCGAAGTGCGAGCTCTGGATGCTGGCGTGGGTGACCCAAGGCCGGGTGTGGTCGTACCAGCGCCGGCAGTTGTGGATGGAGCGCGGGTGGTCGTAGGGGTCGCTGTCGCGGACGATCTGAAAGAACCTGTCCCAGTCGGCGTCGGTCTTGGCCTTCATCAGGTCGAACTCGTTGGCCATGGACCACCACACGTTGCGGTAGGCGGCCAGGCGAGCGACCAGGTAGCGCAGGTAGCGGTCGTCGGTCTCGGCGTCCATCTGGGCGAAGCCCCAGCGGTCGTAGGGGTGGAAGAGGATGAGGTCGGCCTCGATGCCCAGGTCGAGCAGGTCGCCGACGCGTTGCTCGAAGTGGCGGAAGAACTCGGGGTTGAAGCGCGTGTAGTCCCAGTCCTTCAGCGGCTTGCCCTCGAAGGGGTAGTACTGCGGCTCGTTCTGGTTGTAGGCGTAGCTCTTGGGGAAGACGCACATGCGCAGCTTGTTGAAGGGTGCGCCCTTCAGCGTCTTCAGGGTCTGCTCCTCCAGCTCGTCGCCCTGGTGGGCCCAGGCGTAGCAGGTGGTGCCGATCTGGAAGTACGGGGTGCCGTCGGCGTAGGCGAAGTAGTGCGTGTTGCGCACGACGACGGGGCCGTGATTGCCCTCGGAGGGGGCGACGCACTCAAAGCTCCCCGTCTGCCCGTTGAGGCCGGGGTCGTTGGACTCGGTCCGGTAGGTCCACTTGCCCTGCTGGGAGGGCATGAAGCGGACCCTCCATGTGCCGTCTCCGTCGTAGAAGCCGTCAACGGTGACGGACTGGCCCGGGCGCTCGAAGGTGCACTTGAGGGAGACTTCGAGGAAGGGGTTGTCATGGTCGCCCTGCTGCTCGAGCGAGACCTCGAAGCGGCCCCATTGCTCGACCTTTTGCGCGGACGCGATAGTAGCTGTCATTAGCACCACCCAGAGGAGGATGAGGGTTCGCATTGGTTGGCTCCTGTCGTGCGCGTTGCCTGCCCGCCCGGACAACGGCCTCCCCCTCCGACCACCTCCGCAGGCTAAAGACCTGCGACTACCCACAGCACGGCCATGCCACGCCGTGCCACCGCTAGTCGCCGCGGGGACGCGGCTCCTACAACGGCGAACGGCGGGCAGGGCAGGCAAGCTGCCGAAACACGAAACGCTCAGCACGAGGCTGTGGTTTCGGCCTGCCGGTTGGGTAGACCTTGTGACTTCAGCGCAGGGGCGAGAGGCGTGCGTAGCGGCGCCCCTCGAGGGAGAGGTTCTCCAGGTTGGCCATGATGTACTCGATGCCCAAGACGGTGCAGGAGAGGGGGTCGCGGGCCACGGTGACGGGCACCTGGAGCTTCTCCTGGAAGAGGTCGGGCAGTCCGCGCAGCAGGCTGCTGCCGCCGGTGAGCACGATGCCGGTGTTGGTCAACTCGGCGCGGCGCTCGGCGGGGAGGTTGTCCAGCATCCAGCTCAGCTCGCCGATGATGGGCATGACGGCGCCGGCCAGCACCTTGGGGATGGCCTCAGCGGGGATGCGCAGGCCGGCCACGCTATTGCCGTTGGCCTCCAGGCCGTTGATGCTGCCGGACTCGCGGGACAGGGCGGGCTCCACGGCCGCGACGCGCACCTTGAGCTCCTCGGCGGCGCGGCGGGAGATGACGGTGTCGTGGCGGCGCTTCACCCAGCGGCGGATGCCCTCGTCCAGGTCGTCGCCGGCGTAGTGCAGCGAGTTGGTGGAGGTGACGGCGCCCATGGAGAGGATGCCGATGTCGGTGGTGCCGGCGCCGATGTCCACCACCATGCGGCTGCTGGCGTCCTCCATGGGCAGCTCGCTGCCCAGCCCGGCCGCCAGGCACTTGGGGACCAGATAGGCCCGGCCCGCACCTGCGCTTCGCAGGCAGTCGTGCAGGGCGCGGCGCTCCACCTCAGTGGACTCGGAGGTGGCCGCGGCGATGGCCACGGGGGCGAACACCGGCCTGCGGCCCAGGACGCCGCGCAGGCAATGGCGCAGGAGGTCCACGGCGGCGTCGAAGTCGGCCACCACGCCGCCGACCACCGGTCGCACCACGCGCAGGCCGGGGATGTCCTTGCCGGCCATGAGGCGGGCCTCTTCGCCCAGCGCGATGGGTCGGCGGCGGCGGTCGGTGTAGGCAACGGCGGTGGCCTCGCGCACCACCACGCCCTGCTCGGGCAGGCAGACTTCGGTGTGCGAGGTGCCGAGATCAATGCCGATGCGTTGGCCCCAGGGCAGCATCTAGAGCCGTCCTCGGAGTCGGGCTAGGGGCCCGGCTCCTGCTCAGCCTCCTCGGGGGGGACGATCTCGGCTGTGGCGAGGGCTTCGAGGAGTTCTGTGGCCCGGGACAGGTCGTCCTCGGCGACGAGCAGCTCGCCCCAGGCTCCCGAGGGATGCACAAACACGTCGTCGTAGGCCGGCACTTCAAAGGACCGCACGAAGGCCTTGATGCCCTCCTGCTGGAGGGCCGATTGTGCCCAGAGCAGCGAGGTCTGGTCGGGCGCGCGGTACACGGAGACCAGGTTCCCCCGGTCCTCCACGGGGGGAGCTTCGAGCTTGTCCACCAGGGCCACCTGGCAGTCGGCGCAGGTGGTCACGTGCGGCTCGTAGGCGAATCCACACTGCGGACAGACCTTCTTCCCGTCCATGCAGTGGCCTCCGTGGGGCAAACAGAGTAGCACAAAGGCAGGTGGAATGCAATCCTCGGGGGAGAGGGAAGGCGAACGACGTTGCCGGGCAGGAATGCCCGGCCCACGCAGGGAT
>JBHIEF010000306.1:0-4209 GCA_046760465.1 Armatimonadota bacterium | reverse complement strand
TACCGTGCTGCACGGCACCATCCTGTACCTACGCCTCACGGCCGACGAGCCCTGGCAGGGCAAGCTCCACTTCGACAAGCCCCGCTACAGCGCGCACATGCGCCTGCCCGAGAACTACCCGCGCCTGAACGAGATGCCGGCGTGGTACCCAGTCCACAAGAACACCCATTACACGGTCCGCGTCAACACAGAAAGCTCGCAGTACACCGGGCGGCAGCTTTGGGAAGGCCTGCCCGTCTCGCTCGAGGCGGGCGAAGTCGTCCGCATGGAGGTAGTGCCCCCGCAGATCTGCATTGACGTCGTCTTCTGACCATGCGACCTGCCGGCTTGTACGTGTTCCGGGAGCTTGCCTGTCCCGAGCTCGTCGAAGAACCGCCGAAACACGTGGACCTGCCCACTGTCATTCTGAGGCGCGTAGCGCCGGAGAATCTCGTCGCCGTTTATGGAGTGCAACGTCTCCTGACGTCGCACACGCCGTCCGGGGCCTAAGCGGGAGTGTTGCCCAATGCGACTGCTGTCAACTGCCCTCCTCGCCCTTCTCGCCGTCGGCCCCGCCGCAGCCGCCGACCGCGACGCCGACGGCCTGCCCGATGACCTGGAGCTGGCCCTCGGCACCGACCCCGCTTTCGCCGAGCGCTTGGAGCTGATCTGCCAGGACAAGTCCCGCGACGACGGCGACAGGGGCGTGAGCCGCGACAACTACTCCGCCGAGCGTGATGTCACCGAGCTCTGGTTCGCGCCTGCCGGCAGGGGCAGGTACGTGTGGCGCATTGACTTCGCCGCGCGCCACCCGGCCGCGAACTCCCAGATCATCCTCTACCTCAACGCCGACGATGACAGGGCCACTGGCCGCAAGGACACCCCCGACGGCTGGGACTACATGCTCATCGTGACCGAGGGCCGGGCCATCGCCCGACACATAGACGCCGCCGGCAACTACGACGATTACCGACCGCCCCTCATCGCCATCCGCGACAACCACCTGTTCATCTCCGCCGATCTTGAGCTGCACCAGGCAGGCGGCAGATCGGTCTACGACGCCAACGTCCTCTCCGAGACCCTCCAGCCCCGCAAGGGCGTAGACTGGACCGGCGCCTTCCAGGTGTCGGCCGCCGGCGAGTCCAGCCGCCCCAAGGTGATGACCGCCATGGACCTGACCGAGAGCCAGGGCATTCGCGTCTCGGGCGGCCTGGACCTCATCCGCCGCGTGGCCCGGGACCCAGCCAATGTGGTCATCCCCATCGAGTCCTGCCAGTTCCACGGCTTCGCTCACGACCTCCGCGTCGAGTACCGAGAGGACTCCGCCCGCCGCACCGCCGGGAAGGGTACCATCACTGCCCGCGTGCCCAGGGCCGGAAGGTGGCACCCGGCCGTCATCTTCTACGACGGGGGCGGCGACGAGCGTCTCCTCTTCAAGGTCAACGGCCAGCAGCGTGGCGTGCTGGTGGCCAATGTGGACGACAACCGCCAGCGGCTCTTTGCGCTCGCGGAGGCCATAGCCCTCAAAGAGGGCGACACCATCACCCTCGAGACCGTCACCTCCCAGGGCACGTATCGCACCGAGGATCTCCTGCTGCTCAAGCAGCTCCCGCCGGCCTGGCAGCGGGCCTTCGATATCCACTGGGTCGGCGTGCGCCGGCCCTGGGATAGTGACGGGACCACTGCTGTGATCACCTGGACCACCAGCCCCTACCGCTCCAGCGAGAACTGGTGCACGAAGTCCTGGGTGGAGTACGGCCTGACCGATCAGTACGGCCAGCGCACCGAGGCCTCGCGAGCCCTCTGCAACCACCGCGCAACGCTCTCCGGCCTCGAGCCGGATGCCGAGTACCACTTCCGCGTGGTTGCTGAGAAGCCCGACGGCACGCTCCTGCGCACGCGGGACGCCACCTTCGTAGCCGCGGCTCCCGAGCTGCCCGAGGGCGCGGCGCAGCGCGAGCGCCTGCCCCTGGCTGTCGTCAGCCCGGGTCCGCACCCCGCCGGCACCTGGCCCCTCACCTTCGGTGTGCCCCTCCCCCGAGGCACGCTGGGCCGCGTCGGGAACGTCCGCCTCCTCAACGCTCAGGGGACGGAAGTGCCGCTCCAGGCAACCGTGACCGCCCGCTGGGACGATGGCACCATCAAGTGGCTGCTGCTCGACTTCGCAGCGGAGCTCCCCGCTGCTCCCGAACCCGACCCGCAGGAGCCCCCGCCACTTGCTGGCTACTTCCTGGAGTACGGCTCAGAGGTCCGGCCAACACCATCGCAGTCGCCCTTGAGTGTGCAGCAGGCCGACGACGCCATCACCGTCACCACCGGCCCCACTCGCTTCGAGATCTCCCGGACCAGCTTCGCGCCCTTCTCGCGCGTGTGGCGCGATGCCAATGGGGACGCCGACTTCACCGACGCCGAGCTCGTCAGTCAGGCCAACCCACAGTCCGGCCTGCGCCTTGAGGACGCCGAGGGCACGCTCTACACCTCGCTCGGCCCGCCCAGCGAGCTCGCCGTCGAGCAGTCTGGCCCCCTCCGCGCCACGCTCAAGGTCGCGGGGCCGCTGACGGCCGAGGGCGAGACGCAGCTCTTTAACTACGAGGCGCGGCTGCACTTCTACGCCGGCCAGCCCTTCGTGAGGATGGACCTCGCCTTCGCCAACGACAACGTAGAGCAGACCTTCACCAACATCAGGAGCCTGTCCCTCCGCGTGCCGGTCCGCGAAGCTGGCCCAGCCTCTTGCCCCGCCGTGCCCGAGCCACAGCAAGGGCCGTTGAGCATGTCCCATCTGCTGGAATCGCTCTACGAGGTCCGACGCGGCGAAGCCGCCGAGCGCCATGACGGCCGCCAGGATGGCTGGATTGCCGCTCGCACGCCCACTGGCTCCGTCGGCGCCGCCGTCCGCAACTTCTGGCAGCTCTACCCCAAGGGCCTCGCCGCCGACGGCGCCGGCATCGAGATCGGCCTGCTGCCGCCGCTGGACAAAGGCCTCTACCAGAGCGACGGCGAGGACGACTACAAGCTCTACTACTACCTCAGAGAGGGCACCTACAAGCTCAAGGTAGGTGTCAGCAAGCGCCATGAGCTGCTGCTCGCCTTCGGCCCACAGGATCTGGACATGGCGGCCGCCGCGAGCCACGCCCAGCATCCCCTCCTCGCCGCCGCTGACCCGCAGTGGTACTGCGACACCAAGGTCTTCGGGAACATGGCCGCCCCCAGCCAGCGAGCCTTCCCAGATTACGAGCCCAAGGTCAGCGCCGCCATGGACGACTACCTGCGGCGGCGCGAGCGCGTGCGTGAGTACGGCATGATGAACTTCGGCGACTGGTGGGGCGAGCGCGGCATCAACTGGGGCAACATCGAGTACGACACCCAGCACGCCTTCCTGCTGCAATGGGCCCGCAGCGGCGACCTGCGCTTCTTCACCTGCGGCGAGCAGGCCGCCCGCCACCACATGGACGTGGACACCATCCGCCATCACGCTGACCCCGGCCGCATCGGTGGCGTCTACACACACTGCATCGGCCACGTGGGTGACTACTACGCCAGGCCTCCGGTCGAGGGCAAGGGCATCACCCGCGGCGGGCTCAGCGTCAGCCACACCTGGACCGAGGGCCTGCTCGACTACTACTTCCTCACCGGCGATCGCCGCTCCCTGGAGACTGCCCGCCTCATCGCCGACCGCTACGATTCGCTCTACACGCGCAACTACGACTTCAGCAACTGCCGCGTGCCCGGCTGGCACCTCATCCTGACCACCGCCGTGTACGACGCCACCGGCGACCCGTACTACCTCAACGCCGCCCGCCTCATCATCGAGCGCGTGCTCGAGCGCCAGACCCCCGACGGCGGCTGGCGGCGCCAGCTCGTTCCCGGCCACTGCCTCTGCACCCCCCAGCACCACGGCAACGCCGGCTTCATGGTCGCCGTCCTGCTCACCGGCATGAAGCGCTACCACCAGATCACCGGCGACCAGCGCATACCTGAGTCCATGCGCCGCGCCGCCCGCTTCCTCATCGAGGATATGTGGGTGCCCGAGGTGAAGGGCTTCCGTTACACCTCCTGCCCCCAGTCCAGCGCCGGGGTCTGGTCCAACTTCATGATCTTCGACGGGGCCATGTATGCGGCCAACCTGACCGGCGACGAGGTGATCGCCGAACACGCGCGAATTGGCCTACGGGCCGCCATCGAAGCCGGCGTCAGCGGCTTCGGCAAGAGCTTCAGCCAACAAACCTGCGT
>JBHIEF010000305.1:0-4229 GCA_046760465.1 Armatimonadota bacterium | reverse complement strand
GGGGCGCTGCAACGGATGATGCGGGACGCGCTCTACCTGTCGCAGGAGCAGGAGCGGCTGATGGGGGAGACGCGCCCCCTGGGCCAGCGGTCACAGGAGCAGCTCAACGCGCAGAAGCGCCGGCTGGAGCAGCTCTCCAAGCGGCAGCAGGCGCTGTCGCGCGGGGCGCAGGGCCTATCGCGGCAGATGCAGGAGCTGGCCAAGAAGACGCCGCTGATGCGGCCGGGCATGAGCCAGGAGGCGCGGGACATCGGCGAGATGATGGCGCAGGCGGGGCGGGACATCCAGGGCGGCTCGATACCGCAGGGGGTGTCGCGCCAGCAGACGGCCCTGGGGCAGCTCAACACCATGGCGCAGCGGCTGATGGAGATGACCGAGGGCGCGGCCAGCGCCAGCCAGTCCATGGCCCTGGAGCAGTACCTGAAGCAGCTCGAGGCGCTGGCCCAGCAGCAGGAGGGCCTGAACGAGCAGACGCAGCAGATGCTGGGCGACGGCCTGCCCATGCCCACGCCGGGGCAGCAGTTAGGCCAACTGGCGGCGGAGCAGGAACTGATCCGCAAGGCTCTGGAGAAGCTGCTGAACCAGGCCGAGGGCGGCGACAATCGCCTGGGCGACCAGCTGGGCAACGTGCCCGACAAGATGGAGCAGGTGGGGGAGGACCTGGAGCAGTACCAGGCCGACCGCGAGACGCTGAAGACGCAGGCGGAGATTCTGCACAAGATGCTGGACGCGCAGCGTTCGCTGCACACCAAGGCGGAGCGGCCGGAGCGCAAGGCGGAGCAGGCCAAGCCCTACCAGACCCCGCCCAGCCCGCCGGCGCTGAAGCCGTACGAGACCCCGACGGTGAGACCCCCGACGATCAGCCCGCAGGAACCCCTCCCCCTTGACTTCGAGGACCTGGTGAAGAAGTACATGGAGGCGATTGGGAGGTAGAGGTCGCGATGTGGGATCTGCGATATGCGATCTGCGATGTACGATCTAGGATGTACGATCTACACGGCGTTTGTGGAGTGCAACGTCTCCTGACGTTGCACTGCGCAAGCCCGTTGGACTTGCGCCCGCACAGTCGGGAGACTGTGCAGTCCATAGACGGCGCGAAAGCGGGGGATTTCGCAGTCCAGGGAGCGGCGTGGGGCAGGAGGTGAGCTGCTGCGCTACGAACTCTCGTCGCGGTGCGGTGGGTAGTCGCGGGCTTTAGCCCGCGGAGGTGGCGGGGCAAGGCAGCCCACCCCCTGCCACCCCCGCACACTAAAGTGTGCGACTACCACGGCAACGGCTAGTCGGCAGCCTTCGACAGACTCGAGCCACGGCTGGAGCGGCCTGCTGCGCGGGGACGGGCGTGGGGCTTGCCGCGCCGGTGGCTCAGGACGACAAGGCCAGCAGGGAGTGAGGCGCATGGCGTATGACTGGCGGGAGGCGTACAAGGTGCTGGAGGGCAAGCTGGCGGAGCAAGGCATTGACCTCGAGCGCGTCAAGCAGCGGCTGAAGGGGCAGGCGATCGAGACGCCCTCATGGGGCTACGCCGACTCGGGCACGCGCTTCGGGGTCTTCCAGCAGCCGGGGGCGGCGGTGACCATCTCGGAGAAGCTGGCCGACGCCGCGCAGGTGCACAAGTTCACCGGCGCCGCGCCCACGGTGGCGGTGCACGTGCTGTGGGACTTCGTCTACCCGCCGGGCAAGCCCGAGGAGGCGGACTTCGAGGCGGTCAGGCAGGAGGCGGAGAGCCTGGGCGTGCGGATCGGGGCCATTAACCCCAACTGCTTCCAGGATCAGAGCTACAAGTACGGGAGCATCGCCAGTCCGCGCCCAGAGGTGCGCGAGCAGGCGGTCGCGCACATGCTGGACTCCATCGAGATCGGCAAGCAGGTGGGCAGCGACCTGCTGAGCCTGTGGTTCGCCGATGGAACCAACTTCCCCGGTCAGGCCGACTTCAACCAGCGCAAGCACTGGGCGCTGGAGTGCCTGCAAACGGTGTACCGGGCCATGCCGGACACCATGACCATGCTGATCGAGTATAAGCCCTTCGAGCCGGGGTTCTACCACACGGACATCGCAGACTGGGGGATGGCCTACTGCCTGTGCCAGGCGTGCGGGGAGAGGGCGAAGGTGCTGACCGACATCGGGCACCATCTGCCGGGGACGAACGTGCCGCACGTGGTGGCCTTCCTGATTGATGAGGGGCGCTTTGGGGGCTTTCACTTCAACGACCACAAGTACGCCGACGACGACCTGACGGCGGCTTCGATTGACCCGTACAAGCTGTACCTGGTCTACCACGAGATCGCCAAGGCGGAAGAGGACGGCACCGCCGGCGAGATCGCGTTTATGGTGGACCAGAGCCACGCCCTCAAGCCGAAGATCGAGGCGATGATCCAGACCATCATGCGCATCCAGACGGCCTACGCCAAGGCGTTGATCATCCCGCGAGAGGCCTTGCAGGAGGCGCAGGCGGAATGTGATGTGGTGCGGGCGGAGAACATAGTGCAGGGGGCGTTCAACACGGACGTGGAGCCGTTGCTGCGGCAGGTGCGGACGGAGGCGGGCCTCGACCCCGATCCCCTGGCGGCGTACCGGGCGAGCGGGTATCAGCAGAGGATCGAAGAAGAGCGGGGGATACGGGAGGGGGCGGGGTTGGGGACGTGACGGGCGGCGGGATGCGGGATGGAGGCTGTAGGTGACGTAAGGCGGCATCCGCGTTCGGAGGTCCGCCACGATCTATGAGGTAGGATGTACGATGTGAGATGGGAGCGGCCGCGCGTGTACCACTTGTGAGAGGAGGCGGGGCGATGCTGACGCCGACGAGATGGCAGATCATGCAGGCGCTGTGGGAGAAGGAGCAGGAGGGGGATAAGGAGATATCGGCCCGAGACGTGGCCCGTTTGCTGCACGACGAGATCGAGATCGCTGAGAGGGAGATCGGGGCGCTGGTGGACGGAGGCCTGCTGCGGGAGGGCGATCTGACGACGGACCGCATGCTGTTCGCCGCCTTCAGCGAGGAGGGGCGGGAGAAGATGCGGGCGCGGGTGGAGCGGGAGGCCGGGGAGTAGGAGGAGCGCGGCGGTGGGTAACTGGGAGGGTGGGTGCAGCGCATATGCTCGGAACGGCGGGCAGGAGGCAAGGTCCTGCCCTACGAAGGCTCGCGCAAACACGAACAGCGCAACATCAGGAGATGTTGCACTCCAGAGCAAGGGTGAAGGCTGATGCGCGGGTTAGAGATACAGGGCGATAAGCAGGTGCGCGTGCGGGACTACCCGGACCCCGCGCCGGGCTCGGGGGAGGTGCTGGTGCGCATGAAGGCCAGCACCATCTGCGGCAGCGACATCCACGTGTACAACTGGCCCCAGGAGCGCTGCGAGCGGCTCAGGGACCGCGTGCCGGGCCACGAGCCGAGCGGCGTGGTGGAGCAGGTGGGGCACGGCGTAACGACGGTGAAGCCCGGCGACCGCGTGACCATCTACCACTACTTCAGCTGTGGGCACTGCGAGCAATGCCGGAAGGGCATGATGCAGTGGTGCCGGGAGACGAAGGGGTGCGGGCTGGGCGTGGACGGCGGGCACGCGGACTTCATCCTGGCTCCGGAGCGCAACTGCCTGCGGCTGCCAGATGAGCTGAGCTTCGTGGACGGGGCGTTCATCGCGTGCATAGCCGGCACCAGCTTCTCGGCGCTGAAGAAGCTCCAGCCCTCGGGCGAGGACACGCTGGCGGTGTATGGCCTGGGGCCGGTGGGCCTGACAGGGGTGATGATGGGCAAGGCCTTCGGCGCGAGGGTGATCGGCATCGGTCGGCGGGCCATCCGCCTGGATCTGGCCGAGGAGCTGGGGGCGGACGAGGTGATAGACATAGACACCTGCGAGGACGTGCCCAAGGCCGTGCGCGAGCTGACCGACGGCGGGGCGGACCTGGCCTACGAGACGGCCGGCGCGGCCGCAGCGCATGAGTGGCTGGTGGGCAGCCTGCGGCGCGGCGGGGAGGCGGTGTTCGTGGCCGGGGCGACGGAGGGAAAGAGCATCAATCCGGGGGCGATCGTGGGCGCGCAGCTTACCCTCCGCGGCAGCTTCGTCATGCCCATCGGCATGTACGAGGAGTTGACGCGGTTCATGATTCGGCACGAGCTGGACTGCGAGAAGATGGTCACCCACCGGTTCAGCATCGAGCAAGGGCCGGAGGCGTATGCGCTGATGGACGAGGGTGAGTGTGGGAAGGTGCTGTTCGAGTGGGAGTGAAGGGTG
>JBHIEF010000304.1:0-4259 GCA_046760465.1 Armatimonadota bacterium | reverse complement strand
GGGTCCTCGCGGCGATTCGCCGTGCAAACGAAAAGCCCGCCCTCTCGGGCGAGCTTCATTCGCCATCCGTCGCCGCCGTATCCCCGTGCGTCACAGCCTCTGCATCTTCTCCGCCCAGTGCTCCTGCGATTCGCCGGCCTGCTTCAGGTTCTCCTTGATCTCATCCCTCGACAACTTCGTGCGGTGCGTGCTGACCGTGGTGCGTCGCGTGGGGTCATCGGGGTCCCACATGATTACGCCGTGCTTGCCGCGCCTCTCGCCCGTGAGCCCGTTGTGCGCCAGTCCCTTGATGACCTTCGCTGGCCGCTCCTGGCCAAGCATCCGCCTCAGGCCCACCCCTCGATGTCCTTGGGCGGGATGGGCACGCCCTCCTCCTCCAGGAACTCGAGCATCTCGCCCACCTGCCCTCGCGCTACCTCGACGGCCTCCTCCTGAGTGTCGCCGCCGGCCACGCAGTGCAGCGTGGGGCACGCCGCCACGAACCCACCATCCTCCGGGCCCTCATACACGTGGACCACGTACCCGTCGACCACGATGAAGCTCTGCGAGGCCAGCGCTTCGTTCAGCCTCTCCACGTGCTCCTCGAGCCGCTCGACCCTCGCCTGCAGGTCCTCGTCAGTGGCTGCGACGCCTGCGCCCGATTCGCCGGGATTATCGCTCATTTGCCCTCGATTATATCGCACCCCTTAGGCCTGTCAAGCACGTGCCACGTAGCCCACGATCCTGTGTCGCCCCATCATACATCCTAGATCCTACATCCTAGATCGCACATCCCACATCCCACATCGCCAGCCTCACACCACCCTCCCCCTCACCCGGCCGCCACCGTGCCTGAGCGCCTCATGCGTCGCCGCCGCCAGCGCGTCCGCCAGGTCCTTCGACCCGCCCGGCGGGTGGTCCACCTTGCGCCCCTTGATCAGCTCCAGCCGCTTCAGCTCCCGCAGCAGCACCTCGTTGCGCGGCCAGCGGATGCGCCCCGCCTGCACCAGCTCCTTCAGCGTCTCGTAGCAGGCCAGGTCGCGGTCCACCGACACCACGTTGACCTTGAACCCCCGCCGCGCCAGGATCTGCCGGCTGTCCACGCTCTGCCAGCCATCGTAGCTGACCTGGACGATGTTGAAGCCCCGCTCCCGCAGCTCGTAGATGCGACGCCGCACCTTGGCGAAGTCTATCTCGCCGCCTCTGGCGGCTGTGATCCGCTCCAGATGATCCACGAACAGCGATGGCTCGCCGTCGCGGTCTCGCACGTGGCACATCGCAATCCCACACGCATCCCGCTTCAGCCCCAGGTCCACGTGCAGGAAGCGCGGCAGGTTGTCCGGGGCCTGCAACCACTCCTCGAGCTGCCCGTGCCGATTGACGGCGGCCTCTCGCTCCTCCGCACAGGCTTCCAGCGCCTGCGGATCGGTGAAGTACGCCGTCAGAGTGCTCGACGGCCGCGCCGCCAGGTCCCGCATGGCCCGCTCGGGGTTGCGCTCAAAGTCCGCCTCGTACTCGATCGGTATCTCCAGCCCCTGGTAGACGAACCTCCTCCCGCAGTAGAACCCCGGCGGCTTGATCTCCCACACCGGCCTCTGGTCGGCGAAGATGCGCCGGTTGTGCTTGGCCTCCTGGAGCTTGCGCTGGAGGAAGTCGTCCTCGTAGCGCGGCGAGGAGATCATCACCAGCAGCCCGCGGTCCAGGAACCGACTGCGGATGCGCCTTTGCAGCGAGTTGTAGATCTCCTCGGCCGTGTCGCGCAGGCCCGACTCGCTCTCCATGTACCAGCTCGCCTCGTCCAGCACCGCGCCCAGCACGTTGAACCCCAGCGGGTAGGTCTCGGCCGAGTTGCCCGGGATGACCAGGATGCCCCGCGGGAACCGCAGCTCCGTGGCCAGCGCCTCGCAGGGCGCGTTCTTGCGAAACCACGGCGAGCGCAGCACCTTGTTGCGAATCTCCTCGAACACCACCTTGCGCGCCTGCACCGCGTTCAGGCCCATGTTCAGGAAGGCGATCTTGCTCCCCGGCGCCAGCCCGTAGTGAGCCTGCGGGTCGCGCAGGCATAGGGCCCGGTGCAGCATGTAGCTGATGGCCAGCGCCGACAGGAACGACTTGCCCGAGCCGATGCCCCAACTGATGGCCGCCTCCTGGTAGTCGCCCGAGAACAGCCGGATGAAGGTGTCGCGCACCTCCGGGTAGGTTTCGTCCCTAAGCCCCAGATACAGGGGGCTGTCTATGAACTCGGCAGGGGGCGCCGGCGGCTGGTGATGGTCGCGGGTTAGCAGTCGCCACTGGGGACTGATAACCGCCGCCTCCGCAAACAACCGGGGCAGTTGCGGCCGCAGCGCGCCGAAGGGCGTCGTGCAGAGCCTGCCTATCATCCGTTGACAGCTTGTCATACTCGCCCAGCAACTCTCGCAGCGTCACGTAATGCTCCGCGATGACCTCCGCGGGCACGGTTTCGGCCCCCGCGGCCAGGTGCTTCTCCTCGTCGGCGGCCTGCTTCACGTGCGCCAGCCACTTCATCGCCATGTCGGCGTAGTTCTTGCCCTCCTCGGCGCCCACCGCATCCAGGTGCGCCGAGATCCTCTCGATCACGTGGTTCAGGCCGGCCACGCGCACGGCCGGGTCCAGGTAGTCGGGCTTGTACGCTGCCGACAGCCGGCTCTCCCGCACGGCCTCGACGTCCCGCCGATGGCGCGCCCGGAAGTCGGTCAGCTTCTTGCGTGGAATCCGTATGCCGGCGGCCGCGGCCAGCGTGTGGGCCCGGTCCAGGTCCGGCGCCCAGGCCAGAATCGCATACAGCGACACCCGTTCCACGTCGCTTAGACGCAGCGGCTCTTCAGCTTCGCTCATCTCACCAACGCTCGTTCGCTTTGCTTCGCTTGTTTCCGCCCTTCACTAATAAGGGCACGATTTCGCCGGTTTTGGGCTAGATTTCCCAACCCCCTCGCGCCTCGCCCTCCCGCGTAAACCCGCACCGTTGAGCCCTTTTCGGCGCACGAAAAAAAACCTGTCGGCCCGCGAACTTCGCCGCAAACCTACCACAACAATTGCCTAGCGGCAACCAGCATTTGGTGTTCCGGCAGCTCAGCTGCCGAAACACTGAAGGGCTGGCGACCGGCGGTGGAGGGCACCGGCTGGGCGCTCTGGGTAGTCGCAGGCTTTAGCCTGCGGCGGTGGCCTGCGGTGGGCCGTTCTGTGGAGTGCACAATCTCCCGATTGTGCAATGTCGTCCGCGCCGTTCTGCGGAGTGCGAAGTCCCCCGACTTCGCATATCGCTCCAACGGCGCGTATGGGGAACGCGAGTACGGCGGAGTATTGGAGCCCATCGGCGACTGGGCCTACTACCACGAGTAGCGGCCGGCGTTCAGAACTCGCTGTACGGCGTGCCGTCCAGGGCCGTGCCGGAAGCTCTGCTGCGGACCTCGCCCGTGTTCTTCGAGTAGGTCCAGTCCGCTTGCCCCGTGATGGGGTCCACCGGGAGTTGGCCGTCGGGGGTGGTCAGGTAAGGCCCCAGCCACTCGGTGTCTGAGTCGATGTCGATCTTACTACCGTCGCTGGCCGCATGACAGTGGCCAGGGACCTTATCTGCCATGAGATCCGACAGCGCGTGGGGCTGCCCGCCGTAGTGGGACTCGAAGAGCCCAATGGCCTTGCGCAGGTGCTGAAGCTGCGCCCGGAGCGCGGCCTCCTTTGCCTCGCGCCCCGCCCCCAGCAGTCGCGGCACCACTATCGCCGCGAGCACAGCCACCACGACGATGACGATCAGGACCTCGATGAGCGTGAAGCCCTTGCGGGCTTGGTGCCGGTACACGGCGGCCGTCAATCCTTGCCGGTCTCCCGGCCACTGGCTCAGCCACCGGGGGGCGTGTTCCATCGCCATATAGACGCTGCAAAGGGGTTATGCCACAGAGGCTGTGTGCTGCCCAGCGCCCTCGGTGCTTCGGGAGCTCGCCGTGGTAACCAGGATGTTAAGGGGCCGGTGTCGCTCACAACTCGCTGTACGGCGTGCCGTCCAGGGCCCTGCCGCGGGCCCGGCTGCGCAGCGCGCCCACCAGGGACGTGCTCGTGCGAGTGCAGACCGACGGCGTCCTGACCGCCACCGCCCGCGTCATGCCCCCCGCGCCCCGTGACTGAGCACCAGCATCCGCCACCCCACATCGCCGGCTGGAGCCGGCTCCTACATGCAGATGGGCGCATGGCCATCCCGCCCGGTGACCGAGTAGGAGCCAGCTCCCGCCTGTCCTGAGCGGCGGCTGGGAACCCAGCCGCCAGTC
>JBHIEF010000303.1:0-4368 GCA_046760465.1 Armatimonadota bacterium | reverse complement strand
ACCCTTCGCTTGACGGACCGCTACGCGGTCCGCAGCTCAGGGTGACACCTTAGGGATTTCGGGATGGGCTCTTAGCATCGCGCCGATCGCGCATTCGCCAGGAGGGAGATGATGTGATGCACGCTTCCGACCGACCGTCCCAGGCCATAACCCGCCGCCGATTCCTCCAGGGCGCCGTGGGGGCGGCCGCCGCCCTGCCCCACTCTTTGGCCTTCGCCGCCGAGCCGAGATCAAGGGGACAGCGGCCCAACTTCGTCTACTTCATGACCGACGATCAGGCCTGGCACGCGATGAGCTGCGCCGGCAGCCAGATCGTGCAGACGCCCAACATGGACCGCCTGGCCGCCGAGGGCGTGCGCTTCAACAACATGTTCGTGACCAACTCACTGTGCTCGCCCAGCCGCGCCTCGTTCGTGACCGGCCTGTATTCGCATACCCACGGCGTGCGGCGCAACGGCGTGCCACTCAGCCGTGAGCATCCCGTGTTCACCGACTACCTGCGCGAGGCCGGCTACCACACCGCCTTCATCGGCAAGTGGCACATGCGCGGCCAGGCGCCGCCCTTCGACTGCTGGCTGGGCTTCGCCGGACAGGGCAACTACACCAAGCCCAAGGTCCTGGACTTCGACGGAAACGTGGTGGCCGAGAGCAAGCACATGACCGACTGCCTGGGGGACCGGGCAGTGGCCTACCTGCGCCAGCACCGCCAGGACCCCTTCTGCCTGCTGTTGTGGTTCAAGTCCCCCCACCGCGCCTGGGACCCCGCCGAACGCTTCAAGGCTGCGCTGGCGGACGTGCCCATCCCCGAGCCCCCCGCCTTCAACGACGACTACCAGGGCCGGCCGGAGGTCATCCGCAAGACGGAGATGCAGGTCGAGATCGCCAAGCAGGGCAAGGACTTCCACGGCTGGTTGCGCGACTACTACCGCACCATCCTGGGCGTGGACGAGAACATGGGCCGCGTGCTGCAAACCCTCGACGCTCTGGGCCTCCGCGACAACACTTGCGTCATCCACACCTCCGATAACGGGTTCTTCCTGGGCGAGCACCACTTCTTCGACAAGCGGCTGATGTACGAGCCCTCCATTCGCATCCCCATGCTGATGCGGCATCCGCAGCTCATCAAGAGGGGCGGCCGCCAGATCAACCAGATGTGCCTGAACGTGGACCTGGCCCCCACCATCCTCGACCTCGCCGATCTCGACGTGCCCCAGCACATGCACGGCCGCAGCTGGCTGCCGCTGCTGAAGGGTCGCAAGCCGAGCTGGCGCAAGTCGTGGCTATATGAGTATTACGAGTACCCGGCGGTGCACATGGTGGCCAAGCACCGGGGCGTGCGCACTAAGCGCTGGAAGTACATCCACTACTTCGAGGCCGACGAGTACGAGCTCTATGACCTACAGAACGACCCTCACGAGGTCAACAACCTGTACGGGGACGCGAAGTACGACGACGTAGTGAAGCGCCTGCGCGCGGACCTGCTGCGCCTCCGCCGCAAGACCAACGACCCCGACCTGGAGGAAGAGACGTAGGCGGGCTCGTAGTCCCTTGGGTGAGAACCGGCCGCCGCCTCAGTCCGGCGCCGCGGCCGCATTCTGCCTCAGCAGCTCCAGCATCTTCCGGTCCAGCTGGTGGTCTCCGTCGAACTTCTCGTACTCGACGTCCTCGCGCTCGCTGTCCACCACGCCGAATGATCCCCGCAGGTTCCACAGCGCGCAGCCCACGCGCGCCTCGGCCCAGATGTCGAGCCAGTCCTTCATCCACCCCAGCACCACCTCGTGCGGCGTAAAGCGAAAGGCCCCGAACTCGCCCACGTGCACGCCGGGGTCCGTCTTGGCCTTCTCCGCCCAGGGCGCGAAGCGCTCGCGCAGCGTCTCCTTGTCCCACTGCTTCCCGTCGCGCATCTTGCCGGGCCACGAGGGCTTGGGCCAGTTCTCGCCCCCCACCCAGCTCGCCTTATAGTGGCTGACGTCCATGGGCTGGTAGCCGCGCGTGCTCTGCGCCACGCCCAGGTCCTCGACGCCGGGAATCACGTTGTTGGCCCACCACAGGCCGTCCAGAATGATGAGCCTGTCCGGATCCTCCTCGCGAATGGCAGTGATCATCCGCCGAACCACGCGGTCGTGCACCGCCGGGTCCACCCGCCCCGGCTCGTTGAACAGGTTGAAGCTGACCTGCTGGTTGGGGATGCCCTTGTAGCGCCGGGCGAAGTGGCGCCAGTGAAACTCGCAGATCTCCTGGGGCCGCTCCTCCGTCCACAGGTCCATCTGCTCGGGCGGAGTCCGATTCACCGAGTACCCCGGCGCGCGATGGAAGTTGATGTCAATGTGCACGCCGTACTGCTTGCCCAGCTCCACTGCCTGGTCAATCTCCTTGAGCACGGGCTCCTTGAGCTGCATGGGGTCATCAGCGTCGCTCCAGCAGCGATAGTCCATGGGCAGCCGCGCGAAGGTGAAGCCCCAGTCCGCCATCCACTGGAAGTCCCGCTCCACAAACGGCGCATTGCGGCCGAGCGTGAACTTCTCCAGCAGGTTGAACCCGTGCCATTGCGCCAGCCTCTCTCGTGTCACTCTCTGGGCCTCCTGCGTGTCGCTCTCGGACAGGGCGCTGGCCAGCGCCAGCCCGCCAACGGCTGCCGCGCGGATGAACTCACGGCGGCTGGTCCTGCTGTCCTGAGGACTTGGCATACACATCTCACACCTTTGGGCGCTTGTCTGGAGCCGGGTTTCCCCCCCGCGGCGGGGTTGGCCTGCTGCCCGAACGGCGCGACGCCCCCAGTTAGGGGACGCCGCAGGGGCCGCAGTCGCCAGGCACTTCCGTGCCCGGGGATCGGAGTCGGGTCAGCCTCAGGCGTGACGCCTCACGGTATCGGCGGAGGCGCCGCCTGCCTGGCCTCGTGTTGCTCGATGAACTCCTCGATCTCCCCGCCGGATATGACCTCGATGCTCAGCGGCACCTTCAGCTTCTCCAGCTCGTACTCCCCGCCCAGCCACAGGTCAAGAGTCACCACGTAGGCCGACCCGTAGCCCGTGGGATCCTCCGGCGCGTCGGGGTGCCGTCCACGGCGAAGCACCCTGAGCTGCCAGTCGAACTCGATGCCCTTCTCCTCCTCGCCGAGCCGGGCCGTCCTCCCGCCTCCCGCGTGCAGCACCAACCTGCGTGGTGTGCCCCTCAATGCCGAGTAGTGGTCCACGACCTCGTGGAATGCGTCTTGGTCGCCGGCGTAGAAGGCGGTGAGACCAGCGTCTTGCCAGACGCCGTAGACGAGTCGGCCGCCGTCCATCATGTCTTGCACCCCTGCGGGCCACCCCCACGCCGCGCGAATCCGCTGCCCCTCCGTCAGCTCCCACGTGTATGGTAGGACCGGACCGCAGCACAGGATGGTGATAGACAGAGTTCCAAAGGCAACCAGCATTCTCCTCATGGCGCCATCTTCCCATCTCCGTTCGCGCAGCCTGTTCTTCGGCAGACTACTTGAATCAGACGCCGAGCCGTGGGAAGAAGTTCAGTCCCCCTATCGCTGTGCCCAGCCGGCCCGGCGCGCCGGCGCGACCTGTCACAGCCTCGGCAGCAGCTCCCCATAGCCCTCGAGGCGGGCCCAGACGCAGGCCGCCGCCACTGCCCCCAGCAGCAGTAGCGCCAGAGCGTCGGCCCAAGTCACGCGGAAGTCCAGATACTGCGTCCGCGGACGACTGGACGACCACCCCTTCGACTCCAGGGCCATGGAGAGACTGTCGGCGTTGCGCAGGGCATAGGCCAGGACGGGGACGATCAGGGGCAGGTACTTGCGCAGGCGCGCCAGCAGGGGGCCGCTGGTCACGTCCAGGCCGCGAGCCATCTGCGCCTCGGCCACCCCGCGCCCGGTGCTGGCGAAGGTGGGCACCAGCCTGAAGGCCAGGGCCAGGGCCAGGCACACGCTCTGAGGCACCAGCAGCTTGCGCAGGCCCGCGGCCAGCTCCTCCGCGCGCGTGACGCCGATGAAGACCAAGCCAGCGACCAGAAAGGCGTCAATGCGAAAGCCCATCGCCAGGCCGTAGAGGATGGAGTTGCGCGATACTGCGATGGGCCAGACCTCGACCAGCTTGGGCTCCAGCAGCTTCTGCGCCTCCAGTGCCGCGTCGCGCAGAAACAGTGCCCACATCAGCGTGCTCATCACGAAGATGACCAGCAGGAACCTCCAGGTGCGGGCCAGGTTGGCGTATGCCCGCGCGAGGCAGAGCGCCGACAGCGACAGGGCGAAGGCGCCCGCCACCCAGCGCGGGTCGTTGAAGGCCATGGGCGGCACGAACAGCAGCGCCAACCCGACGATCTTCGTCACCGGGTGCAGCCGATGCAGCGGCGACTCTCTCTCCACATACAGGAAGGTGG
>JBHIEF010000302.1:0-4385 GCA_046760465.1 Armatimonadota bacterium | reverse complement strand
CCTCGCCCCTTCCCGGCTCCGGGTCCGTGCTGTCCACCACCCGCAGGTCTCGCCTACCGAATACCCTGGCAGCTCTCACAACCTCGCTCCTGTCGTCCCGTGGGTCGGGCATTCCTGCCCGACATCGCAGGCCGTCCCGCCGCCGTATTCCCTGCTCCCTTCCGCCCTGCCTGCTCTCGCAAGGTGCTCCGCGATCTGCCGTCGAACCTCCACCCCAGCATGGACCACGAAGGCCCGCGCCGTCTCACCCTCCGAGCCGGCGCTCTCTCTGTGCTCCTCGTCGTCGGCATCGCCGTGGCCGGCAGCTTCTCCGCCCTCTACCGCTACGACCTCATCGGCCTGGGTCACCTGCCCCGCTGCGCCCTCTTCCCCATGCTCCTCTTCGTGGTCCTGAACGTGCTCTGGCGGCGCTGCCGAGGGCGTCCCCTGCTCGGCACGCAACAGATGCTCTACATCTACGTCGCCATCCTGGTCATGGCCGGCCTGCCCGGCCAGCAGATGGTCACCTACCTGTACCTGGGCATGATCGGCCCCGTCTACTACGCCACCCCGGAGAACAGGTACGAGAGCCTCTACTTCCGCTACCTACCCGACTGGCTGGTGCCCTCCAAGGACAAGACGAGTGACATCATCCTCTACGCCTTCGAGGGCGTGCCCACCGGAGGCGACATCCCCTGGCGTGCCTGGCTGGTGCCCGTGCTGGCCTGGATGCCCTACGTGCTCGGCCTGCTGTTCGTGATGCTCTGCCTGGCGGCCATTCTCCGCCGACGCTGGTCGGAGGAGGAGAAGCTGCTCTTCCCGCTGGCCACCATCCCCGTCGAGGTGGTGACGCCCGAGCGGCCCGACGTGGCCCTGCCCCAGGTCTTCCGCAACAAGCTCGCCTGGCTCTTCTTCATGGTCCCGGTCGTGCTCTACAGCCTCAACGCCCTGCACATGTACTGGCCCGGCGTGCCCGAGGTGGACTTGAGGCCCGACGGCGGCATCATGTTCGGCGGACGGCCCTGGAGCCTGCTCAACTACTTCCCCTTCTATCTCTACTTCGACATGATGGGCATCACCTTTCTCATCACCAGCGAGGTGGGTTTTGCCCTCTGGTTCTTCTGGCTCGCGCGGCGTCTGAGCATGGTCGCCCGCGACGCCCTCGGCGCCACCGAGCACGGCACCTGGTTCTCCAACATGGGCGCCGGCGCGTACGTCCTGCTCACCGTCGCCTACCTGTGGATGGCCCGCGGGCATCTCTACGCGGTCTTCCGCAAGGCCGTCCTCAACGACCCCCGCATTGACGACTCCGACGAGCCCATGTCGTATCGGCTCGCCTTCTGGGGTCTCATCGGCGGGCTCGTGGTGGTCATCGCCTGGTGCAACGCCATCGGCATGGCCGTCGGCTGGGCCCTCATTCTCATCGCCATCTACCTCAGCGCCATGCTCATCCTCACCCGCCTGGTGGCCGAGGCCGGCCTGTTCTGTGTCTGGCTGCCGCACTCACCCCCGCAGCGCTTCATGGTGCGCATGTTCGGCCACCACAACTTCCACGCCCGCAGCCTTACCGCGCTGGGCATGGCCGGCTTCAAGATCCAGGACAGCGCCTCGCTCACCGCCGCCAACATCCTTGAGGGCTACAAGATCGGCGAGCTGGTCCGCCTGCGGCCGCGCACCGTGCTCTGGCTCATGGCCGCCGTCCTGCTGGTGTCCGTGTTCGCCTGTCACGCCCCGTCCATTTACTCCATCTACGACGCCTCCGTCCCCGCCCTGGGCTGGTGGCCCCGCGGCGCCGGCCAGAGCGCAGCCAGGAACGTGGGCGACCTGGTGGGCGGAATCCCGCAGGCCACCTGGTGGGACTACAGCGCCATGATGTACGGTGGGCTGTTCGTGGTCCTGCTCAACCTCCTGCGCCAGCGCTTCGTGTGGTGGCCCTTCCACCCGCTGGGCTATGTGGCCATGATGGGCCCGCAGTTCATGGGCGACCGCTACGGCTTCTCCATCTTCGTGGGCTGGTTCCTGAAGTGGGCCGTCGTGCGCGTCGGCGGCACCAAGGCCTATCGCGCCGCCCGGCCCTCGGCAATCGGCCTGGTGGTGGGCAACGCCTTCGTGCTGTTCGTCTGGCTCATCATCCAGTCCATCTGGCCCGTCAGCGGCGTGCTGGCCATCGAGTAGGTCCAATCGCCGCCCTACGGCCCACGCAGGCCATTCACCCCCCGGCCACGAACAAAAACGTGGAATCCCCCCGCGGACGGATTCGTCCTCACCATAGGATGCGTGGGGCCCCATACACATGGCCCGTCGCGATGACCATACGCTCGCCGAGAGGGCACAGGCCGGCGATAGAGAGGCCTTCCGCGAGCTTTTCGAGCGCCACCATCGGCGCATCTACAACTACGCTGCCTACATGCTGCCTTCCGCGGAGGACGCGGCCGACGCCACCCAGGATGCCTTCGTCAAGGCCTGGCGCGGCCTGGCCCGCCTCCGCGAGCCCGAGGCGCTGGAGGGGTGGTTGTGGCAGATTGCCAGGAACGCAGTCCTGGACGCCGCCCGGCGCCGGCGAGCGGGACCGGAGGAGCAGTACGGCGAGGACGCCCAGGTGGCCCTCAAGCTCGCCGCGGACGAGTCCGACCAAGCCGCGCCCGCGGCGGCCCTGGAGCAACAGGAGCTTGGTGAGATTGTGCGAACGGCCATCCGTTCGCTGCCGGCCATACACCGCGAGCCGCTGGTGATGCACTATCTACAGGGCCTCTCGATCAAGCAGATCGCCGCGGCGCTGGAGGCGCCTGAAGGCACGGTCCTCTCGCGCCTGGCCCGTGGGCGAGAGGCTTTGAAGCGAAAGCTGGGAACGTGTGTCTCACCAGAGTAAAGCGGGGCAAAGCCATGAGCTGTAAGCAGATCAAGCAGATACTGCCCGACTACGAGGTGGGCGCCCTCCGGCCCGACCGGCGCGCGGCCGTTGAGGCCCACCTGGCAGGCTGCCACGCCTGCCGGGCCGAGCTGCGCCTGCTGAGGGAGACGGGCGCGCTGTTGGCTCGGGCGCCGAGCCACGAGCCGCCGGCCGACCTGTGGCAGCGAGTTCAGCGCGAGATCGCCGCGCCCCAGCCCCTCGGCTGGGGCCAGCGACTGCGCCACTTCCTGGCCCCGCCCGTTCGCCGCCTCGCCCTTGCCGCGGCCGTAGTGACCGCGGCAGCGGCCATCGGCCTCGTCCTCTGGCTGGCACCACTTCGAGCACCCGAGCACGCGCCCATGGTCACCGCCCTGGACGAGGAGGGCATCGTCTACGACGGCTACCAGGCCGCCGCCGCCTGGCGCCGTCCCTTCGCCGACCGCGCCGCCTTGGGCGTCGTGCTCGCCAGCATGTCCAACGGTAGGGGGACGCAGACACGGTGAGCAGGAGTTGGCTATTCACCATCTGTGCGGCACTGGCGCTGACCGCCGTCGGCGTGGGCGGCCTCTTCGCCGTGCGCCAGGGCCGCGAGGCCCGAGCCAGCGAGCTCCTGCGCAGGTCTCTTGCCGCCGAGGGCAGCGTGCGGGCCGAGGGCGTCTCCGAGGCCCGCATCCGGATGGGGGACCGGTGGCGCGCCTCCGAGGCCAAGCAGATCCGCGATGGGCTGCGCTCCGTCACCGTCTACTCGGAGGCCCCCAAGGGCGTGCGCATCGTTGACGACGGCCAGAAAGTCGCCCGCGTAGACGACGAGAACAAGCGCGTCCTCGTCGTCGGCCCGCCCAGGCAGCCGCCCCGTGCCGACGCCATCCTGCGCAACTACCGCCCCGTCCTCGAGGACGAGACCACCGAGGCCGACCGCAAGGCACGCTGGCTCGCCCTCAGGTCTCGCCATCGCCACCACTTGGCCAAGCGCCTCGCCGTGGACCACCGCACCAGCTTCCCTCTGCACACCCAGACCTACAATGCCGATGGCGAGCTGGTCAGCGAGAACGCCTACAAGTCCATCCAGTTCGACGCCCCGATTGACCCCAAGGCCTTCGAGATACCCAAGGACTACGAGGTCGTTGACCGCCGACCACAGCGTCAGGAGGTCAGCCCCTCCGAGCCCGTACCCAAGCTGGGCGAGGGCAAGGTCCAGGCGCTCAAGCCCACCTACGTCCCCGAGGGCTACGAGCTCGAGGGCTACTACGTCGGCACCAGGCACCACGTCACCAGATTCGTGGAGATCCGTTACAGCGACGGCCTGCGCGACCTGTCGCTCTATGAGCACCTCCCCGGCACACGCCCGCCGATGGGCCCCGGCGACGGCCGCGGGCCCCGACCGTCCCCACGGCCCGAGGGCCCGCCGGGTGCAGAGCCTCGTCCCGACGCCGCACCGGAGGGCGGCCCGCGCGGCTGGCGCGGCGCTCGTGGCCGCGACGATGCAGAGGGCTCGGCCCAGGGCCCGCCCGGCGGA
>JBHIEF010000301.1:0-4422 GCA_046760465.1 Armatimonadota bacterium | reverse complement strand
AGGGCAGGAGCTCGCTCGTCCTGAGCGAGGTCGAAGGGCCTCCTGCCCGGCGTTCTGGCTGGCGGCGGGCCGTTCCAGATCATACATCGCACATCATACATCGGAACCTCACACCCTCTCACCCAACGCCCCCGCCTACCCCAACTCCCCCCGCCTCGCCGCGTACTCGCCGGCCGCCATGGCAAACGTCGCGTGGCTCCACGTCAACGGGCTCACCGACAGCGGCTCGTCGGTATAGGGGTGCACCTGCTCGGCCATCACCCCGCTGGGCAGCGCGTGCTTCGCCGCCCAGTTCAGCAGCTCCAGCGCCGGCTCCAGCTCCTCCACCGCCTTGGCCTTGGCGATGTACCACTGCGCCAGCCACAGCGTGCAGATGAACCACGGGTTGCCCGGCACGTTCTGGACGTCGTCGGACACCTGGTGGTAGTAGTCGTCCTCGTACCGTGCCACGCCTCCGACCTCGGTCTTCACCCACAGCCGCTCCCGCACCGCCTCCATGGTGGCCACGATCTTCGGGTCGTCCGGCGCCAGCATCCCGAAGTACCACAGCCCCATCACCGACGCGTCTATGGTCGTGTCCGCCTCCCAGCCACCGTCGTCCCGCCGGTTGATCATGCGCGCGAAACGCCCCGCCTGCGGCGCCCACAGGTGGCTCTCGGCGGCTTCGTGGACCTCGTCGGCGACCTGCCGATACGAGGCGGCCAGCTCCTCCTCGCCGAAGGCCTGCGCGAAGTTGGCGGCCGCCCGCAGCCCGCCCCACGTCGCCCCGACCGTCCACGCCAGCACCCCCCGCCGCTCCTCCCACAGGTCCCAGGAGGGCAGCGGCAGCCCGCTCTCGCCCTCTCGGTACTCCACCAGCCAGTTCGCCGCCCGCACGATCAGCCCCCGAAACAGCGGCTTGATGAACTCCACATCGCGGAAGCGCTGGAAGTGCCGCCACAGCGCCCACAGCACCAGCGCCGTCTCGTCCTCCTGCACCGGCAGCTCCTTGCGCCCCTGGTAGTACCACCCGTGCCACGAGGAGGCCAGCGACCCGTCCGGGTTGTACTTGTGCAGCAGGTATCCCTCGTCCGTGATGACGTCGTGGCAGAAGTCGAAGAACCGCCGCGTCGCCTCCGAGTAGCCCGCCTCTATCAGCGGCGCCGCCACCAGCGCACCGTCGCGCGGCCACACGTACGAGTAGGTGTCGCTGGAATACCGAGCGATGTCGTGGTCGTTGGCCGCCAGTATGGCCCCGCCGTTGTCAATCTGCGTGCGCAGAATCAGCAGGCTGCGGCGGTACATCTGGCACAGCCAGTCCGACAGGCAGCTTGGCTGGTCGCCCTCCTTGGTGATCCACAGCCGCCAGTAGGCCCGCGTCCGCGCCAGGAAGGTCTGCGGGCCCCTCTGGCGCACGGCGCGATTGATGCGCGTGACCGCCTTGAAGTCCTCGCCCACCGCGATCCAGTGCCAGGCCGTGGCCTGGCCGTTGGCCGGCACGGTCAGGTGCACTGCCGCGGCCGAATCCACGCTGCCCTGCGCCACCGCGTTGCCCGACAGCTCCCCATCCTCCGCGTCGCGCCAGGTGCCCTCCTGCCGCGCCGCCTGCTTGGTCCCCACGGCCCACTGGTCCACGCCCACGGTCCAGCCCTCCCCCTCCTCCTTGGCCGCGTTGATCATGAACCAGCGCTTGCCCTTGTAGTGGAACACCGCCCGCCGCTCCGGCTCGTAGTAGGCCGAGTCGCCCAGCGCGTGCCCGCTGATGTGGAGGTCGTGCGCGAAGAACAGCCGCACCTCCCGCTCGCGGCCGGCGCGGTCGTGCACCGTCACGCGCCGCAGGTACAGGTCCTCGTGGAAGTCCACCACGTCCTCGCACCGCAGCTCGACCTCGAGCTCCCCATGCTCCAGCCTCACCTCGGTGACCAGCGTGTCCTCCGCGTAGCGCAGGCTCCGCTCCCAGCCCTCGTCATCGAGCCAGCGAAACTGCCCGTCCACCCACACACCGAAGCGACACGCGTGCCCGGCCGTGTGGTTCTCCAGGCCCACGTGCGGCCAGTACAGATCGCGCAGTTGATAGCTCTGGTCGAAGTTGACCAGCAGCGAACCGTTGCCTACGGGGATATCACGCGGCATGCCGACTCCTCGCCTCCTCTGTGCTCCAGCCCCTGCTTCCCGCCCCGCCGCCCCAACCCTCTCCATGCGCTGTCTGACGCGGCGCAGGTCACACGCGCCAGCTCATCGAAACCACGAACCGTAGTCGTATGCCAGGCAGGCGCGTAGGAGCCAGCTCCCGCCTGTCCTGAGCGGCGGCTGGGAACCCAGCCGCCAGTCGAAGGGCTGGCGACTTGTGGTGGCGGGCTGTGGCCTGTCCCCCGCCGCGGATCTGCCCGCCGGGCCGGGGGTGACATTTGCCCAACACGCAGCCAGGCGCCGGAGCAGAGGTCCAGATGGCCGTCACGCTGGCGATCGCCTTCGCGCTGACGCTGCCGGCGACGCTCTCCGCCAGGCCCGACCCCGGCCTGCTCACGCCGCAACAGGTGTGGCGCGGCTACGACCCCAGGGCCGAGCCCCTCGACCTAGAGCTTCTCAGGCAGTGGACCGAGGGTGGCGCCCGCTTTCGGGAGGTCTACTTCACCGGCAAGACGGTCGGGGACGAGGCGGTGCGCGTCTACGCCATCTACGCCGCCCCCGAGGGCGGCAGCGACCTCCCCGCCATCCTGCACGTCCACGGCGGCGGCCAGACGGTCAACGTCAACTGGCTCAAGTTCTGGACCGGCCGCGGCTACGCCGCTCTGACCTTCAACTGGGGCGGCGAATGGCCCGACCGCGACAAATACACTCTCTGGGGCCCCCTCACACACGCCAACCACAAGCACGCAGGCCGCCGCCTGCGCGCCACCGACCCCGACGTTCGGGCCTCCTCCTGGTACGAATGGGCCCTCGTCACCCGCCGCGCCCTCACCTTCCTGGAGCAGCAGCCCCAGGTGGACCCCAAGCGCCTCGGCGCCTTCGGCGTCTCCATGGGCGGGACCATCATGTGGTACCTGGCCGGGGTGGATGACCGCCTCCAGGCCGGCTGCGCCATCTACGGCGTGGGCTGGAACTCCTACCGCCACCAGCCCAAGTACGCCCTCGGCCACACGCCCGAGCCGCCCGACGAAAGCACGCTCCGCTGGCGCGCCGGCATGGCCCCCGAGGCCTACGCGCCCCGCGTCAAGTGCCCCATGCTCTTCCTCAGCGCCACCAACGACCAGCACGGCGACATGGACAGGTCCTACGACACTCTGGACGCGATCCCTCGCGGCGTCCCGCGCCGCCAGGCCTTCACCCCCCGCTTCCGCCATCACATCGGCGCCGACCTCGCCCAGGACCTGCCCCTGTGGATGGACACCTGGCTTCGCGGCGGCAGCCGCTGGCCCCGCACGCCCACCGCTAAGCTCCAGCTCGCGCGGGGCGGGGTGCCCGAGCTCCGCGTCCTGCCCGACGCCTCACAGCAGGTCGCCAGCGTCGAGACGTACTACGCCCTGGAGAACCCGCACGCCGTCAACCGCTACTGGCGCTCGGCCGAGGGCCGCCGGGCCGGCAGGGGCTGGCTCGCCACGCTGCCGGTCATGGATGTGGACGCCTACCTCTTCGCCTTCGCCAACGTGCACTACGCCTCGGGCATCTGCCTCTCCAGCCAGCTCCAGGCTGCCATCCCCAGCAAGCTCGGCCGCGCCAGGGCCACCGACTCGCCCTCCCTGGTCATGTACGACGGCTCCGATGGCATCGGCGGGTGGGTGACCAGTTCGCCCGGCACCGACCCCCTCCCCCCGGTCCGCGTTCCGCTCCACCCGGCCGCCGGCCCCGGCGGCAGGCGGGGCTTCACCGTCTTCAAGCATGGCTCGCCGCGCACGCACCAGCTCGGCGATCCCAAGTGGCGCGGCCCGGCCGGGGCCTCCCTCTCCTTCGAGGTGGCCACCCGCCACCCACAGGAGTTCGTCGTCGCCGTCCACGAGCGCGAGTTCCTCCCCGGCTCGGCCGAGTACAACGCTCGCGTCAGTGTGGCAGGCAAGGAGGACGCCTGGCAGACAGTAGTGCTAGGGGTAGATCAGCTCAAGTCGACGACGGACGGAACACCACTGGAGAACTGGGACGAGGTCGTAATGCTGGAGCTGAAGCGCCCCGAGGCCGGCTGGAGCGACGACAACATCATCTTCACCAACTTCCGCTGGCTGCCCTAGACCGCCCCCTCCCCGCTCCCGCGCAAGGTCTACCCGCCCCGCTCGCAGAAACCACCCCGCAATGATCACCACCGTCACCCTCAACACCGCCGTGGACTGCGTGGCCGTCCTGGACGACGTGTCCTGGGGCGGTGTCAACCGCTCCGGCTCCTGCGACATGTTCCCCGGCGGCAAGGGCGTCAACGTGGCCAAGGCCATCGCCGAGCTGGGCGGCGAGGTG
>JBHIEF010000300.1:0-4433 GCA_046760465.1 Armatimonadota bacterium | reverse complement strand
GTGACGGCGGGCCACCCAGAAGAAGGCCAGTGCGATGACGATGGAGGCGCCCAGCGACTGGTAGCCCACGAAGAAGCGAGTGCCGCCATACAGGGGCATGGGGTCCATGCGCGCGCCGAAGACGCTGGCGAAGTACTCCTGCACGCGCGACAGCAGCAGAAAGGCCCAGATGCTGAAGCAGACGTCCTGCGGCAGTAGGAAGCTAATACCGATGACCGAGAGGGCGATGATGACGGGCGTGAAGGTCAAGTCGGTCCACGGGCGGGCGCTGAAGTACTGGTTGAGCACCCAGATGATGCGAATCTCGGGGACGACGGGGTAGATGCTGTGCAGGCCGTTGACGCAGTGGATCACGAAGGGCACGGCAAACCCAAACCACATGATCTTGGAGCGCAGGAACTGCCGCCGCGTGTCGGCGGAGATCATCTCCAGGGGTAGCTGCACCAGGGGAAAGGACAGCTTCTCGTTGTCCACCCACTGGCGGCGGAAGACGGCCATCAGGCAGGCCATCATGGCAAACAGCATCAGGGCAATGAAACTCCAGGACGCCAGCGGCTCCAGCCACAGCCCCCAGGGCACGCCAGCCCCGGCCGGCGCTCCCTCGTAGAACCCCACTGACACCGGCTGGGCCTCCGGCCCTCCGGTGTCGAAGGGTACCAGCCAGCTCGGGATGTGCGGGTAGAAGAGCTCGGCCCAGTCGTTGGCGGCGTTGGCAAAGTAGTTGACGCCGATCAGATTGGGCAGCAGGAGGGTCATCAGGCCGAAGGAGGAGATGAGCGCAGCCAGGACCATCATGCAGTAGCAGACGGCGATCTCCTGCGGCGCCAGACGCAGCCGCGACCACAGGCGCCCGGCCAGGCCGGTGACCAGTAGCAGCACCAACAGGCCCGCCAGGGCCGCGGCGGGCAGGTGCGTCGCCCCCAGGAGGATGGCGTTGATGCTGCCGCCCCGGCTGACCACCAACTCCCCATAGGCCACCACTACACACGTGCCCACCACCAGCGCGGCCCCCACGACCACCGCTCGCCGCGTGACGCGGGTGGATCCGACAGGGGCTGTCTGGGGTGAGGGGACCGACAAGGCTGCTTCCTCGCCTGACAAGGCGGCACTGGGGACAGCTCCCCCCCTCGCCCGGCCTGCCACCCACCGTGCGGCGGCGGGCAGTACACAGGAGGGAACTGCCCCCGTCTCCGAGGCTAAGATGCGTCTGGATGGGCCTTCTGGTACTCCTCGATGGCGCGTTCGAACCGAGGCACGTACACCATGTCGAAGACGTCGAGCTTATCGGGACACAGCCGCTTCCAGGCGTCCCGCGCGTCATCCATCAGGCAGCTGCGTTGGCCCTCGGTGAAATCGGTGGTGCGCAGCAGCGCCTCCACGCGCTCCGCCTGCCGCTGCAAGGCGCGCATCTTACGCCGCTGATCTTCGGCTGCTTCCCCGGGCCGCTCCTCCATAGCTGCCACAACCCGTTGGGCACGGCCTCCGCACTGCCGCAACTGCCACTGGCCGATCTGATCCAAGAAGCGCGGGGCAGAACAGACTGTTGACCTTGTATGCGCCGTCCGGCCAGCCTTCTCCTGCCATGTGGGCCGCTGGCTCGGAGGCGCCGTTAGCTGTCGAGCTCCGGCGCAAAGCCGCGGCGAATGGTGTTCTCGGTGAAGGTGCGGGGGATGACGAACTGGAGCAGGTAATCGGGGCCGCCTGCCTTGGAGCCGATGCCCGACATCCCAAAGCCCCCGAACGGCTGCCGATCCACCTCGGCGCCGGTGATCCTGCGGTTCACGTACAAGTTCCCAACGCGGAACTGGTCTCGAGCCTGGCGAATGTGCCGCGGACTGCGGGAGTAGAGGCCGCCGGTGAGCGCGTAGGGCGTGCCGTTGGCGATGCTGATGGCCTCGCCAAAGCTGTCGGCCCGCAGAATGGCTAAGACGGGCCCGAAGATCTCCTCCTGGCACGTGGAGGCCTCCGGGGAGATGTCACCGACGATGGTGACGGGTACGTAGAAGCCCTCGGCCGCCAGCTCGGCGACCTCGCGCTCCAGCAGCACCGTGCCCTCGCGGCGCGCGGTCTCGATGCGGTCGAGGATCCGCTGCTGTGCCTCAGCGTCTATCACGGGCCCGACCTGGTTGCCGGGATCGGTGGGTGGGCCGATGGTCAGCGACTCAGCGCTGTCGACCAGGCGCCGGACGAACTCGTCGTATGTGCCGCTCAGGACAACCGCCCGCGAGCAGGCCGAGCACTTCTGGCCCGCATACCCGAACGCCGAGACCAGCACTCCCAGGACCGCCTCGTCCAGGTCGGCGTCGTCGTCCACGATGACCGCGTTCTTGCCGCCCATCTCGGCGATCACGCGCTTGACCATGGTCTGCCCTTCGCGCCGCTGGGCTGCCTGCTCGTTGATCGCCGTCCCCACGGCCCGCGAGCCGGTGAAGGCAATGAGCGCGACGTCCGGGTGGCTCACCAGAACCGGTCCCACCTCCTCCCCAACGCCCGGCACGTAGTTCAGCACTCCCGCCGGCAGGCCGACCTCGGCCATGATGTCCATGAGCTGCGCGGCGACCACCGGAGACTGCTCCGCCGGCTTCATGACCACCGTGTTGCCCGCCGCCAGCGCGGCCGCGGTCATGCCGGTGATTATCGCCAACGGGAAGTTCCAGGGGGCGATCACGGCGGCAATGCCCCTCGGCTCGTAGAAGTACTCGTTGTCCTCGCCCGGCACGTCCCGGCGCCGGCCTTCGGCGAGCCGCAGCACCTCGCGGCCATAGAACTCCAGGTAGTCAATCGCCTCGGCCACGTCACCGTCGGCCTCGCGCCACTGCTTGGCGCACTCGTACACCTGCCACGCCGCCAACTCCCACCTGCGCCGCCGCATCACCTCCGCCGCGCGGAAGAGGTAACTCGCGCGCTCTTCCGCTGGCGTGTCGCGCCAGGCGGGAAAGGCCGCCTTCGCCGCTGCCACGGCCGCTTCGGCCTCCGCGGAGCCAGCGCAGGCAGCCACGCCGACCACTTGCGCCTTGTGGGCCGGGTCGGGCGAGGCTATCGTCGCCTCTGTGGTGACCCGCTCCCCGCCGATGACCAGCGGGTGCTGCCCGCCCAGCCGCTGGGCGACTCCGGCAAGGGCCTCGCGCATCTGGTGTCGGGCTTCCTCGCGCGAGAAGTCGGCAAGGGGCTCGTTGACGAAGGGCCCTCCCGGCCGCGCCCGTGGTGGCTGGGGTGCCGGTTGGGGCTCTGGCACAACGGGCGGCGCCAGCAGCTCCTGGACCGGGTGCTCCTCGCTGAAGCTCAGCCGCAGGAACGACTCGTTGGCCGTGTTCTCCAGCAACCGGCGCACCAAGTAGCCCATGCCGGGGATCAGCTCGCCCCACGGAGTGTAGGCGCGCACCCGAAGCCCCATGTCCGCCAGCGCCTGCTGGATGCGATCGCCCATGCCATAGAGCACCTGGTACTCCGGCAGGTCATCGGGCAGGCCCATATCCCGCGATAGGGCCATGGCATGGGCCAGGCTGCGGATGTTGTGGCTGCCGAAGGCGGGGCGCAGGTGTTCGTGGTTCTCTAGTAGGAAGCCGGTCAGGGCCTCGAAGGTGGCGTCGGTCTGGGCCTTGCGCGTGAACACCGGGATGGGCCAGTGGCGCTGGCGGGCCATGATGGTCTCGTAGTCCCAATAGGCCCCCTTGACCAGCCGCACCCAGACGGGATGCCCTCGCGTCTGCGCCCAGTCGCGCAGCTCGCGCGCGTCGCGCTCGGCGTCGTGCAGGTACGCCTGTAGCGCCACGCCCACGTCCTCCCAGTCGCGGAACTCGTCTTCCAGCAGTGTCTCGCGGAAGATGCGCAAGGTCAGGTCCTTGTAGGCGTACTGCTCCATATCCACGTTGATGAAGGCGCCGCGGTCGCGCGCACGCCGCAGGATTCTGCGCAGGCGCTCCTTCACAGCAGCGGCGACCCCATCGGCGTCCATCGGGTCGAAGTTCTCGTACAGCGAGCTCAGCTTGACCGAGACGTTCACCCGCGGCACGGGGCCCACGGCGCTGGTGTCCACTTGGTCGAGCGGCTGCCATTCGTCCGCGGCGTCGGCGAGGGCGTCAATCAGAGACAGGTATCGCCCCTCGTAGTCCGCGGCTGCCTTCTCACTGGTCACCGCCTCGCCCAGTATGTCCACGGTGAAGCCCACGCCAGCAGCGCGCCGTCGCAGGACGGCCTCCACCGCCTCGGCCGGCGTGGCTCCGGCAATGAACCGCCTGGCCATGAGGTCGGCGTTCTTGCGAGCGCCGACGGCCACCGCTCGCGAGGCGAGGGCGGACCGGTCGGCCATGCCCAGGCCACGCCGTAGCGCCGCCGGCAGCCGGTCATCCAGGTCGGCGAAGTACTCCTCCAGGTGGCGCGCTATCTGCTGCGGGGCTTTCAGCGCGGGGAGCACATCAATGAAGCGGAACATC
>JBHIEF010000299.1:0-4486 GCA_046760465.1 Armatimonadota bacterium | reverse complement strand
GAGGATCAACTTCAACCTGTACCGAATGGCCGCGGACGGCTCGGGCCAGACGCGGCTGACGACGGCGTTGGGGTACGACGGCATGGCTCGGTGGTCGCGCAACGGACGGAAGATCGCATTCGTCAGCGAGCGTGACGGCGACGGAGAGATCTACGTCATGGATCCTGACGGGAGCGATCAGACACGGCTGACTCGGCGGGAGGGCAACGACCACTCGCCGTGCTGGTCGGGGGACGGCAGCGAGATACTGTGGCTGCACGGACCCGCGCGCGGCGTGTGCGACCTGTGGGCGATGTCTGCTGACGGCAGCGATCAGCGCCTGCTGAGAGAGGGCGTGGGCACCTCGCTGGACTGCTGGGGACGGCCGCGGCCCCTGCCCACCATCCGACCTGGCGTCATCATCCGCCCGCGGGTGGGCGGGGACTGACCCCCGCGCCGGCCCGCCGTCGAGCACGCGCTGAGGGCTGGCACGATCGCGGAGGGAGCGCGCTCTTCCATGACTCGCAGGCAAGCGCTGTTGGCAACGCTGCTCGGCGGAGCGGCCGGCCTCCAGGCGGCCCGTGCAATGGCTCAGGATGAGGACCGCCGCCCCGTCCCTGCTGGAGGGAGCGACACGGTGCCTCCGGAGCTTCCAGACCGCTTCCCCCGATACACGCAGTACGACCCGACCGTCCCCGTGTGGTGCATAACGCCCGAGAGCGGACCTGCCATCCACCGCTTCTTCGACACATCGCCCATCAGCCCCTCAGGGCGGTACGTGGGCTTGACTAAGCTCCCCTTCGACAGCCGCATGTCCGTCCCGGGTGACGCGGCGGAGATCCTCCTGGTTGACCTCGAGACCGGGGAGCAACGCGTGGTTGCCCAGACGCACGGCTGGGACACGCAGCTGGGCGCACAGGTGCAGTGGGGAGCCCAGGATACCGAGCTGTTCTTCAACGATATGGACCTCACGGAGTGGCGGCCCTTCGGCGTGAAGCTCGACCCCATCTCCGGGGCCGGGAAGGACCTGGACGGGACCGTGTACGTGGTCTCGCCGGACGGCAGATACGCGGCCAGTCCCTGCCTGCTCCGAACGGGCAGAACGCAGCCCGGGTACGGCGTCATCGCCCCGCCCGAGCACGTGCCCATAAACAAGGGAGCCGCCGCCGACGACGGGGTGTACGTGACTGACACGTCAACCGGCGAGTGCAGGCTTCTCGTCTCCTTCAGGCAGATCCTGGAAACGGCTCAGCCGCCGATGGACCCGGACGAGTACAGCGGCGGCGCCTTCTACGGGTTTCACGTCAAGTACAACCAGCAAGGCACGCGCATCATGCTGGTGCTGCGATGGCTTCCCGAGGAGGGCGACCGCAAGCGGATGAAGCGGCACGTGATAACGATGAGGGCGGACGGAAGCGACATCCGCGTCGCCATTCCCGATTCCGAATGGTCGAAGGGCGGACACCACCCCAATTGGTGCCCCGACGGCGAGACGGTCATGATGAATCTCAAGATGGACGGCAAGACACTTCGCTTCGTGAAGGCCAAGTACGACGGCAGCGACTATGGGCTGATGAGCGACGTCGTCGTGGGGTCGGGACACCCCAGCCTACACCCCGACGGGCGGCACATCGTGACGGACTCCTACCTAAAGGAGCCTGTAGCCTTCGGCGACGGTACGACGCCGATACGGCTGGTTGATCTGCGGACCGCCGAGAGCAAGAACCTCATCCGCATACGCACGGAGCCCAACTACAGCGGACCGAGCAACGAGCTCCGCGTTGATCCGCATCCGGCATGGGACCGTAGCTTCCGCCGGATCGCCTTCAACGCCTGCCCAGATGGCACACGGAGGGTCTACATCGCCGACCTGACCGAAGTGGTCGGATAGGCCACCGGAGCAATGCAGTCGTATGCCTCGGTGCGCGAGCGACCCGTTCCGCCGCCGGCAGGCGGCTGTGAAGGCGTTGGAGCGGAACATCCAATAGCTGAGGGCGTTCCCGACGGAGGTCAGCCAAGTGAAGGCATGCCAAATCTACGTGAACGGCGAGTGGGTCCATTCGACCGGCGTTGAGGTGATAGAGGTCGAGAACCCGGCAACCGAGGAGACCGTCGCGACCATACCGGCGGGCACGGAGGAGGACGCCCGCAGAGCGGTCGAGGCTGCCAATGCGGCGCAGCCAGCGTGGGCGGCCTTGCCGGCCATAGAGCGCGCCAACCTGCTGAAGCGGCTCGCGGAGCTGGTGAAGCGCGACACGGAACGCTTGTCGCAGGTGATCACCTCGGAACAGGGCAAGCCGCTTCGGGAGTCGAGGGAGGAGTTGGCCGGCACCGTTACCTTCCTCGAGTGGGCGGCGGAGTCGGCACGGCGTATCGAGGGCGACCTCATGCCTTCGGATAGCCCGGACGAGCGGATCGAGATACACAGGGTCCCCTACGGCGTGGTGGTGGCGCTGACAGCGTGGAACTTCCCCTCCGCGCTGGTGACGCGGAAGATCGGCCCCGCGTTGATGGCGGGCAACACGGTGGTCGTCAAACCACATGAGGTGACCCCGCTCTCGGCGTTGGAGCTGGCCGGACTTGCGCACGAAGCTGGCTTTCCGCCCGGCGTGGTGAATGTGGTCACCGGGCCAGGCCGGACCGTGGGTGAGGCGTTGGTGCGGCATCCGCTCACTCGGCTGGTGACGATGACGGGCAGCGTGCGCGCCGGGCGTGAGATAATGCGTGCCGCGGCCGACAACATCGTCATGCTGCGCTTGGAACTGGGCGGGAAGGCGCCCTTCCTGGTCATGGAGGACGCGCACGTCGGTCGAGCGCTCGACGCGATCATGGTCTCCCGCTTTTACAACTGCGGGCAGGTGTGCACTTGTGCCGAGCGCGTCTACTTGCAAGAAGCGATTGCTGATGAGTTCACGGACAAACTGCTGGCGCGCGTCGCGGCGCTGCGCGTCGGTGATCCGCTGACCGATCCCGACATGGGGCCCAAGGTCAGCCGATCCGAGCTGGAGAAGGTCGAGGCCATGGTACAAGCCGCCGTGGACTCCGGGGCCACAGTCCTCACGGGCGGCGAGCGCCTCACGGGAGAGGGTTACGAGAGGGGACACTGGTTCCAGCCGACGGTGCTGGCTGACGTTGACCACACCTTTGACATCATGCGCCAGGAGATCTTCGGCCCGGTCATCCCCCTCATGCGCGTCGCCGATTTCGAGCAGGCGCTGGCACTGGCTAACGACTCGGATTACGGCCTGTCCGCCTACCTCTTCTCCCGCAACCTGCATCGCGTGAACCGCCTGGCCCGAGACCTGCACTTCGGCGAGATCTACCTGAACCGACCCATGGGTGAAGCCATCAACGCCTTCCACAGCGGCCACAAGCACAGCGGCATCGGCGGCGAGGACGGCAAGTATGGTGTTGATGCGTACTTCCAGAAGAAGACGATCTACGTGAGCTACGCCGAGTAGGCATGCAGCGACCTGACACCGACATCGCTGACGTGTCAGCGGAGTGCTACCGCATCCCTCTTGCCGAACCCGTGGCGGACTCCCGCCACGGAGTCCATACGTGCTTTGAGTTGGTCGTCGCGAAGGTGCGGACAAGCGACGGCGCCCTCGGCGTCGGCTACACATACACCGGCGGCAAGGGTGGGCGCGCCGTCCATCAGGTCATTGTGCACGACCTGGCACCGGCGCTGATTGGCAAGCCAGCCAACGACATCGCCGACCTGTGGGACTTCATGAACTGGCACATCCACTACGTGGGGCGTGGAGGGATCGCGGGGTTTGCGGTGTCGGCTATCGACATCGCGCTTTGGGACTTGCGGGCAAAGACACAGGGAGACCCGCTCTGGCGGCTTCTGGGCGGCGACGGGAAGCCGGTGGTGACGTACGCTGGACTGATCGATCTACATTGTCCACTCGACCGACACCTTGAGGTCGTGACGCGCGAACTGGAGCGCGGGCACACAGGCGTCAAGATCAAGGTAGGGCGAGATTCGGTCGAGGAGGATGTCGCACGGGCGCGTGCAGTGCGGGAGCTGATCGGGCCGGACGCCGACTTCATGGTTGACGCAAACATGAAGTGGGACGCGGCTACGGCCATCGAAGCATCGCGTCGGTTGGCCGAGTCGGACTTGCTCTGGCTGGAAGAACCTGTATTGCCCGACGACTTCGAGGCGTTCGCAGCGGTGGGCCAAGAGAGCGCTGTCCCCTTAGCCATGGGCGAGAATCTGCACACAATGCTGGAGTTCCGTCGAGCATTCGCCACCGGCTATCTTGCCTACCCGCAACCCGATGCGGCCAATTGTGGCGGCATCACCGGCTGGTTGAAGGTAGCGGAAATGGCCCGTGAGCATGGCGTGCCGGTGTGCAGTCACGGCATGCAGGAGCTGCACGTGAGCCTGCTGTCGGCGATGCCGCACGCCGGTTACCTGGAGATGCACAGCTTCCCCATTGACCAGTATACTCGTCGGCCCTTGACGGTCGAGAACGGTAACGTGACGCCGCCCGAT
>JBHIEF010000298.1:0-4529 GCA_046760465.1 Armatimonadota bacterium | reverse complement strand
TCAGCGTTTGTGGGACGAAATGGGGGTTGAGTTAAGGTACAGTCCTGCCTGCCGACAGGCTGGCGGCAGACCCCAGGCCCCCTTGGGGCCTTTTCGGCCTTTTTCGACCGTTCTCGGCCCCTTTGGCAAGGGCGTTGCAGTCAGAGGAAGGGCCGATGTGAGGGACCTACGGCCGGTTCAGGGGCATCTTGGTGCCGGCGACCGGATTCGAACCGGTATGCCCTTACGGGCCTGGGGTTTTAAGCCCCATGCGTATGCCAATTCCGCCACGCCGGCTGCGACGACCGGCCCGCCCTGGAGGATGTCGCCACGCCGATCATTCTGCGGAAGCCTGCGTGGTTCCTCCCCCTGCCCGAAGGCCTCGGCCGGCCCCTGAGTGAGAAGGGAGGCCCATAGCTCGCGGGGAACCACGGGACCGTGGACAAGCACCAGGCAGTGACGGACGAACCGGCCGTTGCGCACACACCCCGCAGCCGTTTCCAGCGCAACAACGACATCGCGTGGCTGGCCGGGTCCATCCTTGTCCTTGCGGCTTCCTTCGTGCTGAAGCCCTCCCCGTCCGGCTACGGCACGCACACGCAGCTCTGGCTCCCGCCCTGCACCTTCCGCATGTTGACCCGCATCCCATGCCCCTCCTGCGGGATGACGACCAGCTTCTGCTACATCTCTCGCCTGCAAGTGGCTCAGGCCCTCGAGGCGAACGTCCTTGGCCCCCTCGCGTACCTGCTCGTCCTGCTGCAAATACCCTATCGCATCTACTCGCTGGCGGTGAGGCCGCTCGACTTGAGGCTGCGGCACGACAGCCCGTGGCTAATGGGCGGCCTGGTGGCGCTGATCGTGCTCGCCTGGGCGGCCAACATTTACCTCGACCTGCGCTGACATTCGCTTGCGCACGGGGAGGCACGCAGCTATGCGCTGGCACAGACGACTGACATTGTGGATGGTCCTGGGAGCGCTGAGTTGGCTGGCGCCGACCGCGGCTGAGACGCGGTACCACCAGCACTGCGCGAAGGCCAAGGGATCGCAGGGGGCGGTCAAGGTGCTCGCGGCCACTTACCTCGGGGGCAAGGGCGCCGAGGAGCTCATCGCCGCCGGGTGGGCGCCCAATGGCGACATCCTGGCCGTCGGCAACGCCTGGGGGCCGGAGTTCCCGGACGAGCCCACGCCAATCGTGGTCGGTGAGGACCGCTTCACGCCCGCCCAAGTGCTGGCCGACCCTGAGAAGCTACGGCTGGACTACCGCAATCCCAACATCGCCGGCTTCGTCGCCCGTTCCAGCCCGGACCTGAGCCGCCTGGTGAGCGTCACCCGCTTCGGTTGGGGCATGGCCATGGCCGGCAGCGCCCTGGTCGCCCGTGACGGCGCCGTTTATCTGTCGGGGCGGTGCTCGCCCGAAGCCCGGAGGCTGGCCGAGGCCGCCGGCCTGACGCGGCACACGGTGAGCGCCCCCGCAGACGTGGAGACCTCCGGTGCAGATCTCTACCTCGCCCGCTTGTCGCCAGGCGTCGAGTTGCCCGACTGGGTGGTCATATTCGAAGCAGCCGAAGGCTGGAGCAGCCACTGGGAGCGGCGCATGGGCAACGCCAACCACCTCGGCATTCGCCTGGGCGAACGTTCCGACGGCTCGCTGGCGCTGGTCGCCTTCAACCGGCTCTATACGCTCACGCAGGACGGCGCCACACTCGAGCAAGTGAGCTCCACGCGGGGCGGCGTGCTGCTCATGGTGGACCCCAGCGACGATTCCGTGTACCTGGGCGGAGATGAGAACACCAACACCGGCCGCGAGCCCTGGCGCCGCCCCTTCCTGACCAAGTACGACCGCGCCGGCGAGGTGGTCTGGGAAGGCTGGCGCTGGAACTCCCGAACCGTCGGCGAGGACAAGTACCGCCTGGTCTCCGACAGCGGCGTCTACGGCGTGACCCTCTCCGGCGACGACGAGGAGTTCGTCTGGGGCTGGAGCGACGGCGGCAACAGCGTCTTCTCGCGCCAGCCCCGGTCCCTGGACCAGCCCGTGCCCATGAAGGGCAGCTTCATTGACTCCCTCTGGGGTGCCAATGTCGGCAAGTTCTCGTGGCTGATGAGGCTGGACCGAGAGAAGCGCCAGGTGCTACAGGGCGGCAACTGGTGCTCCTTCCGCGTGGACAAGAACAAGCCCAACAGCTCCGCCATCAGCGATGCCGTCGTCCTGGACGACGGGCGCATCGCCTTCGTCGGCAGCTCCTCCTGGGCCTTCGTGGAGACGCCCGATGCCTGGGTCCGCACTTTCCCCGAGGGCTCCGGCGGGACGTACTTCGCCGTGCTCAGCGAAGACCTGCGCGACCTGCTGTTCGCCAGCCTGCTGCCCTCCTGCGGGGGGCCGGTGCGGCTGGCAACGCGAGGCACGCAGGCGCTGATCGCGTGCCGGGCCAACCCCCCTGCGGAGAACATGCCCAGCCTCCTGGTGAACGCCGTGCAGGCGGACTTCGGCGGCCTGGTGGACGGTTACCTCTTGCTCGCCGATACCGCGTCCGAGGCCGAGTAGCGGCGCACGCTGGCGAGCGAGGCGCACACGCCGAGGACGCGGTATTCGGCAACCGCGTCGCTTGACGCCCGCCGGGGATTGTGGTATTCTGCCCGCCGATTCCATGCCGGGCCCGCTCCCGGTCCGCCCTCTGTCGCAGGAGGCGGGCCGTTGAGTTGCTAGGGGCGCGTGAGAAGTCGCCGACGCGGACATACGTCGCACGCAGAGTCATCAGCAAGGCCCGGCAGGCAGGAAACCTTCCCGAGGTGGAATTCGTTCTTAGTGTAGTATCCCATGCCTCACTTCCCACAGGACGCCGTCCGCTGAGCAGGAGGCAATGCCCATGATCGTAGCCAACGGGCTAACCAAGTACTATGGCCGCACCAGGGCCATTGACGACGTGAACTTCCGCGTGGCCGAGGGCGAGGTCGTGGCCTTCCTGGGCCCCAACGCCGCCGGCAAGACCACGACCATGCGCATCCTGACCAGCTTCCTGCCCAGCACACGTGGCACGGCCACCATCGCCGGCCACGACGTGCGCGAAGACTCCCTGGCGGTGCGTGAGCACATCGGCTACCTGCCCGAGCACGCCGCGCTCTACACCGACATGAGCGTGGTCGGCTACCTGCGCTTCTGCGCCAAGTTGCGCGGCGTGGACAAGCACGACCGCGATGACCGCGTGGACGAGGTCATGGAGCAGTGCCGCGTGACCGAGGTGGCCGACACGCTGTGCGGCAAGCTCTCCAAGGGCTACCGACAGCGCCTGGGCCTGGCGCAGGCCTTGGTGCACGACCCCGACGTGCTCATCCTGGACGAACCCACCATCGGTCTCGACCCGGCCCAGATCATCGAGACGCGTCAGCTCATCAAGAGCCTGGCCGGCCGCCACACGGTCATGCTCAGCACACACATCCTGCCCGAGGCCAGCATGACCTGCCAACGGGTGATCATCATCAACAACGGCACCATCGTGGCCGAGGACACGCCCGTCAACCTGACCAGCCAGATCCGCCGCGCCCACAGCATCTTCCTGAAGGTGCGCGATGAGTCCACCAGCGTCCCGCGCGCCATCCGCGACCTCAACGACGTCACTGAGGTCGTGCCCGCAGACTCCACCGGCGAGCCCGGCGCCGCCTACGTCGTCAACTGCGAAGTGGATGCCGACGTGCGCGAGCCGGTGGCGCGCCTGGCCGTGGAGAGGGAGTGGGGCCTACTCGAACTGCGGCGGGTCGAGTTGAGCCTGGAGGACGTCTTCCTCGAGCTCACCACTGAGGAAGAGGGGGTGCCGGCCCAGTGAGAAACGTCTTGACCATCGCCGGCAAAGAGTTTAAGTCTTACTTCGTCTCTCCCATGGCCTATGCCGTCATCTGCTTCATGGCGCTCGTGGGCGGACTGGTGTTCGCTCTGATGACCACGGCCAGTCCTGGCGGCTCCGAGGCCAGCCTGCGCAACTTCACCGGCACGGTCGTCTTCCTGCTCATCCTCATGTCGCCCGTGGTCACCATGCGCCTGTTTGCGGAGGAGAAGTCCAGCGGCACGCTGGAGATCCTGATGAGCTCCCCGGTCAAGGAGTACGAGGTGGTCCTGGGCAAGTACCTCGCCGGCCTCGGCTTCTACGGGGTCGTGCTGGTGACCACCCTGGAGTTCCCCATCATCATCACGGCCATCACTCACTCCACCAGCAACCAGTGGCCGGAGATGTGGCCCATGGTGGTGTCCTACCTGGGCTGGATCCTGTGCGGCTCGGCCTTCCTGAGCATGGGCCTGCTGGCCTCCACCCTCACCCGCAGCCAACTGGCCGCCGCCATCGTGGCCCTGCTCATCCTGCTGCTGTTCTGGCTCATCGGCTGGCTGGCCCAGGCACAGTCCGGCGTCTACGCCGACGTGCTGCGACAACTGAGCATCCACGAGCACATGTCCGAGTTCGAGAAGGGCGTCGTGGGGCTGAAGGACGTGGTCTACTTCCTTAGCGTGATCGTCTTCTTCCTGTTCGCCAGCGTGCGCGCCATCGAGAGCACGCGCTGGCGCT
>JBHIEF010000297.1:0-4565 GCA_046760465.1 Armatimonadota bacterium | reverse complement strand
GCTGCGCTCAGAATGACAGCCCACCGAGAGCCTCGGTCTTGGGATAGGCTCTTAGCGCTGGACGGAGGTGGAGCGAGTGCGCAGTCGTGCCGATCCCTCAAACCCCCGTCCAGCGCCAAATCGGCACAACCTCGGGAAGGGAGACAGGGCCGATGAAATCCGCAACCGAGTACCTGTGGTTCCAGACCGACAAGCAGCGCGAGTACACGAACATCACGGACGAGGTCGCCGAGGCCGTCGAGAAGAGCGGCGTGCAGGAGGGGTTCGTGCTGGTGTCGGCCATGCACATCACGGCGGGCGTGTACGTCAACGACGCCGAGGCCGGCATCATCCAGGACATTGACGAGTGGCTGGAGCGGCTGGCGCCCAAAGGGCCCGACTACCACCACCACCGCACTGGCGAGAGCAACGGCGACGCGCATCTAAAGAGCCTGCTCATCCACCACGAGGTCATCGTGCCCATCACCGAGGGCGCGCTGGACCTGGGCCCCTGGCAGCAGGTCTACTACGCCGAGTTCGACGGCCAGCGGCGCAAGCGGGTGGTGGTGAAGGTGATGGGGGAGTAGGGGATGGTTGACAGGCTGGGCGAGCGAAGCGGGCAGGAGGCTCGTGCTGCGCAGCGAAGCGCTGCTTCGCAGAGCAGTGCCAGCTCCTGCGCTACGAGTGCGACGAAAAGGCCTAGTCGGCAGCGGGAGCTGCCTCCTACGCGCCGACGTCCGCTCAGCCTAGGCCATGTGTATCTCCACGTCGTCGGCCACGGCGCCGAGGATGGTGTAGGTGGTGGGGACCTCCTGGAGGATGGAGCCGGGCACGTACTTGTTGACCGGGCCGTGGGCCACCAGGCGGGCGATGAAGCGCTGCCAGCTCACGCCGCCGCCCAGGTCGCCGTCCAGCCAGAAGGAGCGGTACTTGGCGCCCAGGATGTCGCGGGGGGCGATGGTGGCGGCCTGGGGCGGCACCCAGGACCAGTCGCCGCCGAAGGAGTGCAGGGCGTTCTGCATGATGGTCATGGGGTGCAGCTCGACGATGCGCGCGGCCGCCTGCTTGTAGCTGTCCATGTCCTCGAACTCGTCGCCCAGATGCGCCTCCCAGAAGGCGATGTGGCCGCACCAGCCGATGCCGCCATAGCAGATGTCCGCCCCACCCATGTCCTCGATCATCTTGCTGTAGTCGCCGATGTTGTCGCCGGTGGGGAAGTGGATCTGCTCGGGCGGTGGGCGTAGCTCCTCGTCAATAAGCGCGAAGAAGCGCTCCCTCATCGCCCTCTGAAAGGACCCCTCCCAGTCGGGCGGGGCGGTGTTGCCGTCCTGGTCGGCGTACTCGTCCATGTTGAAGGTGTGCACGTGCTTCAGCGATAGCTGGGCATTGTTGATGAGCTGGGCGGCGATCTCGTACTGAGGCATGGGCCCCACGGGGAAGATGCCCACGAACTGCCGGCCGGCCTCGGCGGCCTCGCGGATGCGCCCCACGATGTCCAGGGCGAAGGCGGTGTAGAACTCGTTCTCGCCCTGCATGACGCGGATGTTGAAGTCCGGGTTGGGATGGTCGCAGATCTGCTCGCGGGTGATGGCCCGCACGCGCTTGCAGGCCTCCAGGTCGCGGAAGGGGATGAACTTCGCCAGCTCGTAGTCAAAGGCCATCGGTGTCCTCCATCATGCACCCGGAATGTACCCGCCTAGGCGCCGCCTAGGGCCTCGGCGATCTGACTCACGCCCACGATGCCGACGCCGATGCGCTGGGCCAGGGCGGCCAGTTCCTCGCCGCGGGCCATGCGGCCGTCTGGGGTCATGACCTCGCACATGGCCGCCGCGGGGTACAGGCCGGCCAGCAGCATCAGTTCCAGCGCGCACTCGGTGTGGCCGCGCCGCTCCCGAAGGCCGCCGGCAGCAGCGGCGAGCACCAGCACGTGGCCGGGCACGGCGAAATCCTCGGGGCCGGCCTCGGGAGCGGCCAGCTTGCGGATGGTGGTGGCCCGATCGGCGGCCGAGATGCCGGTGCCCACGCCGTGGCGCGCGTCCACGGGCAGAGCCATGCGCGGCGCGTGGGGCGGGGCGTTGCGGGGCTGGATGAGTTGGAGGTCAAGCTCCGCCAGCCGCTGCTGCGTCAGGGCCACCAGCAGCAGCCCGCCGCCCTGGCGCAGCATTAGGTTCACGCGCTCGCCGGTGGCGTGCTCCGCCGCCAGGATCAGGTCTCCCTCGTCCTCGCGGTCGGCGTCGTCGGTTACGATGACCAATCGGCCGACCCGCACATCGGCCGTGGCTCGCTCGATGTCATACATGTCTGGCAACCGCTGCGGCGCTACTTGAGGGCCTTCTGCATGTGCACCATGACGCACTCGTGCTGGGCGCTGTACTCGGCTTTGACGATCCTGAAGCCCTCGTGCAGGCCCATGATGATCATGTCCACGGCTTCGTTGTCGGCGGCGAACCAGATGGCGTCGAACTCGCGCTGGCGGGCGTCGTCAATCTGGGCGTGCAGCAGCAGCTTGCCGATGCCGCGGCGACGATGCTCGGCCAGCACGGCCGAGAGCCAGTAGTAGTAGAGCCCCGGCTCGCTCTCGTAGCCGATGGAGAAGCCCACGGAGCGGCCGTCAACCTGGGCCAGGAAGATGGTGGCGGCGTGCTCCTCGATGCGCTTGTGCAGCCGCCGCAGCTTGACCTCCAGCTCGGTGCGCTCCTGCTCGCTGCGCGGCTCGACCGGCGCCGTGCCGTCCCCGTGGTCGTGGAACACCGCGCGGGTGATGGCGAACACCGTCTCCACGTCCTCGAGGCCGCCCTCCACGATCTCGACACCCGGTTGCTCCTGGCTCATGGACCGTACTCCCCTCGCCTCGCGGGCCAGCCGAGGCGCAGTGTGCCTGGCTCAGGCGCATTTCGCCGGCCGCCGGCCGCTCCCTCCCTGCGCTCTAGGTGACCTCGCCCACCTGGCGTTGGAGCTTGGTCAGATGCAGGTGCTCGGTGTTGAGGATGACGTCCACTGTGCGCCGCACTCCCACGGGGACCACGAAGCGCAGCTCCTGGTAGAAGCGGATCACGTCTCTCTCCAGCCCGATGGCGACCTGGTAGAGCTCGGGCGTGGCGTGGAGGTGGCCAATCTGACCGGCCATGCGCCTGGCCGCCGGCAGCACGCGCTGCGTGAAGGAGGAATGCAGACGCTTTCTGGCCTCCTGCATCGCTCGTGACTCGTCGCCGGAGTCGTCGCACTCGTCCACGAGCTCCCGGAGCTGTCGCACGTGATCGCGCTCCTGGGCGGCCAGCACGGCGCACAGGTTCTTGGTGGCCTGGTCGGTCGCCTTCGCGGCGATGTTGCCGTACAGGTTCTCGCCCAGAAGCTCGGCCTCGATCCCCAGGTTCAGGACCTCGGCTGCGGTCGGCGTCTCCGACATCCGATTCACCTCCTGCGGGGTCGCGAAGGCGGCGTGCCTCCAGGTAGTCTATCGGCGCCGTGCAGCCTGTGGGAAAGGGAAACGGGCGAGGAGGACGGGGGGCGGCTCAGCGGCGGGGCGCGTCCTGCGACCAGGCGACCGCCATGCGCAGCAGGTCGTCGGCCTCCTGCATGCTGCCGCAGCTGGTCTCGATGAAGACGCCCCGGGGGGAGAGGTACTCCAGCACGCGCTTGACCTCGGCGGGGCTCAAGAAGAGCCATAGGAGCTTGCCGCGCCGCTGGATGCGGATGAGCTGGTCCGGCCAGTGGGAGACGGTTGGGTTGCCCGCCCCGGGGGTCCACTGGATTCCGTCCAGGTGGGGCAGGTCGAGCAGCGCGTCTAGATGCTGGAGCGCGCCCGGCCCGTCCCAGTGGTAGATGGAGTGATCCAGCCAGCGGGTGAGGCGTTCCAGACCGGGGATGACCAGGTCCTCGAACATCTGGGCGGAGATCATGCACGAGAAGTCGCACTGGAGCGGGTAGTAGCGGCCGGGCGACCACGCGCGCAGCCAGCCGGTGGAGCCGCTGGTGGCGCGCCGGGTGATGGCCCACAGCTCATCGTAGAGCCGCATCCAGAGATCAATGACCCAGTCCAGGTGACGCTTGATCACCTCGGGGCGCTCGAGCACGTCCAGGCACATGCGCTCGGGGCCGCGCAGGTAGGAGATGACGTCCTCGGCGCCGCCCAGGTCGGTGATGCCGACGGCGTAGCTCCCGCCCGAGGCCTCCACGCAGGCCTCGGTGATTCGCTTGGTGGCCTGCCACCAGCGGTTGCCCTGGTCGAAGTGCGGCTCGTACTGGTCCCAGTCGTCCACGATGGGATCGGGCCAGGTGGTGGTCTCCATCAGGTGCAAGGGGGCGCCCAGATAGGCGGCCATGATGGAGGGCCCGAGGTTGACGACGTGCGCCGGGATGCCCTCACCGGCCCAGTAGGTGCAGCGCATGTTCTCGGCGTGCGCCGCGGCCACGTAGTCCGGATCGGTCCAGCGCTGCTCCAGGCTGGAGGCGGGCGGGAGCCTGCGCGGCCGCTGTCCGTTGGGCGCGGTCACCCGCATGAGCGGGCGCTCGTACTCCTCGCCCCGCCACCAACCGATCCAGCGCTCGCGCGCGTAGGTCCAGTTGTCGAGGTAGCGCATTTCCAT
>JBHIEF010000296.1:0-4600 GCA_046760465.1 Armatimonadota bacterium | reverse complement strand
CAGGTCTTCTCACGCTCTCCGAGGAACTGGCGCCTGAGGGAGCTGGACCCCGGCGAGGTGACGGCCTTTCGAGAGGGCCTGGCCTCACTGGGCATCGCCCCGCTCATCGTCCATACCCAGTACCTGCTCAACCTCGCCACGGACCATCCCGTGCTGCGCCGCAGGTCCATCGAGTCGCTCCGCCTGGACATGACCCGCGCCTTCGTCCTGGGCGCGCGCTATGTCGTGACCCACATCGGCAGCGCGGGCGAACAGCCTCGCCAGCAGGCCATCGAGAGCGTCGCCAGCGCGGTTGACGAGGCCCTGCGCGACGCGCCCGAGGGCGTGCGGCTGCTGCTGGAGAACTCGGCCGGCGCCGGCAACCTGATCGGCAACGCCTTCAGCGAGATCGGCGACATTGTGAACCTGCTGGCCTGCAAGTCGCGCGTGGGCACGTGCCTGGACGTGGCCCACGCCTTCGCTGCGGGCTACCAGATCACCACGGGGCCTGGGCTGGAGGCGCGCATCGCCGCGGGGGACGAGCACGTGGGCGCTTCCCGGCTGGAGTTGATCCACTTCAACGACTCGAAGGCCCCCTGCGGCGCGCGTCGAGACCGCCACCAGCACATCGGCAGAGGCCTGATGGGCAGGGAGGGCCTGCGCCTCATCGTCAACCACCCCCGCCTGCGCCGCCTGCCGTTCATCATGGAGACGCCGGAGGCGACCGTTGAGCACGACCGCCGCAACATGGCCGCCTTCCTGCGCTTGGCGACGAGAAGTGGTTCCGCAACCTCCTGGAGGCGTGCGCCCGCCACCCCAACCCTGTAGGAGGGGCGTCTCGCCCCGACTAGAGCGCCGGCCGCCAGACGAGGGAACTTCTCCGCGCGCGGGGAATTGGTGTAGGTAGAGACGTGCACTTGGGCGGTGGTGCTGATGAGGGCCGAGGCCAAGCGGCGAGTAGCAGACGTTGTGTTCGTCATCCTGGTTGCGACGCTGGTCGGCGCGCTTGTCTACAAGAGCCTGTTCGCCGACGGCTACGGGTCGCTCCGCCAGCGCATGGTGGAGAGGCAGCTCAAGGGGCCCGGCAGGGACATCGAGGACAAGCGCGTGCTGGCGGCCATGGCCAAGGTGCCGCGCGAGGAGTTCGTGCCCGACGAGCGCAAGGCCCAGGCCTACGCCGACACCCCCCTGTCCATCGGCTACGGCCAGACCATCAGCCAGCCGTACATCGTGGCCAAGATGACCGAGCTGCTGGAGCCGGACAAGCACGACGTGTGCCTGGAGATCGGCACCGGCTCGGGCTACCAGGCGGCGGTGCTGGCCGAGATAGTCAAAGAGGTCTACACCATCGAGATCATCGAGGGGCTGGCCAAGCCGGCGAAGCAGCGCCTCCAGCGGCTCGGCTACAGGAACATCACCACCAAGATCGGCGACGGCTACTACGGCTGGAAGGAGCACGGTCCCTACGATGGCATCGTGGTGACCGCCGCCGCCAACCACGTCCCCCCGCCGCTCAAGGAGCAGCTCAAGAAGGGCGGCAAGATGGTCATTCCCGTGGGCGGCCCCTTCAGCCTACAGCAGCTCACGCTGGTCGAGAAGAGAAAGGACGGCAAGTTCGACCAGCACATCATCTTCCCGGTCAGCTTCGTGCCGCTGACGGGCGGACACTGAGGCCAGGCGGCGCCGGCTCGCCGTCATGCTGAGCTGCGGATTCTGGGGAGTCCGCGCAGATTCCCCGAATCCGCAGAGCGGAGCATCTCGTCGTTGGGCAGGCCCGAGATTCTCCACTTCGTTCGAAATGACATCCTCAGCATGTGGGGCAGGAGGCCCTTCGGCTGGCGGACCGAGAGGTCAGCCGCTCAGGACAAGCGAGCTCCCGCCCGGCGTGATTCCCCTCAGTCCAACACCTTCAGCTCCTCGATGGCCGCGTCCAGAGACTCCAGCTCCTGGTCCAGCTCGGCGATGGCTCGGTCCTCTCCGACCTCGTCGGCCAGCCGCGTCTCCTGCCCGGTGACCCACATGGTGGTGGCGTCAATGGTGGACTCGATCTTCGACAGCCGCAGCAGGTAGCGCGCCTCGTTGGCGTCGGTGTCGGCCAGCAAGTCGCTCAGCTTGCGCTTGGCGGCCAGCGTAGACTCGATCTCGGAGCGCAGGTCATCGCGCTCCGCCTGCTGGAGCTGCTGCTGGACCTGCGCGATCTCGCCCTCGAGCTGCTGCCGGTCAACCGTAGCCGCCGCGCCTCGGAAGGCCGCGATGTGCTCGGCCAATTCCTGCGCGCCGTCGCGCAGGCGTTCGAGTTGCGAGCTCAGCTCGAAGGCGTCCGCCCGCTGGCCCTCGATGCCGCTCAGAGCCGATTCGCACTTGCGCTCGATGCGCGCCAGCAACTCCGCCACGTCGGCCATTTCCTCGGCGGGCCTGCCCCGACGCAGCAGGACGCTGGCCACCACTACGACCAACGCCAGCAAGATGGCGCCCACGATGAGAGGCCCTGGGCTCGACCGCGTAGCCCGCCACAACTCCAACCGCAGGTCGCCGCTGAGCGACGCCTGCACCTCGGAAGGGGTGACGGTGATGAAGTCCGTGACGAACTGGTCTACGTTCACCCAGGCGGTCACTGTGCGGGGCAGGGCCCCCTCGCCTTCCCGGAGCTTCAGCACGCACTGGTGCGTCGAGGCGTCGTAGTCGGCCGGCTCCATGTCCTCCGGCGACCAGCGCACGTAGTCATGCCGCTGGTCGAACTCGCCCATGTCGCTGCGCGTGTTGAAGGCGTCGTACGTCCTGCCGTTGTAGGAACACTCGAAGAGTCCCGCCAGTACGATGCGCAGGTCCGCGGGGCCCGCCCCCTCGGGCAGCGGCAGAGCCACCTCGCGCCCGGTCAGCGGCACCGCGACCTCCCCCACCCGCTCGAACCCCGACAGGTCCACCTGGGCAATGGCAGCGCCCCCGGTGAGGGCGCTCGCCATTGCCGCCCCCAGCACCAAGCCCCCGCGATTGCGTATCGCCATGGCGCGCCCTCCTCAATGCGTCCGCTGATAGGCCGAGTAGGTCAGCGATTTCGCCAGGTACTGGCCCAGCTCCGTGTCGGCCACGTAGCGCGTGCCCAGGCCGCCGATCACGTCCTTGTACGCGGCCAGCAAAGCGCCGTCCTTGTCCAGATCGGGGTCCTTCCATTCCCGCGCGGCCACGCCCAGCACCACCATCTGCTCGTCAATCGCCTTGGCCGCCTTGCCGTTCTCCCCGCGCGCGCTCAACGCGACCGCCTTCTTCAGCGCCTCCCCGGTCTGGAAGCCCAGCACGTTCTTCTTCACCGGCTGGCGGATGGAGGCCAACATGGTCTCCTCGTTGCTCGTGTAGCCGATCTCCACCGGCTCGTGCATGTCTCGGTTCTGGCGGAACACCACGTCCTTGTACTTCAGGTAGACGTCGGCCACCCTGCGCGTGCCCTTGCCGGGCGGGACCTCGATCTCCAGCATGACTACATGGCTGTCGCCCATGTAGAACTGCGGGATGAGCATCTTGATGCCCGGCTCGTCCTCGATCTTCTCCCGATCCCTGCTGATGCCCAGCTCCCGGTAGACCCGCTCGTCCACCTTGCGCTCGGTCTCCTTGGCGGCCTCCACTGCCTCCTCCTCCATCTGCGCCGAGCCGAGCACCCTGACGACCTCGACGCCCTCGGCCAGGTGGATGCGCAGCCGCAGCGCCTTGGCGACCACGTGGGTGAGGTCGTCCATCTCCTCGCGCAGGATGTCGCCGATGCTGGCCGCGTCCCGCACGAAGTGGTAGTTGCCCTTGCCCTCCCGGGCCACGGTCATCATCAGCTCTTCGTCGTAGTCAAGCCCCATGCCGATGGCCGAGGCCTGGATGCCTTGGTCGAACATGCCGGCCGTCAGCCGGCCGAAGGCGCCCAGGTCCGAGGTGCCGGCGGTGACCATGCCATCGGAGAGCAGGATGACCTGGTTGATGGCGTCGGCTGCGAGGCCCTTCTCGACCTCCTTGTAGCCGAGCTCCAGCGCCGAGTAGATGTCCGTCGAGCCGCCCGGCTGGAGCGCCGCGAGCTTCTGCCGCAGCGCTTCGTTGTTGGTCGCCTTCTGCGCGCTGGCGAGCACCTCGGCAGCGTGGTCGTAGGCCACCAGGGCGATGGTGTCACTGGCCGCCAAGCGCTCCACCACCTCGATGGCGGCCTGCCGCGCGTACTCGATCTTGCCCTCCTGGCCCATGGAGCCGCTGCGGTCCACCACGAGGCAGATGTTCAGCGGCGGGCGCTTGGGCGCCTCGCGCTCAGTGGCCTGGATGCCCACCTGTAGATGGGTGAGCCCGCCCTTGACGCCGGCCTTGCCGCGCTCGGTCTCCGCGCTGAGGCTGAGGGCCGTCTTGGTGGGGATGGAGAAGGCCTGCGAGTATTCGCGGCTGAAGGCCTCCAGCTTCACCGTCTTGCCGTCAACCAGCACGCCCTCCTCGATCAGCTTCGCCAGCCGCTCCCTGCTCCCCCGCCCGCCCAGATACGTGCTGCTCACGTACGCGTTTGGGTCCACACCCTCCTCCTCGTCCGCGGCCTCCTCAGCCTCGTACCCCGCCGGGCCCTCATCCACCCGCTGGCCTGCGGGCGCATTGCCGGGCCTCC
>JBHIEF010000295.1:0-4726 GCA_046760465.1 Armatimonadota bacterium | reverse complement strand
GGCCGCAAGCTCAGAATGACAAGGTCGGAGCGCTAGCGCGTCATGGCAGTGAACAGGGCAGTGTAGAGGCGCAGGACCTTCTCGGGGTCGGGGCCGCGGTAGGCGGACTCGTTGCAGATGTACCCCTCGAAGCCGTCGGCCTTCAGCAGGTCGAACATCTCCTGGTAGTAGCCCAGCACGTCCGGCTCCTCCATGGCGTGTAGGTGGACGGAGGTGACGTATTTGGCGATGGGGTCCCAGAGCGGGCGGATGGAGGGCGCGCCGGGCGGGAGGCCCCAGGGGTTGTCCTCGGGGCCGCGCCATTGACTGTTGAAGACGATGCCGAAGTTGTGGTGGGCCACGCGCTCCATGAGCGGCACGGCATTGGCGGGGTCGGAGAAGCTGCCGTGCATCTCGATGGAGACGCGGATGCTCTTGTGGGCGCCGTACTCGGCCAGCTCGCCCATGGCATCGGCGATGTTGCCGAACACGGTGTCGCGCGTGTCGTCGTCGGGAAGCCGGTCGCCGAGCACGCGGACGTAGGGGCACTCTAGCCGCTCGGCCACGTCAATGGCGCGCTTGGCCTGGGCGAGGTTGGCGCCGCGCTCGTCATCGTCGAGGGAGTGGAAGTTCATGCAGCTAGTGACGGAGGCGGTGGCCAGCCCCGCGGCGGCCATCTTGGCCTTCACCTCAGCCAGGTACTCGGCGGACGCGTCGGCCTCCACGCCGTGCTTCTGCTCGAAGTCCTGGAGGAACTCGATGCCGTCGTAGCCGGTGGCGGCGACGATCTCGATCATCTCGTCAAGCTCCCAGTCCTGACCGACGATGTAGGTGTTCAACGCCCACTTCATGTCTGGTAGGCTCCTTTGCGCGGCCGGCTGTTGCGGGGGCAGGCCACTCTTCCACGCGACCACGGACGCACCTGCCTGCGGGCGCTCGGGGGCGGCAGCCAACGCGCGCGTGATGTGATTCTCATCAAGGCCTGTGGCGGTCAGAGCTGTGACCTGGCCGACGGTTGGCCCGCAGAAAGGCGGAGAGGGCACAACGGCGACACGGCACATAGGCGCAGTTGAGCTAGCGCGTGTAAGCAGAATGACACGGGAGGGCCAAACAGGATCAACAAATGCTACGGATTCGTTCAAGTATGTGGCATACCGTTGCGGACGGATACACTCAAGCACAGGTGAGCGACAAGTGGCACAGGCAACGACCAAGGCGGCGCAATCACCACCACGGACGCGCAAGCGGCGCACGCTGGTGGACAAGCTGAAGCTGCTGGCGCTGGCAACCACTATCGTAGTGCTGGCGAAGTTCTACCTGGTGGAGGTCGCCGTGGTGCAGGGGAACTCCATGGAGCCGACCCTGCGGGCAGGCGACTACGTGCTGGTAGACAAACTCACGCCGCGTCTGGGGCTGGTGGAGCGCGGCCAAATCGTGTTGCTGGTGGGCGGGCCGCAACCGGGCCTGCTGGTAAAGAGAGTGGTGGGGCTCAGCGGCGATGAGGTGGAGATGCGCTGGGGGCGGCTGCTGGTGAACGGCGAGATCGGGCCCGCTGAGGAGCAGACCAGGCACGGGGTCTATACGTGGGGCCCAACGACGGTGCCTGAGGAGCGGCTGTTCGTTCTGGGCGACAATCGGCCGGAGTCCGACGACAGCGATGACTTCGGCCCCGTGCCGGCAGCCAATGTCAGGGGCCGCGTTATCGCAGGCCCGTGGCGGTGGGGAGTGCCGGTCCACGCCGCCGGACAGACGGACCCCGAGGAGTAGCCAGTCGCCGGCCGCGGTGTCAAGCAAGAAAAGAGCCCGTCCTGTCAAGGACGGGCTCTGTGCTTGCCTCTCTGAACCCCAGTCTACGGGACCGGCGCCTCCTCCGCCTCGGGCTCGGCCGGGCCCAGGGAGAGGTCCAACTGGGCCTGGATCTTGATGTTGGTGCCCTCCAGCTCGCTGTCGAGGTCCACCAGCAGCCGGCCCCTGGTGGGCCCGGGCACCCCGGCCTCGTAGTCGAACTCGCGCTCGACCTGCTCCAGCTTGAGCGTCCCCCCGCGCAGGGGGAAGTTCCCTCCAAACAGCTTCAGTGGCAGAGCCGGCACGTCGGCAGTGGCGTTAGACACGAGCCTGAGCAGGGGCTGCTCGATGGCGGCCACCTGGGTCTCGAAGTGGATCTTCATCGGCTTGTCGCCCACCTGGGCCTCTTGGTCGAAGGCCCAGGAGTCGCCGACGCCCACGGGCTCGCCCGTGAACCGACCCAGGCTGAGCACGCCGGCCAGCAGGCCCATGCCCTGCTCACCCGCCCCCAGCAGATCGGGAAGGTCGGCGACCTCGGCCTTGAGGACCCGACCGTGGCGGTCCACCTCGAGCAGGCCCTCACCGCTGTCGCGCTCCAGGGGCAGCTTGGCGTCGTTGGCGGTGACCTTGGCGTTGGCCACAGAGACGCGCACGACGAAGGAGTCTTCCTTGACCTCCACGGTCTCCGCCGTCAGGTCGGCGCTGGCGACGAGCTGGGCGGAGAGCAGAGGATTGCCGTTCTCATCATTGGCGCCGGCCGGGCCGGCCACGCGCAGAGCAAGGCTGGCGACGTCGCCGACGCTGGTGCGGTACTCGGGGCTGATCTTGCCGGGCGGCGGGGGCGGGGGATCGTTCTGGGCCGTGCGCCTGAGCGGCTTCAGGCACTGCCGCAGCCGCTCCAGGGCCAGCTCGGCTCCACGCACGCGCTTGGCCTCGAAGGTCGCGGCCGGCAGGCGACGGACCCAGATGAAGGCGCTGAGCAGGTGGCCCAGGGCCCGATCCTCGTCCGGAGGCGGGCCGCCCAGGTTGAGCTTGCGCAGGAGGTCCTGGGCCAGCTGCCGGTCCGCGGCCTCGACATCGTCGGCCCGGTTGGCGCGCGCGGCGTCGAAGGCGTCGAGAACCGACCGCACCTCGGCGGGCAGGTCCTCATCGTGACGCTCGGGCAGAGGGGCGTTGGGGTCCTCAGCGGGCGTGTGGCCGGGTCCGCGAGGGCCGGTGCTCCCGGTGCCGAAGGGGTCGTCCATGTGGATGACGGGCTCGGCCTCGGGGAAGCGTTGGCGGAAGTTGGCCATCCAGATGCCGGCCAGGCTCTTCTCGGTGCGGCCGGCGCCGGCGGCATCGCCAGGCAGCACGGACAGGAGCCTGACCTTGCCGATGTAGACGGTCCAGCGGCCGCCCTCGTAGGCCATCCACATGCGGGGATGGCCCACGTCCTCGCACTCGAAGGCGTCGTTGATGTTCTTGTTGATCTTGGCGGCGCGCTGCCACAGGTTGTCGAAGGGGCCGCAATCGCGGATGCGGGCCACGACCTTGTTGGCCAGGACGATGTCCTCGTAGTTGGCGGCCAGTGCGGGGGCGCCATCTGCCAACAGGCAGGATAGGGACAGAAGTAGAAGGCCCGCGCATGCGGCTACGCGCAAGGGAGACGTGCGAGGTGCTGCTGCGTCCATGGGGATGACCCTCCCACGGCGACGCTGCGCCAAGGCCACTGACAGGTTAGACCTCGCCCAAGGGGCGAGGGTGCGTGATCTGCGTTACGCCTGCCTTAGACGCGTGCGCCGCGTAATGGTTTCGCGACGCACACCCCATTGTAACACAAAAACGGGCTGGGAGGTTCGCCAAGGGGGCAGAAAGCGGCCGAGAAGCCCCTCGGGGGGGAGGGGCTTCGGTAGGGGTGGAGGCGCCTCAGCGCAGGCTACTCCTGCTTCTGGAGGTAGTCCAGCGCGGCCTGGAGGCGTTTCTTGCGCCCGGAGTACTGCTCCTTGTCTACGGCCAGTTGCAGCACGATGGGGGCCAGCTGCTTGCCCTCCACCTGCTCGATGATCCAGCAGCACAAGTCGCGCTCGAGCTCGTCGTCGCTACTCGCCAGGTGCGCCAGCGCGGGCCCCACTGCCGGCTTGCCGATCTGGGAGAGGCTGACGGCCGCTGGGAAGTCGTAGTGCCATGTCAAGAGAGCGCTCGTACGCGAGGGCGGATTGCAGTATGTGAGGTTCGCGTAAAGCACTGGCACTGCCTTGGGCGCCCGCAGCTCGCCAAGCAACTCAATGGCGACTTGCTTCGGTTCGTGCTCCGTGTGCACGGGAACGCCGTGCCTGGTTTCGCCTGCGGGATCCGCCTCCGTCTCCTCTCGCGCCAAGACCAGCAAGGAGTCCACCAGCTCCCTGTGCGCCGTTCGTGTGGCATCCCGGGCGGCTAGGCGCTCGCCCAGGTCCCTCGCCCTGAGTCCCTGCGCCCAGTCTTGCCCAACCCCACTCACCGCAAGTAGCAGCAGAACAGCCAGCATTACCAATGCGGGAATGACGCGCGCCATAGCGGCTCCCTCCTAGTTTGGGCTCGCCGGGACGGCGATCCAGCCGTCGCCTAGCTTCTGGCGGTCACGGGAGTCACGGGTAAGCTCTGTCGTGTTCTTCGGCCGCTCCCAGTCCTGGGAGTGCCACTTGAAAAACCCAGAGCACTGATACCAGACGCCGTAGATGCGGACCATCACCCATTCCCGGAGATTGGCTGTCATGACCGTGTACGGCCCGCCCGTGATGGACTTGCTGCTCAAGCCCGGTCCGTCGATGGCATAGATATGGTCGGAGGCAGAGGGGGTAAGGTCCTCGTCGTCCTCCCCTGGCCCCTCGGCGCAGGCACAACCCGGACGGGCCACGGACCTACTTCCCTGGCTCATCCCAGGCCATCTCATGCATCAGGTCGAGGGCGGCTTCCAAGTTGGCCTTGTGTGTCGGGGTTTTGTGCG
>JBHIEF010000294.1:0-4752 GCA_046760465.1 Armatimonadota bacterium | reverse complement strand
CTCGTCGGCGAAGTCGGCGTCCTCGCCCATCTCCTTGCCCAGCTTCTTCATCCAGTTGATGACCTCTTTGGGGTTGTCCGGATCGAGGTGGGACGGCTCCAGGCTGTCGAGCATGTCCTCCTCGGAGCGCGGCGACGCGAAGCGCGACACCAGTCGCGCCAGCCGCTTGCTGCCGCATCGCGGGCAGCGCGGGTCGGTGGAGTCCTTCGTCATCCCGTACAGGAACGAGAACTCTCGCTTGCACTTCCGGCACTGGTACTCGTAGATGGGCATGTGCGACCACCCCTCCCTACTCGCCCCCATCAGACTGCCACACTTGTACGCCCTCGTGGGCGAAGGAGAAGTCGAGGATGCGGCCGCCCTCGGCCTCCAGGGCGCGCTTGACGGCATACTCGCGCCCGCTCTCGCAGTAGAACAACATGGTGCCGCCGCCGCCCGCTCCGCACACCCTCCCGCCCAAGGCACCCTTGCTGGCAGCGGCTTCATACATGCGATCCAGCAGCTCGTTAGTTACCTCCGGGTGCAGTTGCCTGTGCAGCTCCCACACCCGCGTGAGCAGCTCTCCCAGCCGCCGTGGCTTGCCCTCCAGAACTGCTATCCGGATCTTGCCCGCGCAGTCGCTCATGCCTTTGAGGGCCTCGATGACCCTCTCGTCGCCATCGCGGAAGCCCTGCGCCACCTTGGCCAGGATGTCTCCGGCTGGCCGGCTCTTGCCGGTGAAGCAGACCACGAGGCTCTTCTCCAGCTCCGCGAGCTGGCCCCGCGTCAGCGCCAGATGGTTGACCTCCAGCGCCCGGCCCGAGCTCTGCGGCCACCAGCGCATGTACTTCATCCCAGGACCCGTCACGGGCGAGTACTGGTCCTGCCAGCCGTACTCCACGTCCAGGGCTGCTGCCTCCGCCTGGATGGCGGCCTCGGCGACCTCGTAGTCGGTCATGCTGTGGCCGGTGATAGAGTTGAGCAGTGCGATCACGCACGTAGCCACGGAAGACGACGACCCCAGCCCCGCCCCCCCCGGCAACTCCGAATACGTGGTCAGCCTCAGGCCCGAGGGCACGTCGAACGTCCTCACGATGTGCTGTACCAGCCCGAGCGGGCCCTTGCTGTCGAGCTGATGGTGCGAGTCCACAGTGAACTCGAGCCCGTCCTGGTCCGGCGCATCGAAGACGTACTTGCCATCCGCGCGCAACTTCAGGGTGGCGTAGATGTACTTGTTGATGGGCGCGTTGACAATCGCTCCACCCATCTCCCGGCAGGCGGGCCGGTAGTCGGTCATGCCGACCAGGTCAATGCGTAGAGGAGAGCGTGCGCAGAAGGTCATGAGCGCTTCCCCCATTCTGTTTGGCTACCCAAGCGCACTCACACTGCGACGTTATCCAGCAAATGCCTGGACGCCATGTACCACTCGACCTCTTGCCGCAAGCCTTCATCAAGCGACACGCGCGGCTCATAGCCCAGAAGCTCGCGCGCGCGCGTCGGGGTCGCCTGGGTCTGCCGAACGTCACCCTTGGCCGGGCTCTCGTACTCGACCCGCGCGCGCTTGCCCAGGATTCGCTCGAGCGCGCGGATGACCTCATTGACAGTAGTTACCGAGCCGCCCGCAATGTTGAGAGCTTCTCCAGCGGCATCGGCTTCCGCCGCTGCTATGTTCGCTTCCACCACGTCCGAGACAAACGTGAAGTCGCGCGACTGCTCCCCATCGCCGTACACGATGAGCGGTTCGTCGTTGAGGATGGCGCGGATGAACTTGTGCATGGCCATGTCCGGGCGCTGTCGAGGACCGTAGACGGTGAAGTACCTCAGGGAGATAGTGGGCACGCCGTAGTTGGACCAGTATAGGTAGCAGAGCTCCTCCGCAGCCAGCTTCGTGACGCCGTAGGGGGAGACCGGCCTCGGCAGCGTCTCCTCAGAGATGGGCATCTGGTCCACATTGCCATAGACCGAGGATGACGAGGCATACACGATCTTGCGCAGGCTGCTGCCCTTTGCAGCCTCCAACAGACGCTGGGTCGCCAGGATGTTGCACCGGACGTACACGTCAAACTCACTGCCCCAGCTCGCCCTGACGCCGGCCTGCGCTGCTTGGTGGAAGACCACCTCGACGCCATCCAGCAGGCTGCCGAAGTCTACTTCCAGGACGTCCTCCTCGAGGAAGGCGCACCTCGGGTCAGCGCGTAGTTCCGCAGCATTGGCTTCCTTGATTGCCCGTGGGTAGTAGTCCGTGAAGCAGTCCACGGCCACGACCTCATGGCCATCCCCCAGCAGCCGCTCGCATAGATGCGAGCCGATGAAGCCTGCCGCTCCAGTTACCACGCACTTCATTGCACAATGACTCCCGTGGCAAAGCCGTGGGCAGCGGCGGTGAGCGAGGACCCTCAGAGGCGACGGCGCGTCAACGCCAGAGCCACCAGCCCAACGGCCAGCAGGGCTGCCGGTGGGAGTTCGGGTATCGGCTCTTCCTCGGGGTTGAAGGGCTCGTCGTCGTCAATGAACGCCAGAGCGCCGGCCCCGCCGAGTGGCCAGAGTACTGGCACCACGTCGATCTCGTAGTCCTCCACCTCGCCCCACTCGCGGGGCCCGTTCGGTCCCAGCTCCCCGTCCTCCTCCGCCCACCCTAGCCGCGCCCGCACCCAGGTGTCGCCGGCCTTGGCGTCTTCCGGCGGCCTGATGCGGAAGGTGCGCTCCACTGTGGTTCCAGTCGGCAGCGTCTCGGTGTGGTCCACCACCATCTCGTCTGGGTCAAAACGCTCGTTGTGGTCCCAGTCTATCCAGACCCGAAGCGTCTCCGCACGCGTCGCTGCGCCAGTTGGATCCAGAGCCACGTGGATCGTCGCCGTCAGGTCGAACGCGTCGCCCGCGTGGACCCTGGTCACGTCGAACTGAATGCCATCGTCGTAGGTGTCCCGGCTGCGCGGCTCCCGCTCTTTGCTCCAACTCGGCCCGAGCCACTCACGCTGCTGCGAGCGGTGTGACGCCGTCGGGTAGTCGTGGGCGTCGCTCCACTCGAGGGCTTCGGCAGACGCCGCCAGGCCTGCCTCCTGTGCGGCCACGGGCGGCACCGCGGGCAAATGCGCGAGCGCCAGCCACGCGCCTCCCAGAGCCACGCCTATGAGGTGAGTCCTCACGTCGCTCGGTTCCCCTGACTGTGGTTCTCCTCCTTGAGACTATCTACCTGCCGGCGGCACTTCCGTGGCAGCCCCCACATCTCCCGGGGTCGGCGAGGCGGGCCCCTACTGCCCGGCCGCCCCCGTAACAGGCGCATCGAGCTCGAGAGGCATCTGCGTGCCAGCCGCCGCCTGCGGCTCCAGCGCGGGGCGGCCGACGCCGTGGTACTCGAACCCGTGCTCGGCGGCTACTCGTGGTGAGTACAGGTTGCGCCCGTCGAAGATGACCGGCCGACGCATCAGGTCGCGCATCTCCTCGAAGTCGGGATGGCGGAACTCCTGCCACTCGGTCATCACGACGAGGGCGTCGGCGTCCGCAAGCGTCTCGTAGAGGCCCTCACGCAGTGCGATGCGATCCCCAAAGTAGTCGCGAGCGTGCGCGTTGGCGACCGGGTCGAACGCACACACTCGGGCGCCTCGGCTCAGCAAGGCCTCAATCACGGTCAGTGCAGGCGCCTCGCGGATGTCGTCGGTCCGCGGCTTGAAGCTCAGACCCCAGACGGCGAACGTGAGCCCTGCCAGATCGTCGCCAAAGCGCCCGACGATCTTGCCCACGAACACGTCGCGCTGCGCCTGGTTCACGCGCTCCACCGCCTCTGCGATGTCCAGCGGACAGCCGTGGGCGCGGCCGATGAGGATGAGCGCCCGCACGTCCTTGGGGAAGCACGAGCCGCCGTAGCCGACGCCCGGAAACAGGAACTGATTGCCGATGCGCGGGTCGGAGCCCATACCCCGGCGCACTGACTCCACATCGGCGCCAACGTGCTCGCACAAGCAGGCGATCTGGTTGATGAAGGAGATGCGCGTGGCCAGGAAGGCGTTGGAGGCGTACTTCGTCAGCTCCGAGCTGCGGCGATCCATGAACAGCATGCGCTCGCTGGTGCGCATGAAGGGGCTGTACAGCTCGCGGAGGACCTCCCGCGCCCAAGGGCTGTCCGTGCCGATGACGACGCGCGCGGGCTTCATGAAATCGTTCAAGGCATCGCCTTCCTTCAGGAACTCTGGGTTGGACACGACCTCGAAGGGGTGTGAGGTCTGCGCGGATATGATCTGCTCGAGATGATCGCCAGTGCCGACGGGCACGGTGCTCTTGACGACCACAATGGTAGGCCCCCCCATGTGACGCCCGATGAGATCCCCTGCCGACCAGACCTGAGACATGTCCGGATCCCCGGTGTCGCTGCAGGGCGTGCCCACGGCCACAAGCACCACCTGTGCACAGCGTGTCGCCGCGGCTGGATCGTCGCTGAACGCCAGCCGCCCGGCCTCGCTGTTGTAGCGGACCAGCTCGTCTAGGCCAGGCTCATGGATGGGCAGCCCGCCGCACTGCAGGCGTCGCACACGGGAGCTGTCAACGTCGAAGCAGACGACGTGGTTGCCGGTGCTGGAGAAAGCAGCGCCCGCAACCAGGCCGACGTAACCCGTACCGAAGACGCAAATGCGCATGATCCACCCCCGGAGCGTGTGCCAGCGGCCCATGGCTCGCCGCCTGTGCCGTGGACGCAACCTGCTGACGGCCAGTCAGGGGACGAGCAGACAGAGAGCAACAGCGAGTGCCAGTGCTACGGTGATGCCGTCACTGACTCAC
>JBHIEF010000293.1:0-4758 GCA_046760465.1 Armatimonadota bacterium | reverse complement strand
CTAGCCGTCCGCCGCACCGCGCCCACGCCTGTCAGAACCAATCCGTCTCCCAGAACACGAAGTGCTCGCCGGGGAATACGGCCTCCAGCAGCCGCCGCTCCCGCTGGGGCAGGCGCCGCGCCTTGGGGATGGCCCGCAGCCCGTCCCCGAAGAGCAACTGCACCACCTCGTCGGCGGTCATGTCCAGCTCCGCCCGCCCGGTCATCTGGGGCACCACGCTGAGCAGCCGGTTGTCGTAGCGCAGGCCGGCCACTTGCTCCTCCCAGCGCAGGTTCACAGCCGCCGCCGGCGGCATGCTGCGGGCGCGATGCGGCCGCTCGCGCAGCCACAGCTCGGCAGCCTTCAAGAGCCCCTGTAGGTCAACCACCCGTACCATCACGTGGTCCCAGCGAACGGCCTCGGCCGGGGCCGCCAGTCCAGTCAGAACGTCCCGCGCCGCCCGGTCGGCGCCGAGCTGACAGGTCAGTCGCTTGGCGCCCTCCTTCAGGCCCCTGCGTATGGCCTCGCCGAACAACGCCTCGAGCGACTGCCTGTACCCGCCCAGCCAGCCATACTCGCGCACGCCCAGCACCTCGTCGTGGACCACCCCGCACAGATACGCAGTCACCTCGCCATCCGTGAGCGCCACCAGCCAATTGGGCAGCGCCTCCTGGGACGGCCCCAGCTCCCAGTATGCATCGGAGCGAATGGTCGTTGCCACGCGGGTGGCGTTGAAGGCGTCGTAGACGCTACGCACGCCCGCCAGGTGCGCCTCGCGGTCCATGGTGCAGACCTCCACGCCCTCCACGGCCTCGGGCGCCTTGGTCAGCTCATAGCACGGGACCTGATGCGGCAGGATGGCCCAGCCCAGGCGCGCGTAGAAGGGCTGAATGCCCGTGTAGAGTATGGAGAAGTGCGCGCCCTCCTGCTCCATGAAGCCGATGGCGTCTTGCAGGCAGCGCGTCGAGTGCCCCTGCCGGCGGAACTCCTCCGGAGTGCCCACGTCGGCTATGCCCGCGTGCTCCAACACGGCCCCGCCGTAGTGGACCTGGTGTCGGACTATGCGCAGGGCGCTGACGATCTTGCCGTCCGCCACGCAGATGCGATGCAGCTCGGGACGATGGTTTGGGTCGCGCGCCACGTGCGTCCACGGCCATTCATCTGTGGCCTCGCCAAAGGCCGTGGCGATTACCTTGGCTACCTCGTCGAACTCCTCCGGCCTTGCTCCACGAACAACGGGCTCGGACAAGGCTATCGCTCCTGACTCGCTTCCGCGGGCGCTGCCGGGGCGGGCGATGCGCCGTCCGCGCCTTGCGCCAGCGCCAACAGCGTGTGCTTCAGCAGGCCGACTTGGATCTTCAGCCCCAGCGCCTGCCACAGAATCTCCCGGTACGGCCGCGAGCCCGTGAACATGTCCCACAACGTTCGGCGCATGGCCGCTCCCGCTGGCGACTGTTCTCTCAGTAGGCGCAGGTGCCCTTTGAGCAAGAGGCGCGAGCGCTGCACAATGTCGTTGATGCGGTAGAGTATGCGTCCGTAGCGATTGTCGTCTATGATGCGACGGCGGCACTCGGGATAGTAGTGCGTCGCCAGGGCGCTCCACGAGACGCCGTGCTCCAGCACCGTAGCGGCGGCGATCTCGGCCGTGTCCAGCGCCGACTCCAGCCCGTTCTTGTACAGCCGCGAGCAGGAGGCATCTCCCACCAGCACCACGCGATCGGTGTAGATGTTGCGCGCATCTCGGATGGACAGCTTGGGGTGGCAGTGGCAGGTGGACCCTACCTCGGCCCGGGCGCGAGCCAGCGTGGCCGCCACCGTGGCGTCCTCCATCAACTCCACCACGCGACTGCGCTTGATGTCGGCCCGCCCCACCGCCGTCATGGTCAGGTGGCCCGCCTTCGGGGTCAGCGCGGCGAAGGAGACGTCCGGCTTGCCCATGCAAAACACGTGGATGTACTCGGCGAACTCCACCGTGGGCTCCGCCGCCAGCACGATCTCCGCGTTGCACGCCTGACGCGCCTCCGGCCGCTCGTAGCCAAAGCCCAGCCCTTCCATCAGGGCGCCCAATTGGCTGTTGAGCCCGAAGGCCCCCACCACCAGGTCGGCCTTGGCCTCCCACCGCCGATCCCCGGCCCCATACTGCACCACCACCTGCCCGCCCGGCTCCGTGGGCAGACTCACCTCCCGGACCGGCTGCTGCACCACCCGTGCCCCGTGCGCTTCGGCCACCCGCAGCAGGTAATCGTCGAAGCTCACCACCTCCGACTCGGGCGTGTAGCGCGGCCCGTTGCCCCGGAAGACGGTGACGATGCCCTCCGCCGCCGACTCCGGCTCTATGAGCACGCTCCCGGCCAGCGTGTGCAGCCGAAACCCCCTCACCCGCGACTGCACCACCCGCTCCGGCAGCTCCACCCCCAGGTCCGCCAGCCGCTCGCACAGGCTCCGCGCCACCACCCCGGCGCACATGTTGCAGCCCGGCGGGCCCGCTAGCTGGAAGTCCTTCCCGTCGTAGATGGTGACGTTGACTTCCCGCCCGCGCTTGGCTGCCTCTCGCTGAAGGACCAGCGCAAACAGCGCGCCCGCTGGACCCGCGCCGATCACCGCCACCTCAGCTCCATCCTCCAGGGGCAACTGCCGCCCCAGCCGGGGCACCAGCCCCTCCGCATCGGCAGGCCGGGCCAGAACCGGCGCCAGGCGGCGCACGATAGCGTACCCAACCAGAGTGACTGCGGCCATTCCCACGGCGCCGAGCGCCGCGGGACGGTGCTCCAGGAGCAGCAGGGCCACGGCGGCCCAGCTCATGGGAACCAATGCCAGTAGGTTGTCGCAGTGCCCGAGCCGGCAGGCCAGACGCACATGCTCGGCAGAGCCCTCGATGTCTGCCGGCCACACGCTGCGCAGGGCGAACGCACGCCACACTGAAACGGCCAACACCCACAGGCCCACGCCCAGGCGATAGGCCAGGTCCCAGATGAGCAGGGCCATGAACGGCAGCAGCAGCGCTGGAGGCGGCTCTCCCAGCCAACTTGCCGCCAGGCTGGGCTGGCCGAACATGTCCGTCAGCGCGCAGCGCAGGCCGAAGGCGAACAGGAGCACGCCGGGGACCGCGGCCAGGTGCCAGGGGTGGAAGATGAGCCCGCGATGGCGCCGGATCACGCTTCGCTCCGGCCCGCTGAGTGGCACGGCCACCTGGCGCAGGGCCCGGGCCATGCTCAGCAGCAGCCCCGACAGCAGCGCCACCAGCACGATCACCGCCATGGCCCGCACCACCGCCAACGTGCGTATGCCCAGCAGCGGGTGGACCACCAGGGCGACGCCGCCCATGAAGAGGAACTGGAGCACGGCCGGCAGCCTGGTGCGCACGGGGGAGAACAGGGTCAGATAGCCGGTGATCTGCTCGTACAGCCAGCGGGGGCCGACCGGACCGAAGCGCTGCGCCAGGCTCTCCCTTAGCCCCTCCTCGGCCTCGCAGGCCCGGGCCAGATCCACCGCCTGCTGCCGCACCGTCTCGTCCCGCGACAGGCCGTAGAACAGGCGCTGCTGCCCATCCCCGGAGCGCCGCCGCAGCACTCGCTTGGCCGCCAGGCTCTCGGCGGCGGCCTGCACCTGCTCGGGGTGACTCCGCAGCCGGCCGGCCAGGCCCACGGCATCATCCACGGCGTGGGGATGCCGGCCGAAGTAGAGCAGCAGCTCCAACTCCGGCAGATTGTCTACCGTCTCCTCAACGAATTGCCGCGCCTCGCGCGTCATCCCTCACGCTGTCGCCATCGCCGCTGTAGAGTTCCCCCTGTTCGCACCAACCGTCTGCACGCAGAGCGGGGGGTGGCACATGATAGCACGCGCGCTTCCCGCTGGTCAATCGAATCCCCCGCCTCCCACAGGCCTCGCATTTGACGATCCAGCCCGCGCTCTCTATAATCGGCAGCAGGACCTGTGCCCCTGGAGGAAGACATGCAGACTGCCCGCATCCGCCCCTCGGTTGGCGTGGCCCTCGCCGCCCTGCTGCTCGCGGCCCCGTCGGCGCGATCCGAGAACATGCCTCCCGAGCAGGCCCGCGAGGTAGCCGAGGAGGGCCTCAAGGCCCTCAAGAAGCTCTTCAGGGACGACCCCAAGGACCGGTTCCTGCTCCAGGCGGCCGTGGGGGCGACCGGCGGCGAGCGCATGGTAGTGGTCGCGCCCACCAAGCAGCTCCCCGGCGAGGACGGCAAGTCCCTCCCCAACCGGGGCGGCATCGTGGGCGTCATAGTCTGCCTGGGCGATCTAGTCACGCCCGGCAAGCTCCCCCTGCTGGACGCGGGCAGCTACCTGCTGGTGGCCAGGCTCACCTCCGAGCGCAAGTGGGTGCTGTCCTGCGTGGCCGCCACCGGCCGCGGCGCCGCAGTCCTCCCCTCCGAGCTGGACAGCGTCCGGGGCGACATTGACCGGCCCCTGGCCAAGCTCGAATGGAAGGGCAAGAAGCTCTCCCTGGAGCTCCAGTTCCCCACCTTCGACCCCGACAAAGACGACCTGGCGCTCAAGTGCGAGCTGCAGGTGGAGAAGTAGCGCGGCCGTCTGCCACCGAGGCAACAGCGTAGGAGCCAGCTCCAGCTGGCGACTCGGCCGTGTGGGCCATGGCCGCTCAGTGGCTCATTGACCACAAGCGGCCTAGCCGCCTGGACATCGAGGAAGCCAGCTGCCGACACAGTTCGGGTAAGTCCGGGTCAGCGGCAGGCACCTTCCGCGAGACCGGGGCGGATAGCCTCCGCGTGTGCAGCCAGTGGTCCTCCATGGTCCAGAACT
>JBHIEF010000292.1:0-4770 GCA_046760465.1 Armatimonadota bacterium | reverse complement strand
GGCGCGCAGCCTGATGGCTATCTGCAATCACCTATTGACATACAGAGTCCCCGCCGCCTTCTCCACCAGGTGCACCGCCCCCCGCAGGCCCAGCACGTAGCTGTGGGCCCCGAAGCCCGAGACCTGGCCCACGCACACCTCGCCCGTCAGGGTCGTCTTGCGGAAGTCCTCCCGCGCCTGGATGTTCGAGAGGTGCACCTCCACCGTGGGCAGCCGCACCGCCTCGATGGCATCGCGGATTACCACGCTGGTGTGGGTGTAGCCCGCCGGGTTGATGACGATGGCGTCCGCGCCCTCGGCGTGCGCGTCGTGGATGGCCCGGACGATGTCCCCCTCGCGGTTGAGCTGCTTGATGACGATCTGCGCCTCCAGCCCCTCGGCCTCCTGGCGTATCAGCGCGTCTATCTCCTCCAGGCTGTGCCGCCCGTAGAGGGCCGGCTCCCGTAGGCCCAGCAGGTTGAGGTTGGGACCATGTATGACGTGGACTAGCATGGCGTGCCCCCAGACCGCCGCCTGCCCACCGGCCGGTCGTGCCCGCCGCCCGGCAGGCGGGGAGTGCGGCGTGCCTTCCCGCCGTGCGCGGGATTATCCTCCCACCCCGCCCGCCCCTGCAAGGGCGCGCCGCAGCGCCCGCGCCTCCTCCAGATCGGGCGGCGGCCACCTCCCCGTGGCCTTCAGCATCTCGCTCTGCTTCTGCATGTAGCTCTCGTACTCGTCCAGCAGGTCCAGTGCCTGCCGGCGCCACTTGTCGGCCCCTTCCTCATCCCCGCGCGCCTTGGCCTGTTGATGGAAGTAGGCCCAGGCGTACGCGTACCGCCACTCCACCATGCCCTCGATGGCCCGGTACTTGGCCGCCGGCGACTCCCAAAGCCCGTGCAGACGGTGGAACATCGCCTCCGCCCGCCCTGCTTGCCCCGCCGCGGCGTACAGCCTGGCCAACTGCACGATGAGCTTGGGGTCCCGCGGCGCCCGCTCCAGGGCCTGCTCGGCCAGCCGAATGGAGCGCCCCGTGTCACCCAGCAAGGCCTCGACGTAGGACAGGTGCGCATACGCCCGCGCCGCCCTCGGCTCCAGCTCCGACAGCCGCCCAAACTCCCGCCGTGCCTCCCACAGCTCCTGCGGCGACCCGAAGGCCTGCCCCCACTGCTCGTGCACTAGCCCCAGTTCGAAGTGCGGCTCGGGATTCAGCGGACTGAGCGCCGCCGCCCGCCGCAGCTCTGCCGGGGCCGACGGGTCTCCACGTCGAGCCAAGTGCGCCGCCCTGTGCAGATGTGTAGTTGCGGCGAGTTCGACCGCCCCAAAGGCCATTAGAGCCCCGAAAACGGACACTACTAGGCCAAGAAAGGCCACTTGAAGGCCCTTCGAGGCCGTTTGGGGCACATTCTCTGGTGCTTTCACTGCGGGCGCATCCGAGGCCTTCTCTCGGCGCTTTCGGGCCCTCGAACGGAGGGTTTCAGGCCTCGTCTCGAGGGCCATTATTGCCCAAACTGTGAGGCATATTGCAGGCACATACCAGTCGTAGTCCACCAGGCTGTGCAGGCAGAATCCGAGGATCCCCGCGAAAAGGGCAGCCGGAATCGCCCGCTCTGCAACACTCTTGCCATGGAGTGCGGGTCGCAGGGAGAGCACCAGGTAGCCGATGAAGACGAAGGCCAGCGGGATCAGGGAGAGCACGCCGCCCTCGGCGGCGATCTGAAGGTCCTTGTTGTGGGCCAGGCGGGTGAAGCCGGCGATGGCGAAGCGCGGGAAGAGGTCGGCGAAGCTGCCGGGGCCCCAGCCCAGCCAGGGGCGGGCCAGGAACATCTTCCAGGTGGCCAGCCAGGTGTAGAGGCGGAAGGCGCCGGAGTGGGATTCGGTGGTGAAGGCCGCCACGAAGCGGTCTCGCACCTGGGGGAGCAGGAATCCCAAGACGATGGGGAGGAGGCACACGGCCACCAGCGCTACCGTGCGGCGCCGCGATCCCCTCGCCCAGGGGCAAGCCACGATGAGGACAAAGGCCGCCGCGGCGAGGAGGAAGGCCAGGAGGCCGCCCTTGGAGCCGGTCACGAACAGCGCCCCCAACATGAGGAGGACCACGAAGCCCGCGACCAGGCGCCAGATGCGCCGGCCGGTGGCCAGGAAGAGCGCGAGGCCCAGAGGGAGCACAAGCAGGAGGAAGCCGGCGAAGGAGTTTGGATTGCCGAAGGGGCCGAATTCGCGCCAGGTGGTGTCGTGGAGCCGCGCGGCCGTGAAGACGTAGTGGCGCAGGCCCTGGGCTGCCGCGGCGAATCCTCCGGCCACGAGCGCGGCGAGGAACACGAGCCGGTGGTTCTGCGTGGCGCAGAGGCGTCGCACCAGGAAGTAGACGGCCACGGCGTCGAAGACGCGGGTCAGCTCGATCAGGCTGGCGTGCGGCGACACGGAGCGCAGCGTGGCCAGGCCGGTAGCCACCAGGAAGGCCACGGCGCCAAGGCCGATCAGACCCAGGCGCGCTCCGATCTCGCCCCGCAGGCCGGCGGCCACAAGCACCAGCAGCGCCACCAGGCAGACCCATAGGTGGCTCAGCATCAGCGGGAACTCGTACTCGACCAGCAGGGGCGACAGCTTGTCCAGCCAGTGGTAGCCGCCGGGGCGAGGGTAGCCGAGGAGCAGAGGGGCGGCGAACAGCAGTGCCACCAGGAGCACGCGGGCGGCGCGCTCCAATACCAGCGCGCACGCCTCGGCCTTCGTGTCTCGGTTGTCGGTCCTCGGTTGTCGGTTCACGTGGACACGCTGAGGGCGATTTCGCGCTGGGTGGGAGGGGGGCCTGCTGGGGGGTCGGGATAGTCGGCGGCTGACCACGGATTAGCACGGGTGAGCCGGGCTGGGGGACTGCCGACGGGGTGGCCTTCGGCCACGTGCAACATCGGGAGATGTTGCACTCCATATACGGCCCACGACAGGTCGCGAGCGGGAGCTGGCTCCTACGCGGTTGTGGAGTGGATGGGCTTTGACGGGAGGGGGCAGGCTGCCAGACCCGTGGTGGCCTTCGGCCACGTGCAACATCGGGAGATGTTGCACTCCATATACGGCTCACGGCAAGGACGGCGGCCACCTCCGACCCACCGCCGCGGGCTGACTTCGGCGAGCTCAGTCCAGGGAAGCCCGCGCCCGCATCGCCGCGAGGACGCGGCTCCTACAAGGGCGAACGCCGGGCAGGAGGCCCTTCGACCTCGCTCAGGACGAGCGAGCTCCTGCCCTACGACGTCAGTCAGTCGGTGTGCGGAACTCGAGCCTGTCCAGCCAGAGGTTGCGATCCTCCGGGGGCTGGTGGAGGTCGTTGGTGAAGGAGAGGGTGATGGTGTGGTCGCCCTCGGTGAGCGTGATGGTGAGCGGGTAGCCCTGCCAGCCGGTGCTGGCGAGCTGGACGGAGCCCACGTCCCGGCCGTCGAGCTGCACCTCTACGAGCGGGTACTCGCCGGCGGCGGGGGTGCCCTTGGCGACGATGCTCATCTCGTAGTCCCCGCCCTTCGCGCAGCGTATCTGGCCCTCGACTGAGCCAACGCTGCCCAGGTAGAGGCCGGCCGGATCGCGGCGGAACCAGGCGGGCCGGCCGATGGGCTCCATATCCTCGGCCTCCAGGGCGACCGCGGGCCGGTGGCGGAAGGTGGCACCCAGAGCCGTCAGCAGGGCGCAGGCGTAGCGGCGGGCCTTGCTGGCGTTGCGCTCCTCGGTGTCCCAGTTGATCTGGTCCACGACGATGGCGCCCCTCCCCCGGGGGATGCGGATGAGGGCGGCCGGGCGGGTGAGGAGCTGCACGCCGGTCAGGGGCTGAGTGTCGCGGGCTAGGAAGACGCGGTCCACGAAGAGGTTGCGGTCCTCGCCGGGGCCACTGGCGTCGTTGACGAAGGCGACGGAGAGCGTGTGGCGGCCGGCGGGGACGTCGGCGAAGACGGCGTAGTCGCGCCACTGGTCGTCAATGATGCCGACGACGCCCATGGCCTGGTCGTCCACGCTGAACTGGGCGTTGGGCCAGACCTCCTCGGCGACGCTGCCGCGCATGCGGGCGCCCAGAACGTGGGGGCCGCCGTCGCCGAAGTCCACCTGCTGGGAGAGGCTGCCCACGGTGAAGAGGCCGATGCCCTGGTCGGCCGGTTGCACGAGCTGGCCGCTGAGCTGCATGTCCTCGGCCTCGAAGGTCTGGTCGGGCCGGCCGGTGTAGGTCTTGGTGAAGACGAAGTCGGCCACGTTGGCGGCGAGGGGAGTGGTTGCCCAGCCTATGCCGCGATGCTCGCCGAGCCAGTAGAGGTCTTCACGGGTGACCAGGTCGAGGATGGGGTCCGGGGCGTCCGCCTTGACGATGGGGCTGGCGTTGCGGGTGAGCCGCAGGTCGTCGCCGATCAGGTCCCCCAGCGCCTCCAGGTCCTGTGGCGAGAGGCGGTGGAGGAGTAAGGTGCCGCCTTCGTCGAGGAATCGGTCCAGGGCCGGGCGCAGGCGGAGGAGGGGCTGAACGGGGCCCTGGTGCACGAGCAGGCCGCCGTCCGGGAGCGTCGGACGCACCTCGGCGGGCACGACGCCGTAGTCGAGGCGGAGGCGGCTGAGAAGCTCCCAGAACGAGTCCTGCGCGATGACGATGGTGTCGCGCGCTGTCGGCCGGAAGTCAGCCAGGTAGCGCAGGCAGTTGGCGAGGATGGTCCTGGCGGCGGGCTCCTGGTGGAGCTTGCGAATGAGCTTGAGCTGGGTGAGGATCATGGTTCCGCGGCCGCGGGGTAGCTCCAGCAGGGGGCAGAAGGCGATGCCCTCGCGGCCGCC
>JBHIEF010000291.1:0-4798 GCA_046760465.1 Armatimonadota bacterium | reverse complement strand
CGCCTCGCGCATCACCGGCGACGTGGCCAGCATCATCAGCCAACTGCCGCCGGTGGTGGAGGCGCTCTCCGGCGTGGACTTCGAGGAGCTGCTGGAGAAGCTGCCGGAGATCGGCCAGAAGATCGCCGGGAAGCCGGCGGCGACTCCCACAGAGCCGCCGGCCTCGGGAGGCGAGAGCAGCGCCTAGCGCGCAGCGCCCGGGCGCTTACAATCCGCAGGGTGGGCCGGGCCATGTGCCCGGCCCTCGTTGTTTCCTATCCGACCGGCGGTTTCGGCAGCAAGCTGCCGAAACACCACCTGCGAGGCTAGAGCAACCTGCCCTGCTCCCAGCCCAGCTTGACGACCTCGACCTTGTCCAAGTCGGCAGTGCCAAGGCCGTACTCGCTCTCGGCCACGAGCACATGCTTGGCCGGGGGCTGGACGGGCCAGGGCTTGCCCTTGTGCTGGTTGCGCTTGGCCTGGAGGATCTGGAGGCACACGGCGTCCACGGCCACCGGGTCGGTGCCGACCAGCAGGCCCCGGTAGTTCCACAGGTACTTCGGGTCCACCTGGGGGCCGCCGTGAAAGAGCGGCCGCAGGGCGTCCACCACGATGAGCTTCTCCTTCTGCCTGATCTCGGGTATAGCGTTGAGCATGCCCGTCTGGGCGCAACTGTCCGAGTGGAAGGCGAACTTGGTGTTGCGGTCCGCCACATTGATGTTGGTCACCGCGCCGGCCCAGTTCTTGATGGCGCAGCCCATCCCCGACAGCCAGTGGGCCTTGAGGCCCGGCACGTTGACCAGCACCGTGGCCTTCTGGGTGACCGCCGTGCTGATGTCGCGGTCATCGAAGGGCACCTGGAACGGCTTCTCCTCCTCGGGCACCTCCCATCTGGGCCTCTCCAGCAGATTCTGGATCTGAGCCAGGCTGCTCCCGCCCTGGCCGCGGTCCCAAGCAAGGACGCGGTCCTCGGCCACGCCTACCTCGCGGGCAGACTCCACGATGCGTCTGACCACCGGGAAGTGGGTGGGCGTCATCATGACGTTGGCCTTGATACCCAGGAAGTCGTCCTCCCGGAGGAACTGGCGCCAGGCCTCTATGAGCTCCTCCTGCCCGGTCAACGCCAGCATGGCCTCGTCCAGCATGGCGCCCACCACGTCCTCGTCGGCGCCCCCCCGATCGTCCGTGGCCGCGGCGTCGCGGATGAGCACCACCTTGGTTGCCTTGGCCTCCGCAGGAGGTCGCGGCGGCGCCTGAGCCACTGGGGTGTGCTCGGCGATGGGGCCCTGGCGCGCGCAGGCCCCGCCGGAGAGAGCGAAGGAGGCGCTCAGCGCCCCGGCCGTCTGGCGGAAGAAGTCTCGGCGCGTGAGGCCCCCGGCTCGGCCCGCTCCTGGGTGCTCGTCAGCCTGCATTGACCGCTCCCCCCGTTCTTTCCAGTGTAGCCAGCACGTGCTCGCTCATGCCGTCGAGGATGGCGTGCACATTCGCCTCCGTCTTGGCCTCAAAGCACATCAGCAGGTACTTGCCCTGCCTCTGGAGGCCGGCGTAGTCCCCCCATTCCATCTCGCCGACGTGACGCTGGCCGGTCGGCTCAGCCTCGAAGTAAGCCCTGACAAAGTCGTGCAGGGCCGCCTGGGCTCGCTCGGCCTGGGTGTACTCGATCAGAATGCGGATGGACAGAGCCCCGGGGCCGACGTACTCGCCCAAGACGGCGTTAGTGTCCGGCCCCAGGTGAAGGGCGTTCTCCTCGGTGAGGAAGTAGACGTGGTTGAGGGTGACTTGCTGATGGAAGTAGACCAGCGTGTTCTCGCGCAGATGTTCCTCGCTGAGGAACTCCAGCAGTCTCGGCTTGCGGCCGGTTGTCCGGATCCTCTCGGACGTCAACACGCCCAGGGCCAGGAGGGCCAACTCGGTCTCCTGGCTCGCAGCCTCCGCCAGGACGCGCAGATACCAGCGGCCCTTCCACACCTGGAGCAGGCCGTCGCCGTAGTTGGCCTCCTGCTCCATCTCCGGCGCTGGGCCGCCGCGCTCCTCGGAGTAGACGCCGTAGGCGTCCTCGCTGCTGGCGAAGCAGTAGGCCTCCAGGATGATGATGTCCTGCCCGCGGATGTAGTGCTGCACGTGGACGAGCTGGAAGTCATAGGCCAGGTAGCGGGCCGCGCCGCCGTTGATGTAGTCCGACAGCTTCTCCCGCGGGTAGGTTGCCAGTGGGCCGGCAGTCGTCCACCCCGGCAGGGCATGCTCCCCGGGCAGCTCGAGCTTCTCTGGCGGCGGCATCGGCTTCTCCTGCTTCTCGGATGCGTCCGTCTCGCCTACTGGTGGCGTCTCCTCGGGCTGCGCCTGGCAGGCGGCCAGCGCCAGAGCCACGGCGGCCGCAGCGAGCCACGCGCAGCCTCTCCGCGCCAGTCCCGCTGCCGCCTCAGTCACCTGCCTCACCGCCCTCGGCCTCCGGGGCCACCTCGAAATCAGCCCGCGCCACCTGCCGCCCCCGGTGCAGGATGGCCACCGTGTACCGGCCGGCGGGCAGCTCCTCGCGCCTGGGATTGGCCAGGTAGAAGTGCCCAGAGCCGTCCGTGGCACTGATCTCCTGCGTGGTGGTGGCCTTGGAGATCACCTCGCCCTCCAGGCTCCACTGGCAGGTGAGGCGCTCGCCCAGCGGCGCGTTGGTGTAGTCGAAGCGTACGTAGATGGCCGCCGCCCGCGGCGGGAACACGCGCCGGGGATTGATGGGCTGCTCGTGGTCATCCACGCCCTCGCACACGGCCACGTTGGTGATCAAGGGGGGCGGCGGCTCCGGCGCCACGCGAAAGCCCACGGTTGCCACCACTGCCTCGCGGGCCCGCAGCCGCGCCTCCCAGTTGCCGGCGGGGAGGTTGGTGCGCATGACCAGGTCGAAGCGCCCCGATCCTTGAGCCGCAGGGAGCTCGACCTCGCGGCGAAGGTCGGGCAGGGGCTGGTCGTTGCACTGCCACTCGCAGGCCAGCTTTTCCCCCGGGCTCGCGCCGCGGTAGCGGTAGGTCAGATGCAGCTCCTCCGCGCGCGGGGAGAGCACCTCCACCTCCGGGCCCACCTGGCCCTCCGCGCCGACCTCTTCCACCAGGTGGATGTCGTAGATCTCGAGCTGGCCCTGTGTGCCGAGCCCTCGCCCGCAGCCGCAGCCGGCCGTAAGCGCGCCGGCGCAGCCGATCGCCAAAGCCAGCGCCAGGGCGGCCCGAGGCCGACGGGCCATGGCTATCCTCCCTCTGGCCCACGCTCGCGGAGCAGGAAGGGATGCGGGTACGACTTCACCTGCTTGATCACCTCTCCGGTCACCCTGTACCGGCCGGGCACCTCCACGGCCGCCAACCCCTCGGAGGGCCTTTGGTCCCACGCCTCCTCGTGCGTGCGCGGTTCGTCAGGCGCGAGCTGCTCGGTGCCTATCGCCATGGTGAAGAACCTGCCCACCGACCAACGCCACACCTCCTGGCCCTCCTCGTTGCGCACCACGAAGTCGTAGCGCTGACCGCTGGGGAAGACCAACTGAACCACTTCCTCGAACGGATTCGCCAGCCGCAGCTCGAAGCGCACCTGCTCGCCCGGCTCGTACGCGCGCTTGTCCGTGCGCACGGTGCAGGTCAGCCCCTCCAGCCCCTGCACGGCGGTGATGGTCTGCGGCCGAATGTAAGGGAAGTCCCACCTAGAGATCTGCACGGTGCCCACGACCTCGAGGCGCCGACCGTAGCTGCTCATGGGTTGCAGCGCCACATCGCTGCGGGCCGCGCCGCCCGCGGCGCAGTATATCTCCCCGGTGGCATCGCGCAGCACCCAGTCGTTGCGCGTGACGGGCTTCTGGCTGGTAGCCCGGTCCAGGCCCGAGCCGCTCCACCCCAGGTACTCACCGCGCAGGCGCACCGGCTTTCCGTCGTAGTCCTTGGGCTTCTTGACGATGTCGCCGATGGTGGCCTGCACGGGCTCGCGTGGATCATCGAAGGCGATGAACACGGCCTTGGCGCCGGGGTCCCAGGCCAGCCCGGCCCCCAGCTCGGTGGCCGCGGGCCGGAGCGGGACGAAGAGGGCGTCGCCGATGAACCGTGCGGTCGCGGCGACCGGTACCTCCTTGCCGTTGGCGATGGCCGTCTTGCCCCCGACCGGAAGAGCGACCCAGCGATTGCGCGCGGACAGGCGCACCCGCTTCTCCGCGCCCTCCCACTTCACCACCGCGCCCATGCGCTCGAAGACCTCTCGCACCGGCACCAGCGCCCGGCCCTGATCGGCGAAGGCCGGCGTGGTCAGGGGCACCTCGACGCCGTTCAGGAACACTGTGATGATCGCGACGGCGGCCAGGTTGGACATCAAGCAGTCACCTCACAGTCGGGCCGACAGGCCCGCGCACGCAAGCAGTGTGTTCAGTAGCGACTTGAGTTCGGGGCATTGCTCCGCCGCGACCGTGATGTCGTTGCGGCAGAGGATGGCGAGGGCATCTCTGGGCTTGTCATAGAAGCGCCCGGCCTTGCGGTAGAGCTCACTCAGATGATGAGAAGGTGGTCTCATGAGGTCTTCGTCCTCCGGCTGGCCGCCTGGCGGCCGCGGATGGGCCTTCAGGGGCAGGTGCTCGCAGATGTCGCGCCAGAACGGCAGGAGCCAGGCCTCGAACTCGTACTGAGCGGCATGGGCGTGACAGCGGGCGTCGTCGGGGATGGCGCGGCCTATCCACTGCTTGGCCTCGCCCGCACTCCTGAAGTCCGGGTAAACGTCCCGGAGCGCTACCACGCATGCCGCTTGCCGACCCTTCAAGGCCACCTGCGCGACGGCGTGCAGCTTCCTCTGGTTACCGATGGAG
>JBHIEF010000290.1:0-4827 GCA_046760465.1 Armatimonadota bacterium | reverse complement strand
GAGGGGAAGGGCGGCAGCGGCCGCTTGCGTGACTCGTCGAACAGCCCCTCCTCCTCGAGCTGGGCCTTTAGCTTCTCGAAGGCCAGGAAGAGCTCCCCCAGCCCGTCCGGACGCATGAACTTGGCCAGGAGCTGGTAGCGGCCGCCCTTCTCGTACACGGTGACGTCCCCGCCGGCCACCACCAGCATGCCGTCCTCGGGGCGGAAATCGAGCTTACTGGCCGCCCCCCGGAACATGACGCAGGGGAGCTGGCTGTGCTCGTCCTTGAGGCTGAAGTACATGTGCCCCGAGGTGTGGTGCTTGAAGTTGCTGATCTCCCCGCGCACGGTCACGCGCTGGAGCAGGTCAGAGCTCTCCAGCAGGCGCTTGATGTGCGTCGTGATCTCGCGGACGGTCAGGGCTTGGTCCATGGTGGTCGGTGGTCGCCTACTCCTGCGCCTCGACCAGCCCACCTTCGCGGGCGTATGCGCCCAGGATGCCGTTGACGAACTTGCCCGAGTCGTCGGTGCTGTACTCCTTGGCCATGGCCACCGCCTCGTCAATGGAGACGCTGACGGGGATATCCGGGAAGTGGACCATCTCAGTGAGGGCGAGCCGCAGGATGTTGCGGTCCACTGTGGCCATGCGCGAGAGCGTCCAGCCCTCCGCATAGCGCGAGATGATCTCGTCCAACTCGCCGATGTTGTCCAGCGTGGTGGTGGCCAGATCGGTGGCGAAGCGGCTGGCGTCGTCGAGGCGGTCGGCCAGGTCGGGCGGCAGCGGGTGGGACAGATCCCCCGGTGCGTCCTCGCTGCGGTCCTCGGCCTCTCGGGAAAGCAGCAATTCCCGCGCGTGCTCCAGGGCGACCGGCAGGTGCTCGCCGATGACGTCCACCTGGTACAGGGCCCCCAGAGCCATCTCGCGACCCAACCGGCGCACCCTCACGAACGGTCACCACCGCCGGAGCCGGGAGTTACTGGGGCCACAGACGCGCCACTAGCCAGCCAAGGAGCGAGAGGCATATCACCAGGACCGCTTTCCAGAAGCCGAAGGCCACAAAGACCACGCCCATGAGCAGCCCGATCAAGGCGCCGATGATGGGCCGATAGTCAGCGTCGCCACCGTTAGCCATCTGCCTCCCCCGTGTCGAGCCCGCTCACCGGCGAGTCGGGCGTGGCGGGCACGCTGCCATCCATGCGGCGGGCGATGAAGTTGGTGTCCACCTCGCCGCGGCGGAAGAAGGCGTTGCCCAGAATCTGTAGATGGTACGGTATGGTGGTCTCTATCCCCTCGATGCGCGTGTTGCGCAGGGCCGCCTCCATGCGTTCAATGGCCGAGGGGCGGTCGTGGTTCCAGCAGACGATCTTCACGATCAGCGAGTCGTAGTAAGGGGACACCACGCTGCCGGCCCGCACCCCGCTGTCCACGCGGATGCCGGGCCCGCTGGGCGGCGCGTACTCGGTAATCGTCCCCGTGCAGGGAAGGAACCGTCCGTCGCTGCCGGCCGCCAGGATGCGGCACTCAATGGCGTGCCCCTGGAAGAAGATCCGCCCCTGCTCGCAGCTCAGCTTGTGCCCGGCGGCGACGCGGATCATCTCCTTGACCACGTCAATGCCCGTGATCATCTCGGTGACCGGGTGCTCCACCTGAATGCGCGTGTTCATCTCCAGGAAATAGAACTGGCCCTTCCTGTCGAGCAGGAACTCCACCGTGCCGGCGCTGTGGTAGCCAACCGCCTTGGCCGCCTTCACGGCAGCCTCCCCCAGGCGCCGACGTAGCGAGCCGCGTTTGACGCCCGGCGAGGGCGACTCCTCCAGCAGCTTCTGGTGCCGGACCTGAATGGAGCAGTCCCGCTCGCCCAGGTGCACCACGTTGCCCTGGCGGTCGGCCAGGATCTGGACCTCCACGTGCCGCGGCTCCTCTAGGTACCGCTCCAGGTAGACGGCCGGGTCGCCGAAGGCCGCCTTGGCCTCGGCCTGTGCCGTCTCCAGCGACTGCCCCAGGTCCTCCTCGTTGTGCACCACCCGGATGCCGCGCCCCCCACCTCCGTAGGCCGCCTTGATCATCAGCGGGTACCCCAGGTCCCGCGCGATGCGCCGCGCCTGACTGGGGTTGACCACCCCATCCTCCGTGCCCGGCACCACCGGCACGCCGATCTCGCGCATCATCCGGCGCGCCTCCGCCTTGTCGCCCATGCGCTCGATGACCTCGGCGGGCGGCCCGATGAAGGTCAGGTCGTAGGTCTCGCAGATCTCGGCGAAGGTCGCGTCCTCGGCCAGGTTGCCGTAGCCGGGGTGGACGGCGTCGCAGCCCGTGCTCAGCGCCGTCTGGATGATGGCGGGGATGTTGAGGTAGCTGTCCCGATTGGCAGCGGGGCCAATGCACCGAGCCTCGTCGGCCAACTCCACGGCCAGGCTGCCGGCGTCGGCCTCCGAGTACACGGCGACGCAGGGGATCTTCAGCTCGCGGCAGGCGTTGATAATGCGAACGGCGATCTCGCCGCGATTGGCAACCAGTATCTTCTCGAACATTGGCGGCCCTTGTCAGGCAACGGCGGCTAGAAGCTTTCGTGCCCCGCGTGGGGGCAACTGACCGTCCCCGCCTGCGGGTCGTAGCGATACGCCTCTCCGCCCACGGGGCACTTGGCGAAATCGTCGCCCACGCCGAGCTCCGAGGCGACCTCTGCCAGGCTGGCCGGAGCTGGCTCCCCCGCCCAGGTCTTCATCTGTATGGAGTTCCGGATCTGCCGAATGTTGCTCTGGCACTCCACGTCCTTGGCGCGATCCACTGCCTGCCCGGGGATGGACTTCTTCTTGCCACCGAACTTGCCAGTCAGCCCGAAGTAGGCGCCCACCAGCAGGGCGATGATGACGATGACGATCACCATCTCGATGAGGCCGAAGCCCCCTCGCCTGCTGCCTCGGCGCCGCATACGCTCACTCCTCCGGCTGGCTGGGCGAGAGCACCATCAGCGCCTCGCCGTACTGCACCTCCGTGCCCTCCTCTACCAGAAACTCGCCCACCCAGCCCGCCGTTGGCGCGGTCACCTCGTTGGGCACGTTCAGCGTCTCGATGACGGCCAGCACCTGCCCCGCGGTCACCTCCTGGCCCACCTCCACCAGCGCCGGCTCGCCCGCCCGCGCCCCGCGATGGAAGACGCCCACGTACGGCGCCTTGAGCAGCGTGCCCTCCGGCCGCACCTCGTGCGGCACGGCCGCCAGGGCCGCCGCCTCCTCGGGCGCGGGACCGGCAGGCTGCGGCGGCAGCGCCTCCACGCCCCGTGCGAAGCGTCGCACCCGCACCTTGCCGGTGGGCGTCTCCACGGCGATCTCCGCCGCCCGAGAGGCCTTGCTCAGCTCGATGATCTCCCGAATGCGCTCGGTGTCCATGGGGCCCGCGGGGCTAGCTGACGCGCTCCAGATACTCCCCGCTGCGCGTGTCCACCTTGATGTTGTCCCCTACGTTGACGAACAACGGCACCTGCACCGTGGCTCCGCTCTCCAGCACCGCCGGCTTGGTGCCCCCTTGAGCGGTGTCCCCGCGGATGCCGGGATCGGTCTGCGCCACCGCGCGCACCACCGCGGCCGGCAGCTCCACCCCCATGACCTCGTCCCCGTGCGAGACCACCGTCACCTCTTCGTTCTCCTTCAGGTAGATCCGCGCCTCTCCGATCTGCTCGGCGGCTAGCTCCAGTTGGTCGAAGCTCTCCAGGTCCATGAAGTAGTAGGCATCGCCGGTGTGATACAGGAACTGCATACTGCGCCGCTGCACGTGCGCCGTCTCCACCTTGGCGCCGGCGCGGAAGGTCTTCTCAAAGACGTTCCCCGTCCGCACGTTGCGGAGCTTGGTGCGCACGAAGGCCCCGCCCTTGCCCGGCTTGACGTGCTGGAACTCCAGGATGGAGTAGACTTCGCCGTCGAGCTCGATGGTGAGCCCGTTCTTGAACTCGGCAGTGGAAACCATACGTCGCAGCCCCCTGAGACTTCGCCAGTCTACATGAATCAGGCGCGGAAGTCAATTGAGGCGGGTTGGGGTGGGATGGCGTGGCGAGATCGGCGTTGACGCGGCTGCGCCAGGCGTCGTGCCGATCTGACGCGGGACCGAGCCTTGGGGGATCGAAACACGCCTGATTCGTGGAATCGCTCCATCTCGGCGCGAGTGCTAGGTCCGCACAAGTGGCCTCACCTCTGCGACGGAGGAAGGAAGGACCTCGTCCCCTCGCCGGGAACAGCGCCACGCGGTCGGCGTCGGCTCCAGCTACTTCGGGATGTCGCCTGCAAAGGGGAATGCCGTGGGGGCGACGAATACTGATCCAGGTCCCAATCGGACGTGAGGTCGTCCAGAGAGCGGTCGACGTGGGCGCCTCGGTGTGGCGTGGGGCGATGGACGATGCTTGGTTGCACGCCAAGGACGCTGGCTATGTGGCCGCGCTACGCTCACCGCCGCACTCACACAAGGACAGCCAGTGGCAGGCCCAGGCCCCACTGCGTGAGCTACAACACGATGGCCTCCGGCCTTGCTGGGGAAGGCTCCTATCAGGTGGTTGACAAGGCGGCAGCTGTTCAGCTATCATGCGAACCAATGTTCGCCCTTGCTCGTTTCGCTGCTGGGGTGCTGGCTCTGCAGCTATCGCATCTGCACTCTTAGGGGGCTACAGCGTGCTCGAGAGGTGGGACAGAGAGGACCGCGTCAATCTCATAGTGTCGCTGCTCGCCGAATTCGAAGCAACTCGCGACACGCCTGTCAGCCTGACCGAGATGCTGCAGTCTCTGCGCGAACTGCAAGAGTCTCTCGCCGTCGGCTACACATTCCACGATCTCTTCCTGTACAGCCCCGACCTTCTGGATG
>JBHIEF010000289.1:0-4904 GCA_046760465.1 Armatimonadota bacterium | reverse complement strand
TGCTCGGGGCACTGATCTACCTCGCCTCCGACGCCTCCAGCTTCACCACCGGCCATGATCTGGTCATTGACGGCGGGTACAGCCTGTGGTGAGGGCGGGGACGCTGCGACTGGGCGGCCTGGTGTCGCCGCGCTCGATCCCGTCACGCGCCTTCGGCGTCTCGGGCCAGCAGCATTACCCTCAGCACGGTCGGGCCTTCGGCTGTGCCCGTGATGTGGCCGAGATGCTCGTCGAGGCCCGGGTCGCGCAGTTTCTTGATCTCCCGAAAACCACGCTTCCCATACACTGTATGCGGCATCTGGCCGGCCCACTGGATTAGTCCCCACGACCCGGAAACCAGACCCCAGGACACCAGGCCGTCGATGGCCTGCTGACCGCGACACCAGCCCACCACGGCCTCCAGCAGGGCCTTCCCGACGCCTCGCCCCCGGAACGGTTCCCCGACGTGGTAGCAGCCAAGCGTCAGGAAGCGCCCCTCCAGATCCAGGGGCTCGGCGACCTGGAAGTCTGCCCAGCAGCGCTCCCCGGTCCAGCCTCCCGGCTCGCGGAACTCAGGATCGTACTCCTTCAGGTAGAGCTGACCCACGCACTGCTCCCCCTCGAAGGCCAACATGGATGCAATGCCTTGCTCTTCAGCATACGCCCGCACCTGCTGCGCAGAGCCCCAGTGCTGGCACTCGACGACTCCATAGTCGCCCACGGTCATGGGCCGGCACTTGATCTTCATAGTCGGTGCTCCTGTCCCCGACAGAGCCGCCATCTTGCCACTGCCTTTGTGGTCACACAGATAGGATCAGTCGCCCCCCGCCAGCGACCGGATCAGGTCTAAGTCCAGCTCGCCCTTCTGCCCCCAGCCGCGCCGGCCGGAGGCGATCTTGGGGCGGAACTGCTCGTAGAGCCCGAAGGCGACCTCCTCGAGGTCCTCGGGTTCGAAGGCCGCGGCCAGCTCCGCCATCGCCTCGCGCACGGCCTCCAGGGAGTCCTTGAACTTGCCCTCCAGGTACTTCCGCACCTTGTCAGGGTCCTGGGCTTGGTCCTTGATGACGGCCCGCACGCCCTGCTCGGTGCTCTTGGCCGGCACGGGTCGCCCACAGACCTGGACCCAGAATTCCTCGCCCAGGCCCACCTTCTTGGGTGGCCCGCCCCGCTGGGGCCCCTTGGGCGGGCCATAGATGCCCAGCCGTCGGCCCTTGGCCTGCGCGTTGAGCCCCGCCAGCACCTTGCCCAGCGTCAGGGCCTCATCGCGATCGTAGCCCTGCCGCTCCGCCACCACCGACGCCCAGAGCGTGAGCACCGGCGCGCGGTTGATCATCACGAGGTTGCCAGCCATATTGGCCTCCTTGGGTACGCCAACTTCCGCCCCGGCGCGGTCTACACAGTGTATGCGAACCGATGTTCGATGTCAAGCGGGGAGGAGCGAGCAGCGGCGCCCGCGCGCCAGATGGGCCTGGCAATAGCCGCTATGTCAGCCGCTCCAGGATGCTCTCGGCCGTCAGGCCGTACTTCTCCGCCATGACCTTGGCGGGCGCGGAGGCACCGAAGCGGTCAATGCTGATGATGTGGCCCTGCTGGCCGGCGTAGCGATCCCAGCCGAAGCTCTGCCCCGCCTCGATGACGACGCGCTCGGTGCACTCCGGCGGCAGGACCTGCCGCTGGTAGTCGTCCGGCTGCCGCTCGAAGAGCTCCATGCTGGGCATGCTCACCACGCGCACGTCCGTGCCCCTGGCCCGCAGGCCTTCGGCCACCTCCAGGGCCAGAGAGACCTCCGAGCCGGTGGCGATGAGGATGGTCTCCGGCGGGGTGTTCTGGGCCTCCGAGAGGACGTAGGCCCCCTTGGCCACGCCGCTGGCCGAGGGGTACTCGTCGCGGTTCAGCACGGGGAGGTTCTGACGCGTCAGAATGAGCGCCGTCGGGCCCTCCTGGTTGCGCAGCGCGGCGGCCCAGGCCGCGGCGGTCTCGGTGGCGTCGGCGGGGCGGATGACGGTCAGGTTGGGGATGGCCCGCAGGGCGGCCAGATGCTCCACGGGCTGGTGTGTAGGTCCGTCCTCGCCCACGAATATGCTGTCGTGGGTGAAGACGTAGATGACTCGGGCCTTCATCAGGCAGGCCAGGCGGATGGAAGGGCGCATGTAGTCCGAGAACACCAAGAAGGTCGCTCCATACGGGATGAGACCACCGTACAGAGCCATGCCGTTGAGGATCGCTCCCATGCCGTGCTCGCGCACGCCGAAGTGCAGGTTGCGGCCGCCGAAGTCGCCCGTGTTGATGTGCTCGTAGTCATCCAGGATGGTCTTGGTAGAGGGGGCCAGGTCGGCCGACCCGCCGCAGAGCGACGGCACCAGCGGCGCCGCGGCCTGGAGCACCTTGCCCGAGGCGCTGCGGGTGGCGATGGCCTCGTCGAACTCGACCGCGGCCAAGTGCTCCTCGATGTCCTCGGGCACTTCGCGGCTCTGCATCCTGTCCCATAGCTCGGCCAGGTCGGGGTGCTGCTCGCGGTAGCGGGCCAGCAGGTCGAGCCACGCCTCATACTCGGACCTGAGCTCCTGGCGGCGCTGCTCGAAGACCTCCCGCACCTCCGGCGGCACCAGGAAGCTCGGCTCGCGCGGCCAGCCCAGGTTGTCCTTGGTCAGCGCCAGCTCTTCCTCGCCCAGCGGCGCCCCGTGCGACTCGGCCGTGTCCTGGGCGTTGGGCGCTCCCTTGGCTATGTGCGTGCGGCAGATGATCAGCGAGGGCCGCTCCTTCTCCGCCTGGGCCTGTTCTATCGCCCCGGCCGCCGCGGTGCGGTCGTGGCCGTCAATGCTCTGCACGTGCCAGCCGTAGGCCTCGAAGCGCTTGCCCACGTCCTCGGAGTAGGTGAGGTCGGTTGAGCCCTCGATGGTGATGCGGTTGTCGTCGTAGAGGTAGATCAGGTTGCCCAGGCCCAGGTGCCCGGCGATGGAGGCGGCCTCCGAGGCCACGCCCTCCATGAGGTCCCCGTCGCTGCAAATGGCATACACGTAGTGGTCAACCAGCTTGAAGCCATCTGTGTTGAAGCGCGCCGCCATCATCTGGCTGGCCAAGGCCATGCCCACGCCGTTGCCGAAGCCCTGGCCCAGCGGGCCCGTGGTGGTCTCCACGCCCGGCGCGCACCCGTACTCGGGATGCCCGGGCGTCATGCTCTCCCACTGGCGGAAGCTCTGAAGCTCCGCCATGGGCAGATCGTATCCCGACAGGTGCAGCAGGCTATAGAGCAGCATCGAGCCGTGGCCGCCGGAGAGCACGAAGCGGTCGCGATTGGGCCAGTGCGGGTCCTCGGGATTGTGCCTGAGGAACTGCGTCCAGAGCACGAAGGCGTAGTCCGCCGCGCCCATGGGCATGCCGGGGTGCCCCGAGTTGGCCTTCTGGACGGCGTCGGCGGCCAGCATGCGGATGCAGTTGACGGCCTTCTCGGCCAGGTCGGGAGCGATGCCAGATGGGGACACGTTGTCACCTCGAAGCAGGGATAGTCGTCCGGTTGCACGGACGGGGACTCTTCGCGGGAAAGGACGCGGGTCCTTCCTCTTACTGTAGGGGAGGCGACACGGGCTGCCAGGACTGGCCCAGAGCGGGGCCGCCACGAGCGGGTAGGCCGTCCGTGTGGATTCGCGCGCGGGGGGGCTGCGGAGCAACGGAGGAGGATTCGGCGTAGCACTGGGCGAACCAGCGCGGTGGTCCAGGCTGCAGGAAGCGCAGGAGACTGGTTCTAGCTGACGGGCGCCGCGGCGCGGTGCGTTCTGGGAGGAAGGATGCGATGGTGCTCTGCGATAGCGAGATCAGACGACGAATGGTGAACCGGCAGGTGGATGACCCTTCACGCCTGTCAGAGCTCAAAGGCCTATGGGAGGACGGGCAGTGGGAGAAGATTGGCGACAACCTGCTGATCCGTCCCTACAAGGAAGTCAACGTTGGGCCCTGCTGCTACGACCTATCGGTGGGTGAGGAGTTCATCTCGCTCAGAGAGCCGCACACAGAGCGAAAGCTCCGGCCCGGTGACCAGATCACCCTGGAACCCGGGGAAACAGTGCTGATTCTGACCGAAGAGCTCGTGTGTCTACCCCGCAATCTCATGGGCATGATCGTGCCTCGCGCCCGGTGGATATTCGAGGGTACGGCATTGTGCGCGTCAAGAGTTGACCCTACTTGGCACGGCAAGCTGGTGGTGGCACTGTCGAACCGCCTGAACTATCCGATCAGGCTCCGTCAGGGGGACAGGTTCTGCACCTGCTACTTCGCCGAGGTCATGCCTGTAGACAAGCCACTGACGCGCGACTCCACTCCGTTCCTCGGCCGCACGAGCATTGCAGGCATCGAGTTCTCGAGGCTGGTCCCACGCCCACTACTGTCGCCGGAGGCGGTGACGCGGGACGACCTGGACGGCATGGTTGAGCAGTATGGGGTTCCTTTCGACGTAGTGCGCGGCGGCCTGCGGACGACATACGCGGAGGCAGTGGAGTACGTGGACTCAGAGGCCTTCAACGCCATAGTGGCTGAGGCCGAGGCTAGAGCAACGAGTAAGGCCTTTGACAGACAGCAGGAGTTCAACGAGCACGTCTTCAGCTTCGTTGAGAATCAGGGGAAGCGAATGAACTGGTTCGTGGGCTTCCTGCTCGGTGCCCTATGGGCCATAGCCATGGCGCTGCTGACGCTTCTGTGGCAGGCGATGAGGTCTGGGCCATAGCTGCCACCTGTGTTTCGCGGCCCGTTGTGCGTGCGCCACGGCGGCTCGCACGGCTCGTCCTACGTCGGGGCCGAGGGAAGCAGCCGCTTGCCGTGCTCGCCCCTGACCCAAGCGCGTAAGGCGAAGGAATCTCTTGGGCAGGTAGGCGTCGTGCCTGTACTTGGACTGGTTGATGTACCCCCGCTTGCTTGCGTCCCCAAGGTCATCC
>JBHIEF010000288.1:0-4956 GCA_046760465.1 Armatimonadota bacterium | reverse complement strand
TGGGACGTACGTCTGACGGACGCCAGCCCCACGCCACCGCCAGTCGCCAGCAGGAGCTGGCTCCTACGCGCTTGCGGGGGAAGAGGCAGGGCAGGAGCTTGGCTCCTGCCCCGCGCGTTTGCCTGGACGGTCTGGAGGTGGAGGGAGGAGCTACCCCATTGGCCGTTGGTGGTCAGGGGGAGCTGCCGGCGCGTCGGGCGGTGCGTCTGGCGATGGCTGCTGGGGCTCGGGGGCGGGTGCCAAGGGCTGGGCGGGAGGCTGCTGGGTGGCGGGCTGGACGGGAGCATGCCTGGTCCGATTCGAGAGCCTCTGGGCCAGCCAGGTGCCGGAGGGGTCGCGGCCGAAGCCGGTCATGAGCGCGCCGCCGAGGGCGAAGATGAGTACGGCCATGGTGATGATGAAGGCCAAGTGCCCACCGTAGGGCAGGAACTCGATCAGGTCAACCAAGCGCAGGACCAGAAGCCCCATGGCGCTCAGGGCCACGACCGACTGGACGGGCCACTTGGCCAGGGCGGAGAGGTGGCGGCCGACGAGGATGTAGACGCCCACGGCCCCGACAGCGACCAGGGCAATTATGGCGGCGATGTAGAAGGGTATGAGGATCCAGGTGATGACTAGAACGCACAGGATGACGAGGATAGGCGTGACCAGCAGCCATCCGACCAGGCCATACCATAGGGCGCGGGCGGGCTCCTGGGCGATGCTGGTGGCGATGACGTCCGTGTGTCGGGGCAGCACCAGAGCCAGGAGCACGGCAATGACCAAGAGCCCGAGCGTCGCGCCGAGCCACTTGCCGGCCTGGACTGCCGTGGCGTGAAGCCGAGAGGGCCTCGGCTTGGGAGCGATTCCGGCCCAGGGTTTCCCCAGCAGGCCGCCGAAGGGCACGGAGAAGGAGACGCCCTCGCCGCCGAGCTCCGACCCCTCTTCCTCAACGACTTTGCCGCCCATGGCTACGGCGTCGCCGCCGACCTTGGCACCGGGATGCAGGCGGACGGAGCCGCCGAAGCTGACAGCGTCGCCGCTGACCTCGCCCTCAACGTCAATGGAGCCGCCAAAGGAGACCACGTCGCCGTTGACCTGGCCGAGGACGTCGGCCGATCCGCCGAAGGAGACGACACTGCCGTCCACGACCTCGTTCTCCTCCACGCGCACGCTGCCCCCGTGCGTGACCTTGTCGCCGGAGTGGTGAACCTCGGTTGAGGGCCGCGCGGGCTCGGCGGGCTCGGAGGGCTGCGCGGGCTCAGCGGGCTCAGCGGGCTGGGCCGGGGCCAGTTGGTCGGACCAAGGGGCGCCGATCTTGACCCTGGAGCCGGCGACGCGGGCGCCTGAGTCTCGCACGAAGTCGCCGCCGATGGCGATGGCATCGCCGGCCACGTCTGCGCCTTCATAGAGGTGGATGCCGCCGTTGACGGAGACGACGTTGCCCTTGACCTTACCGCGCACGTGGGCGGTGCCGCCCATGGCCACGACGTCGCCCTCGACAGTCTGGTCGGCGGCGATCTCGACGTCGCCAGCCAGGTTGATGACGTCACCGCGCTCGGTGGTCTGCGCGCCGGGGGTGTTGCTCACGGCGGTGCGCGCGGCCTCCGCGGCTTTGAGGGCCTCCTCGGCGACGTCACGCACCTCGCCCCTGACCCCACGCACGGCTTCCTTGGCTTCTTCGATGGCCTGGCGGGCCTCCGACTGGGCCAGCCGGAGCGGCGAGGCGAGGGCCGAGTGGTAAGCCGCCGCGGCCACAACCGCCGCCAGGACTACGGGAAACCGCCTGGTTGTGTTCATGGTCTGAGCCTCCTGAAGCACAGTGGAAAACTACGGTCACATGGCGAGAACGCTGACGCCGACCGAGCGCCGAGCCGTCAGGCGACGGCCGATCGCCAGGAGCAGCGTCAGCAGGATGATGTCGGCCACCAGGACGAAGACGACGGGCTGGGCCAGGGCCTGTGCGCCGGCCTCGAGGCCCAGCAGGAGCTTGGTCAGTGCCAGGCCCAGCACCTCAGCCACCACGCCCAGCGAAGGGGCGAGGTCGGCCAACTGGAGGCCGAGTGCGCCCCAGTCCAGTGAGACCGCGATGAGAACGAGGGCGACCGAGAGCAGGCAGCCAGCAAAGCCGAGGAGGGCTCCGACGGGCCGGAGCGAGGGCGGAGCCGTGGCGGGCTGGGGGGCCGGCTGGGCGCGTACGGCCCTCATCACCTCGGCCGTGAAGTCCGGGCGGGGCTGGACGCGCTCCAGGGTCTCGACCAGGTCCACCGTGCGGCAAAGCCGGGCGAGCTGGGCGGCGCAGGCCGGGCAGGCGCGAAGGTGCTGCTGCACCTGGGCGCGCTGCCTCTCGGGCAAGTCGCCGTCCTGGTAGCTGAACAGCCTCCTGCGCACCAGCCAGCACTTCATGGCGCGGCCTCCTCCATATAGGGAGCGAGCATCTGCTTGAGCCTGCCGCGAGCGCGGTGGGCGTGCGACTTGACGGTGCCCACGGGCTGGCCCATGACCTCCGCAGCCTCCTCGTAGGACATGCCCTGCAAGTGCACCAGGGTGGTGGCCAGCCGCTGCGCGTGGGGCAACCGGCCCATGACGCCGTGCAGCCGCTGCTGCATCTCGCGGCGGTGGTAGTCGGCCTGTGGGTCTGATCTGCCCTCGGCCGGCAGCGGGTGCCCAGCCGGATCGTCGAGGGATTGAGCGGCGAAGGGCCGTTGGCGGAGAGCGTCTACGCAGAGGTTCGAGGCGATGGCGAACAGCCAGGAAGAGAACTTGCGGCCCGGGCGGTAGGTGCCGAGGCCCCGGTAGGCGCGGATGAAGGCGTCCTGGGCCAGGTCGTCGGCGCGGTCGCGGTCGCCGACCATGCGGTAGGCCAGGTTGTAGACGCGGGTGCGATAGCGATCTACGAGCATCTCAAAGGCTCCCGTGTCGCCGCTGAGCGTCCTCTGTACCAGCAGGTCGTCGTCGGTGCGCGGCACCGCGTGTCCCTCCGACGGAGGCCAACATGCCGTACGAGCCCGGGGCCAAGGCAGTTGCAGGAAGGTTGGGGAGGGAGCGGACATTGGCCTTCATCGGTTGCCGGAATTGCCGCGGATCAGCGGGCATGGCACACCAGCCTCTCTGCGCTCAAGGACTGCGCCGGGCCCTGCGGCCGGGCGGGTGCAGGTAGGCCATGGCATCCCGCAGGAGCCTGCGCACGCGGGCGAAGGCCTGGGACTGGGACATGCGGCCGCCGGCCTGAAGGTCCTCGACCACCTGGAGCGCAGAGTGCCGGCGCTCGACCAGCCGCTCCAGGATCTCGGCCTCGGCGGCGGTCATGTCCGCCTTGAGCTCGAAGTAGGTCGGCTTGCGGGCTACGTAGGTTGCCATTCTGGGACTTCTCCTTCCGATTGCTGCGTTCGGCCGATTTCACCAGTGCATACGAGGCCCGAGGCGATGCGGTTGCAGGGATCCCCGGGCAGGGCAGGAGCCGCTGCCAGAGTACGGAGGGCGCGCGGTGGGAGGAGTCGAGGGGAGAGGGCGGAAGGGGGAGGGTGCCGGCGCAGGGCGATCGCGGGGAGTGTCCGAGGTTCTTCGCTCGGGCCCGCCGCAGGGCAGGGCGGGCCCGTCGCTCAGAACAACAAGAGGCCCGAAATACGGAGGCAGCAGATGCCGGAGGTGACCGCAGGGACCATGGAGCTGGCGGAGGTTGCCGGGCGGGTTCTGGAGGGAGGGCGGATTGGGCTGGAGGAGGCCCTGTTCCTGCTGCGGCAGGACCCGTACGAGCTGGCGATGTGGGGACGGCGGATCACCGAGGCCCATCACGGCAAGCGGGTGGACCTGTGCTCGATAGTGAGCGGCCGCTCGGGCCGCTGCCCGGAGGACTGCAAGTTCTGCGCGCAGAGCGTGTTCTACCAGACCGGGATCGAGACGTTCCCGCTGCGAGAGGCGGGTGAGATACTGGCGGCGGCGGAGGAGGCCAAGCGGGTGGGGGCGCATCGCTTCGACATCGTGGTGGCGGGAACCGACCCCGGCGGGGACTTCGAGCGCATCTGTGGGATGCTGGGCGCGATTCGAGAGCGGACGGGCCTGGAGACGTGCGCGTCGCTGGGCTCGCTGACGCCGGAGCAGGCACGCGAGCTGCGGGCGGCGGGGGTAAGTCGCTACAACCACAACGTGGAAACGGCGCGGGCGTTCTTCCCGGAGATCATCAGCACGCACGGCTACGACGACAGGCTGGAGACGCTGCGCAACGTGCGAGAGGCGGGGATGGAGCTATGCTGCGGGTGCATCATCGGGCTGGGAGAGAGCGTGCAGGACCGGGCGCAGATGGCGCTGGAGATACGGGAGCTGGAGCCGGAAGTGGTGCCGCTGAACGTGCTGAACCCGATCCCGGGGACGCCGCTGGAGGAGGTGGAGCCGATCGCGCCGCTGGACATCATCAGGGCGATCGCGATGTTTCGGTTCGTGATGCCGAAGGCGGTGATCAAGCTGGCCGGCGGGCGGGAGCGGAATCTGCGGGACATGCAGGCGCTGGGCGTGGTGGCGGGGGCGAACGGGCTGATCGTGGGCAACTACCTGACCACGGCGGGGCGAGCACCCGAGGAGGACCTGCGGATGATCGCGGACCTCGGCCTGACGGCAAGCTGAGCCGCGGATTAGCACAGATGGACGCGGATACGGCGACGGCAGGGATGGGTGAAACGGCAGAGGCGGAGGCGAGGTGCTGCCCTGCGGGAACGGCAGCCACCTCTGGGCCACCGTCGCAGGCCGGCTTCGGCAAGCTCAGCCCAGGGAAGCCTGCGACTACCCACAGCGTGGCAGCCGGAGCCACCCACCCCTAGAAGTGGTTTCATAGCCTCCTATACACGCGGGCCCGCCACCCAAACCTCGTAGGAGGGGCGTCTCGCCCCGACTAAGACTCGCGCCACCGGCTCACGAAAGGACTTCTGGTCGCCAGCGGGAGCTGGCTCCTACGCTGTTGCGGGCAGCATGTCCTTGGCAGGA
>JBHIEF010000287.1:0-4970 GCA_046760465.1 Armatimonadota bacterium | reverse complement strand
TGCAGGGAGGCAAGTACAATGCGTGCGAAGCTGTCGTCGGCAGCGTGGGGACTCGTGGGCGTGTTGGTGGGGGCGGCCATCGTGAGCGTGGGCCGGGCGCAGGAGCCGGCGCCCCAGGTGGTCACGGCGCAGGAGTTTCGCGTGGTAGATGAGCAGGGCAGGCAGCGGGGGCGCCTGGGCATGGAGGCAGGGGTGGCGGTGCTCCAGCTCCGCGACGCCCAGGAGAGACTGTGCGCGTCACTGGCCACGCCGGCCAAGGGGCCGGGACTGGTGCTGCGCGACGGGGAGGGGAACGTGCGCGTGGCACTGGCCGTGCCGGAGGGCAAGCCGACGCTACAGCTCGCCGATGCCGGGGGAACCGTCCGGGCGGCGGTGATGGGCGATGAGGCGGGGCCGGGACTGGCGGTGTGGGACGCCCAGGGAGGCCTGCGCGCGATGCTGAGCACGCACGGCGAGGAGCCGTCGCTGGCGCTCTACAATGCCGGGGAGGAGATCCGCGCGGTGCTGGTGGTAATGGAGCAGGGGACCGGCGTGCTCGGGCTCAAGGACGCCGACGGCACCGAGATCATCAACACGCTGGTAGGCACGGGGCTGCCAGAGTAGCGGCCAAGCGTTGGGTGCAGGACCGGGAGAGGCGAGTATGCGCAGGACGCGAGTGTCGCCATACGCGCTGATCGCGCTGAGCGTGGTGGGCTGCGCTGTGTCAGAACACGCGGGGTCGGAGGACGAGCTTGACAACGCAGGCAGGGAGCGGGCGGGGAGCCGGCGCAGGCGCTCCAGGTGCGGCGCGGGCGGGGCCGGCTAGTGCCGAGGGCAGCAAGGCAGAAGATGGTTCTCACCGACGGTTCATCCCCCTCGGGCCAAGACGACCAGGGAGCCCACGAAGCAGACCACGACCAGGGCAACGGCGGTCCAGACCAGGTAGGGCAGGATGGGCGTCTCGTTGTGGTCCTGCTTGAGCCGGCGGTACTCGTCGAAGACGCCGGCGGCTACGCGAATGCGCTCCCGCGGACTGAAGCTGAGGCTGAGGAACTGCGTGGGCCTGCCCCGGCGCCGGAGCTCCAGGCCCATGAGCACGAAGCTGCCGCCGGCCATGGCGCAGAAGAACACGCCCAGGGCGGCGAAGATGAGGGAGAGGGTTGTGTTGGGCATGGTGGCCCCTCCGGGTGCGGTCGCTAGTCGCCGCCAGGCGCCGCTCCTACAACGGCTTGCGGTGCGGCCATGGCGATGCGGGCGCCGATGACGATCAGGGCGACTTCCCAGCCGACCATGAGTGCCCAGCCCGCCCAGGCCCAGGGCGAGTGGATCAGCTCCTCGGTGGGGTAGCCCTGAGTCGGCGGCACGGACCGGTCGGTGAAGTAGCGGTGGAGCGTGTCGCTCCAGTAGGTCTGGGTGTGCAGGGCGCCGTGGAAGGTGGCGAACCAGGCGTCGTGGCCGCCGATGCCCTTGAGCCAGTCGGGCAGGTCGGCCAGCAGCCCGCCGCCGACGATGTAGGCCAGGCGCCGGCGGTCCAGACGCGGCCGCAGTCGCCGCAGGAGCAGGATGATGACCAGGATCAGGGCCGCCCAGTCCACCGCGTAGTAGGCGTTGGTCACGAGGCGCTGGGAGAGCCCAACCGCCTCGCTGACTACGGCCGTCTGCTCGAAGTGCGGCCAGGCGTCCATCAGGAAGTGCGAGGCGAAGGCGGCTGGCAGCCCCAGCCAGGGGTAGCGGCTGCGGCTGCAGATGGCGGCGCCGACGGCGATGTGAGCGGCGGCGGTCATGGTCGGGTCTCGGGCTGCGCTAGGCGCCGGGCGCGTAGATCATCACCGGCTTGACGATGCCGCCGAGGTCGAGCTCGGTCATGCGCGTGTGATCCACCTGCACGGCGATCACATTGTGCCGCCCGGGGCGCGCCGTGTCAGTGATGTCCACCTCGAAGGGCTTGCGGCGCTTCTCGCTCTCGCCGACGAGCTGGCCGTTGACGTAGACCTTGGCCAGCCCGTCCACCTCGGCGAACCACAGGCGCAGGGCCTTCCCCGCGGGCGAGTCGGGCAGGCGGGCGCGCGTGCGGTACCACATCCAGGTGAAGCGGTCGGGCACGCCCTGATTGCCCAGGGTGGCGGAGTAGGTGGCCACCTCGCGCCAGTCGCCGTCGTCGAAGTCGCGGGCCGCGTAGCCGCGCGCCTCGCCATCGCCGTCCTCGTCGTGAATGAAGCGCCAGCGGTCGGGGAGTTGCAGGACCAACCGGTTGCCGCCCGTGACCCTCTGGTAGCCCTCGTCCACGGCCGGGCCCAGGAAGCGGTTGGTGTAGTTGAGCGTGTAGTGGTTGGCGTAGCCGTCGTCAATCAGCGTCTGGATGTGGGCCCTCATCGCGTCCAGGACCTGCTTGGCGCGGGCGAAGTCGGCCCGGTTGGTGGCGTCGAAGAGGGCGCGGTAGTAGCCGGCGTTCTCCAGGCCGCGCTGGAACAAGCGCACGCGCTCACGCTGAGCGTCGGTCTGGGCGGCGGCGAGGGCCTGCTCCAGGTCCCGCTCGCATTGGGCGAGGAAGCCGCGGGTGTAGATGAGGTCGAGGCCGAAGAAGCTGCCGGCGTGGGTGTCCGTGCTGGCGAAGGCCCGGTCCACCCGCTCCCAGTAGCGCCTTACGTGCGGCCCGGCCGGCCCCAGCCACTTGTCGTAGTAGTCGGCCATGAGGGCCTCGGCATCCTGGTCGGGATTCCAGGCCAGGCGCGCGGCCAGGTAGATGTGCGGGGCGTAGATGCACCAGGAGTTGAGCGTCTCCAGGTTGACGGCGGCGAAGCCCAGGCGCTTGAGCAGAGGCAGGTCATTGGCGTAGATGGACACCTTGGAGAAAGGCACCACGCACTCGGCCAGATTGTAGGTGTAGCCCCGGTAGCCCTTGAGGGAGACGATGCGATCCCAGCCCTCGATGAGGTCGAGCAGGCGCGTGCGGGCGGGGCAGAGGTCGCTGCCGATGGCGTGCAGGCGGCAGAAGCGGATGGGGGCCAGCCACATCATCAGGTTGGGCGGGGCGTGCTCGGCGCGGCGCGGCGGGAGCGTGTAGTCGGAGTAGGCGTAGAAGTTCAGGATCTTGTCCGGGTGGCGCTGCGCTACGCGGCGGGCGATCTCGTTGTAGAAGAGCTGGAAGCGATCCGACAGCGCCACGGTGCCACTGGAGGGCTCGATGTAGGTGGGGTCGTCCAGGGCGCGGCAGTTGTCGCACTGGCAGAAGTGGCGGCCGTCGTCGGCGCTGATGGAGGCGGAAGGCAGGTCGGGATTGGCGTCGAAGCGGGCGATGACCGCCTCGGCCGCCAGGCGCACCACCTCGGGGTTGGAGGTGCAGAGCTGGCCGGGGCTGCGCTCTCCGTTGACCAGCGGGTAGTACTCGGGGTGCGCGTCGAAGTGCTCCTTCGGCGGGACCAGACCGGACCAGGCGTGGCCGGTGGCCATGGGCAGGCCTCCGATGCGGTTGCGGACCTTCCAGTCGCTCTCACCCGACCAGCGGCTGCCCCAGATTTTGCGGGTGAAGAAGGCGGGCTGCTCGCGCAGGTCCATCTCCGGCAGGACGACGTCCTTCGACGAGGGCACGACCTCGCCGATCTCGTGGTCCATGAACCAGCGGCAGCCGAGCTGCTCCAAAACGGCGTAGGCGCCATAGAGCACGGCGCGGGGCGACTCGCCGGCGATGAGCACGCGCTGGGGCTGGGCCCGCACGCGGAAGGCCTCCCGGGAGCGGGTGGTGGCCTCGACGGTCAGTCCGGCCCTCTCGGCCAGAGCGTCGAGCAGGATGGGCAGGGGCTGTGCGGGAACGGGGTCGTCCGCTCCGAGAGCCTGGACGGGCAGCTGTGCGCCGGAGATCTTGCCGATGTACGTGGCCAGCTCCTCGGCGGCGCGCTGGACGTCCGCGGGCGCGTCCTGGGGCAGGTAGATGGCTGCCTGCGGCTGGGCGCCCCTGACCAGCACCGAGTCGGCGCGGGCGGCTGAGGCGGCACAGAGCAGGAGCGGGACGGCGATTAGCACGAGGCGAGGCATGGCAGTCCCCCTCTCCAGAGTGCCTCATTAGCTGCCGTGTGTGGGGAGTCCTTCTCGGGGGCAAAGGGGGTTTGGGGCAGAGGCGGGAGCGGCATGCCGCGCTGCCGCGAGGCGTTTGCGGAGCCGCACCGTATACCCTCACGACGTAGCGCGGGACGAGATGGTTGCGTCGCATGTGCCCGATAGTCGCCGCGGTGCTACAGAAAGGAGCGTGCCGTGATGCGAAGCGGGATGGCCACGTGTACACTGGTCCTGGTAGCAGTCTTGGTGTGCGGATGGCTGGTGGTTGCCCAGGACGAGGCGGTTATGCCCCCCGAGCTGGAGGCGACGCTGACGCAGATGGCCGATTCCCTGGCCAAGGGGGACACGGCGGCCCTGGTGGACTTCACGGGTGAGTCGGTGCTCATGGTCGAGGGCCTGGGCGGCAGCGCGGAGGTGCTGGACAGAGCCGCGGCGCTGGACTTGCTGGCCTCGCTGGCGCCCATCACGGTCGCGGTAGAAGAAGTGAGGGATGAGGACGTGCTGGTGATAGGCCTCGCTGCCAGCGTGCGCTTCCCCGGCAGCGTCAACGTCCAGGGCGAGGTTATCGAGGGCATGGCAGAGCTGTTGCTCTCGCGGCAGGGCGGCGTGTGGGTCGTGCAGGCCATTGCCATGGGGCCGACGGAGGAGGGCGAGGGATAGCCCCCGCCGCGACGCCGGCGCGAAGGTGCTTGGTGCGGCGGGCTCGGAGGCCCGCGGCATCCGTGCTCTCAGGCCGCGGGCCTCTGCGCCGCGTTCCGGTTCTCAACCAGGGCTGTGGTCGGGCCGGCGCCTCGCGGCTGGCGGGCCAGTGGCCGGCCGATACTAGCGCGTCTCCTGGATCTTGCCGTTGCGCACGTCCATCATGTAGACGGTCTCGCCGGGGGCGACGGCCACGGGCATGTACTTGACCTCTTCCAGGGCGTCAATCATGCTGCGCG
>JBHIEF010000286.1:0-4978 GCA_046760465.1 Armatimonadota bacterium | reverse complement strand
AGGTGGCCATGGTGTCCGTCTCGCGCCGTCCGGGGCCGCCGCACTCGGGGCAGGTCGTGTGCAGAAACTCCTGGTGGAACTTGAGCGGCGACTGGCCGTCCTGGCGCATCTCCACGTCCAGCGGCAGCCTCACCGGCAGCTCCTTTTCCGGCACCGGCACCATCCCACACGCGTCGCAGTACACTATGGGTATGGGCCCTCCCCAGTAGCGCTGCCGGCTGATGCACCAATCCCGCAGCCGGTAGTTGACCGCCCGCCGGCCGATGCCTTGCTCCTCCATGTGGTCGGCGATGCGCTCTGCGGCCTCCGTGTTGGGCAGCCCGGAGAACGGGCCGGAGTTGACCTGCACGCCGTCCTCAACGTAGGCCTCGGTCATGGTCTCAGCCTCTAGCTCCACGCCCTCGGGCTGAATGACCACCTTCACCGCCAGCCCGTACTCGCGCGCGAACTCCAGGTCGCGCTGGTCGTGCGCCGGAACGGCCATGATGGCCCCAGTCCCATACTCCATCAGCACGTAGTTGGCGATCCAGATGGGCACGCGCTCACCGGTCAGCGGGTGTATGGCGTGCCGCCCGGTGGGCATCCCCTTCTTCTCCACATCGGCCGCCGAGCGCTCTATCTCGCTGACCGCCGTCACCTCGCGCACGAACTCCTCGACCTCCGCCTCCCGGTCCGTGCCCGCCGTCAGCTTCTTCACCAGCGGGTGCTCGGGGGCCAGGACCATGTAGGTGATGCCGTAGACGGTGTCAATGCGCGTGGTGAACACCGACATCTTCTCGTCGCTGCCCTCGATCTCCAGCTCGAACTCGACGCCCTCACTGCGGCCGATCCAGTTGCGCTGCATCACCCGCACCCGCTCGGGCCAGTCCTCCAGCAGCTCCAGGTCGGCCAGCAGCCGGTCGGCATACTTGGTGGTGGCGAAGAACCACTGCTCCAGCTCCCGCTTCTCCACCAGCGCCTCGCAGCGCTCGCAGCGCCCGGCCATCACCTGCTCGTTGGCCAGGCTGGTGTCGCAGCTCGGGCACCAGTTCACCAGGGCCAGCTTCCGGTAGGCCAGCCCGGCGTGGTAGAGCTGGAGGAACAGCCACTGGCTCCACTTGTAGTACTCCGGATCGCAGGCGGAGATCTCCCGGCCCCAGTCGTAGCTGATCCCCAGCCGGTCCATCTGCCGCTTCATGGCCTGGATGCACTGCCGCGTCCAGGGGTCGGGATGCACGCCGCGCTGGATGGCCGCGTTCTCCGCCGGCAGGCCGAAGGCGTCCCAGCCCATGGGGTGCAGCACGTTCTTGCCCTGCATCACCATGTAGCGCGCGAACACGTCCCCGATGATGTAGTTGCGCATGTGCCCCATGTGCAGGTCGCCCGAGGGGTACGGGTACATGTCGAGGTAGTAGAACTTCTCGCCCGGGCGATCCGTGCGCGTGCGAAACAGGTCGCACTCCCGCCAACGCTGCTGCCACTTCTCTTCTATGGCCTTGAAGTCGTAGCTGTCGGGCACAGCCCTGCCCTCCCATGTGTGGAACCTGCGGACCGCGGGCTGATCGGCCCTAGCGACCGACGACGCTGAAGGCCACCAGCAGCAGCGGCAGCACCAGGCACAGGATCACGCCCGCGTACAGCATCGCCTGCTTCTCCTGGCGAGTGAAACGAAAGCTCCCGGCATTGGCCAGCACAAACCCCACCACTATCGGCACTACCCCCGGGACCGGCCAGCCGCCGGCGGCCACCAGCAGCCCCGTCAGCGCCAGCGGGAACGCCCACCAGAAGGTGCCGCGCGCGTTCAGGCCAAAGCGCTGCACGGCGGCTATCAGCACGGCCAGCAGGAGCACATCGCCCACGCCCATGCCCACCACCCGCGCCGGCGCCTCGCCCGCAAAGCCCCCCATGCCGACCGACAGGCGCACGTACAGGTCGGGCGCGGTCTCCAGCAGCCTGCCGGTCGGCCCCCCCAGCAGGTAGGCCACGTCGAACAGCGCCGCCACCACGGCCAGCGGCAGCAGAATGCTGGGGCCGCTCACCGCCCGCGCCAGCAGTTGGCCGAAGAAGGCCGCCGCGTACAGCAGACAGATCTGCGCGGCCATCTGCGAGATCCGGGCGCCCTCCCCCAGGCCGGTGAACACGAAGCTGAACAGCACCCACAGCGCGACGAAGACCATCAGCGCCCCGAGCTCGGCCGACAGGGCGGCGCGGATTCGGCAGGCGTAGTACACGATGCCCATGGAGAACAGCAGCTCCAGGGCAATGGCCCCGGCCAGCGCGCCGCGCGACGGCGCCACCACGTGCATCTCCGCCAGCCGCATGGCCAGGTACAGAAACGACACGAAAGCGGCCATGCGCACCGGCAGGCTGTGCCAGGGCGAGACCACCCGCTCCAGGGTCAGCCGCTGCCGCTCTCCCGCGCCCCGCTCACCTAGCCTTGATGCCTGGTTCTCCGTCACCCTTGGCTCTCCCGAGGCCCTGTTGCCAGAGCTCATACACCGCTCTCGGCCCACCCTCGGCCACCGTGGCGAGCCCGATTATAGGCACGCGCCTCCGAGGCTGTCAACGTGGCACCACCTCCCCACCAATCGCGTGGGAGGCTGCTCCAGCTGCCGACGGCCGTTCGCTGGGGCACAGGTCCGCCCCCTCACGCCTTCAGCCCCGTCAGCACTATACCCCTCACGAAGAAGCGCTGGTTGAAGATGAAGACTAACAGCACCGGCAGGATCACCATCATGGAGGCCGCCATTAGCAGTGTCCACTCGGTGCTGTAGAGGCCCTGAAAGGCCTGTAGGCCGATGGGCAGCGTCTTCTTCTCCGGACTGTTGATGACGATGAGGGGCCACATGTAGTTATTCCACGAATGCAGGAACACGAAGGTGGTGAGCGTGGCCAGGGCCGGCTTGCTCAGAGGGACGATCACGTGCCAGAAGATGCCCAACCGGCTGCACCCGTCTATGCGCGCCGCGTCCTCCAGGTCGGTGGGGATGGTGAGGAAGAACTGCCGCAGCAGGAAGGTGCCATAGGCCGAGAACATGGCCGGCAATATCAGCGCCGCATAGGTGTCAATCATGCCCTCCGGGTACAGGAAGAAACGCAGCTTCTTCAGCAAGATGAAGTCGGGGATCATGATGACCACGAAGGGGATCATCAGCGTGCCCAGATACCCCAGGAACAGCTTGTCGCGGCCGGGGAAGCTGAGCCGCGCGAAGGCGAAGGCCGCCAGCGCGCTGGTGGCGACCTGGCCGAAGGTGACCACCACCGCCACCAGCAGCGAATTCAAGTACCACGCCAGGAACGCGTTCTTGGTGCGCAGGCCGCCGAAGGCGGGCGGCCCGATCTGCCAGGTGCTGCCGAACAGCTCCACCCGCAGCGCGTAAGGCACCCGGAAGGCGAACACCGGCGACTTCAGCTCCAGGATGGTCCAGGCCTTGGGGTAGTTCTGCCAGACGAAGTGGACCCGCTTGGCCGGGCGCAGCGCCTCGTGCCGGCGCAGGCCCGGCGGGAAGTCGAAGTCCACCTCCTCGCCCCGCCGCGCACCCTCCAGCAGCCTGACCCTGGCGCCGCCCGGGTACTCCTTCACCAACCCCACCCGCTGCCGACCCTCGGCCAAGACGGCCACGAAGACGTCGTACTCCTGTCCGTCCACCTCCGCCGTCTCCTGCTTGGTCGGAATCCACTCGGGGGGATACGTAAAGGCGGAGCCCTTGGTCTTCAGCGAGGTGGTCAGCATCCACAGCAGCGGCAGCAGCATGGTCACCGCGCCCAGGCTCAGCGCCGCGTACCCCAGCGCCGCCAGCCCGCGCTCCCGCCGCCGGCGTCGGCGTCGCGATTCGGCGATCGTCAAGCGCTCCGCTTCCTGACTTACCGGTCCGGCGTCCATGGCTACTGGTAGTGCACCGCCCGGCGCCCGTAGCGCCAGTTGATCAGGGTGATGGCGAACACGATCACGAACAGGATCATGGCCAGCGCACACGCCCGCCCCATCTTGAACCACTGGAACGCGTGCTGATAGATGTAGTAGATGATGGTCGTCGTGCTGCCCGCCGGCCCGCCCTCGGTCATCATGTGGATATAGGTGAACCCGCCCTGAAAGCCCGCGATGATGGACATCACGAAGATGAAGAAGGTGGTGGGGCTGAGCATGGGCCAGGTGATGTGCCGCAGCCGGTGCCACCAGCCCGCCCCGTCAATCTCGGCGGCCTCGTACAGCTCGGCCGGAATCCCCTGCAAGCCCGCCAGGTAGAGAATGCAGTTGTACCCGCCCACACCCACCCACAGCCCCACCAGGATCAGCGCCGGCTTGGACCACTCCGGGCTGGCTATCCACGCGGGCGGCTCGATGCTCAGGCCCAGCAGGCTCCCCGCGCGCACGATCAGCGAGTTGAGCAGCCCGTAGTCCTCGTCCAGCAGCCACATCCACAGCAGCGCCACGGCCGCGGGCACGCAGATGGAGGGCAGGAAGTAGATGGTGCGGTAGATGACGATGCCCTTGAGCTTCTGGTTCATGAGCAGCGCCAGCAGCAGCGACATCACCATGCCGACGGGGATGCCGGCCAGCAGGAACACCGTGTTGTACATGTACTTCCAGAAGTGCCGGTCCCGAGCCTGAAGGCGCCCGGTGTCCTCATCCCGCTCCCAGCCCAGGAACTCGCCGTAGTTGTCCAGGCCCACGAAGCGCGCATGGTCGCCGCTCGGGTCGTGCAGCACGCCCCCGACCTTGGCCCGCGCGCCCTGCTCGTCCTCGGGGAAGAACGGCTGGATGACGTCCCAGTGGAAGAAGCTCAGCGCCAACGCCGCGAACACCGGCAGCAGCGTGAAGGCCAGAAAGCCCACGATGTTCGGCAGCAGGAACCCATACGCGCCCAGCGTGGCCCGCAGCGGCCCCCTGCGCCGCGCGCGCACCATCGGCCCCGGCGGCGCTAAGTCACCCCCGCAATGCGGGCACTCAGCCACCTCCGCACTCACTTCCAGCTTGCACTCAGGGCATTGCATGGGG
>JBHIEF010000285.1:0-4995 GCA_046760465.1 Armatimonadota bacterium | reverse complement strand
GCCTGCGGCGGCGGCCGGGGCGGTGCCGTAGGCCGCTCCCCACAACCCCCGTCATCCGCAGCCCTCGCCCCTACGCCTGCGCGATGTTGATGGCCACCACTACGGCGTCGTCCTCCTCGAACTCGCAGGCCACGCGCGTGGTGATGGCGTACTGGTTCACCCCGCGCATGATGTCCTTGTCCTTGTCTATGCGGATCTCCCGATGCACCCCCCACAGCAGGTTGCGCCGCGGCGTCAGGAACGCGAAGCTGTAGTCCGTTCCCGTCACCGGAGCGATCCCATCGAGGTTGGTGGGGATCATGGGCACGCTGACCACGGGAATCCCGAACACGGTCAGCGGCGCGTTCTCCAGCAGGTACTTCTCGCCGATCACCGTGGCGCTCTCGCTCAGCGTGGCCCGATAGTCCTGGGCGATGGAGGGCGCCAGATAGAAGCGCAGGTCCTGCCAGTTGCGCTGGTACTTCTCCGGCAGGGCCTTGATCATGGCGTTGAACATGGCCTTGTCCACGGCCACCCCGCCCTGGTCCACGATGTGCCCGTCGTCGGCCAGCTTGCGCCAGCCGTCCAGCAGCGCCAGGTACGAGTCGCCGCTGGCCGTGTCGCCTTGGATGGCCAGCTCCTCCAGGTCGCTGGCCGTCTGCGTGGCCATCACCCGCACCAGCGTGTCCTCCGCGCTCTCGCCCTCGATGTTGTCCTCCAGAGCCTCGTAGGTCACCTCGAAGGGCGTGATCACGCCCACGCAGCTCAAGGTCACCTTGCCGAAGCTCGGCTCGCTCAGCGAAGCCGGCGCCACGCCCTCCGTCTTCGGCTTGCTCACCCGCCCCGTGGTGGCCACCTTGTCCACCTGCGTCTCCGGCGCGCGCATGCGGATCACGCGCGCGTCCTTGATCATCACGCTCTGGTCCACCACGAAGTCCACGAACTTGTCCGCCTGCTCGGCGTTGAGAAGTCCGCCGGCGGCCAGATCGCTGGTGTCAACCGTCTTCTCCAGCAGTTCCTCAGTGCTCACTCAGAGCACCCCCTTCCACAGGTTCTCGCGCCTCTTGCTCTCTTGCTCCTGGCCCGGTATCGAGCGCGCCGCGCCGCGGCGGCGCTCCAGACGCTCCAGCCGCTCGGCCAGGTCCTGCACGGCCTTCTCAAGCCTTCGGTTGTGTTCCCGCAGCTTGTGCAGCTCGCTTGCCTGTGCGCTCTCCTGACTCTGTTCCTCCGTGCTTACCTCCACCAGGCCTGCCGCGTCCGCGGCTTCCTCGCCCTCATCGCTGTCTTTGCTCTTTGCGAAGGGCCAGAGCACCTCCAGCAGCGCCCGGATCATCCGCAGCGCCAGACCTTGCGGCTCGGGCCCCTCCTCCTGGGACTCCCTTGACGGCCAGGCCTCCTTCACGTCCGCCCCCGCCACACTCTTGGCCATCACTTGCAGGTACGTGTCGCTGTTGGCTGCCTGCCCGGGCCGACACAGGGCCACGTGATCCAGCACCACGTCGTCTATGTGCCGGATGCGCTTGCCCAGCTCGTCGTCGTGCGCCCAGAACGCCCGCGTCACCCGGCCGCCCACGCTGAGCTGGTACGGCTTGCCCTGCATCGCCTTCTCAAACAGCCGCCGCGCCTCCGGGCTGTCGGCGTCCAGCGTCCCGGCCACCCGGAAGGTCCGGTTGTCGGCGAAGGTCTCGGTCACCGTCCCCAGCTCCTCCAGGGGCCCGGCCCGGTGATCCGGCAGCAGGTCAATGCCGCTGAACGTGGCCATCTTGCGGATGGCGTTCTCCGTCATGCGTTCCTGCTGCTTGTCCAGGCTGGTGGACGAGGCCACGCCCTCGAACCACATCACGCCGCTGTCGTCCTTCCAGACCCGACTCAGCGGCAGCCCCACCTCGAATCCGTTCTGCAAACCCGTCACCACCCTTCACCCTTCCTTGCATTACAGGCCAAACGCGTAGGAGCCAGCAATGGCGTGGGGCAGGAGCTTGCTCATCCTGAGCGGCGGATGCTGTTGCATCCGCAAGCCGAAGGGCCTCCTGCCCGGTCTCTTGTACGAGCGGCGTCCCGTTCATCCTGAGTTCATCAGAGGGCCGCGACTAGCGGTGGCGCGCCCCGGCCCGCGCTGTGGGTAGTCGCAGGCTTCCCTGGGCTGAGCTTGCCGAAGCCAGCCTGCGGCGGTGGCCCGCGCGGTGGGCCGTTCCCATCCCACATCGCAGATCACACATCCCACATCCCTTGCCACAACCACACCGGGCCAGGAGCCCCGCCCCTGGCCCGGAAGCCAACTTGCCTTCCTTACATCCGCGCCTGCTGCCCCTCACAGCACCTTGACCGCAATCCCCACCGCCGCCCCCACCAGAGCCGCCACCACCGCCAGCCACTTGGGCCAATCGGCCGCCGTCCGCGCGTAGTCCTCCACCCGCTCCACCCTCAGCGCCAGCGAGATGTGCTCCTCACCGGCCCGCTGCATCTCGGCCGCGGCGGCGCTCAGCGTCCGCTGCACGCCCACCAATCGCCCCTCGATCCGCGTCAGCACGTCCTTGTTGGCCCGCGCCACCTCCAGCGCCTCGCCCTCCAGGTGCAGCAGCGTGGCGAAGTTCCCGCCCATGCGCTCCAGCGCCCCGGCCGTGCGCTCCGCCAGCTCCGACTCCTGGCTGTGACTCTCCTCGCGCCAACCCATCTCCCGCGGTCCCCTCAGCCCGTTCGAACTGCTGTCGTTCCCGACCCGTGGGGCAGCAGCCTGCCTCCCGCCCCATGTCATTCCGAGCGCGCGGCTTGAACTGCGTCTCGTGCTACCTAGCGAAGGGTCGCTTCCGGCCTTCGTAGCCGAAGCTGCTTCGGCGGAGTAGGCACTTCGCAGAGTGGCAAGCGACGCTTCGCCTCGCGCAGCAGGGGCGCGCGAGGAATCTCGGCCCAGACCTCGAGCCGTCCACAGGCAAACCACAGGCCGCCCGCAACCTCCGGGCGGCCGCAACTCGTCTCTCTCACGACGACCAGACGCCGAACCCTACGCCCTCACTCACTCCTGCCGGCCGCTGGCCCCCCTCACCCACCTCCACAACACAACCCCCTCCACCACGAACGGCACCGCGAAGAGGACGGCGGCGACGTCCCACGGTATGCTCTCGTACTGCCCCTGGCTGATTCCCAGGGCCGACCAGCCCAGGAGCGCCAGCACGCACAGCGCCACCAGCCCGTCGTGCGCGATGGCCACCCACGCCGCCCAACGCCTGCCGCGCCTGAGGCCCGGGAAGGCCACGCACGACGGCACGCCGATGGCTAGCAGGTAGGCGCCACTGTAGACGATCACGACCACGGCCCCGAGCGCGTGGAACTCGCCGCGCGGCAGCCATAACACGCTCGCGGCTACCGCGCCCAGCAGCACCACCGCCCCCAACAGACTCAACGCCCCGCGCCACCACACCACCCACCGCGGTGGACGTGCCTGCTCGTCCTGCGCCTCGTCCTCCAACTCCTCGCTTTGGCCTTCCATGACGCCCTACACGTTCGCCATCCACCCCCCAAAGCCTGCCCGCCGCCACGCCGTTGCCAGTAACCGGTAACCGATTACCGATCACCGCCGCGGTCCAGCGCCGGCAACCCCTGCTTCGCCCGTATCTCGTCCACCGTCCAGGCCCCGATCTCCGCGTAGATCTTGGCCACCTCCGCCTGCTCCTGCTCCTCCGCCAGGTCCATCTGCCGCAGCTCGAACCGCCACGACTGTATCCCCATCTGTTCTCGTATCAGTCGGTTGAAGACGAACTCGATGCGCCGCTGCTCCGGCCGGATCACCTGGTCCCGAAAGGTCCGGTCCTGGTCGCGGCTGTTGGCCAGGTTGGCGTTCTCCACGATGGTGATCTTGCTGGGCGGCACGCGGTGCACCATCAGGATCTCGTCCCGGTTGGCCCGCCGGAAGTCCAGAAAGGCCGCGTCCTCGCTCCGCTGCATCCCCAACGGCTCCAGCCGCACCTTCACCTCGCTGCCCGGCACGTCCAGCACCAGCGTCTTGTGTCCCTGCCCGCGCACCTCCGCCTCCATGTACTGCCGGATGGCGTTGAGCAGGTCGTCGTCGAGCTGCCCGCCCTCCACGATGATGGCCATGCGCGGGACGGTGTTGTGCTCGAAGAAGTCAATGTTGTAGTCCCGCGCCGCCTTGTCGCCGGCGGCCGCGGCGATGGCCGACAGCACGTCCGGGATGCCGTAGAAGCTCGACTGCGGCGTGTACTTCTTGAAGTGGATGACCTCGTTCAGCGGCTCGCCCTCGGCATCGGTCCCCGCCTCGCCCAGGTTGGCGAACTCCTGCCGCCGGTGCTCCCGGATTTGCACGAAGCCGCTGCGGTCGGCCTTCACGCGCATGGTCGTCCCGGGGATGTGGTAGAAGCCGTCAATCTCGCCCAGGCCGCTCCGGGTCACCTCCAGGTACGCGTTCCCCAGCGTCTCCACGTCCGTCCACACGTTGCGCATGACGTCGGTGAAGGTCATCTCCGGATTGCAGGTCTCGAACAGCTCTTCCAGCCGCGCCAGCTCCTCCTGCGCCGCGGCCGACGAGACATCCACCTGGGGCGCCTCCCCGCCGCGGGCCTTGACCGCCGGCACCAGCAGGTAGCCCAGCCCCACCGTGTTGGCCACCTTGGCGTCCACGCACGCCTTGTGGGCGGCGTTGGTCTCGTACAGCTGCGCCAGGGCCTCCAGGTCGTAGGGCGGCCGCCGCACGTTCCCCGCCTCGTACTCCGCCGCCCACGTGCTCTCGGGCAGCTGCGCCGACCTCCCCGCCGCCGCGCCGCCCGCATCGGCCTCGCCCTGCCGCTCCAGCTCGCCCGGGCCCATCACCTCCTCCAGCGCCTTCCACACCCTGTCCTCGCCCGTATCCGCACCAACGATATGCGCCTTCACCGTCGCAGTCTCAGCCAACCCACACACCTCACTCCACACTTGTAGGAGCCGCGCCTGCCCTGAGCGCAGCCGAGGGGTCCTCGCGGCGATTCGCCGTGCAAACGAAAAGCCCGCCCTCTCGGGCGAGCT
>JBHIEF010000284.1:0-5001 GCA_046760465.1 Armatimonadota bacterium | reverse complement strand
GCCGCCGTGGCGCCCGAGGCGGAGGCCGTCCGAGAGAGCGCGGCGACGGCGCCGCTCCTGGCGACTAGCCCCGCAGGGCATCAGGACAGGTCTGGCGGCGCCACCCGTGCGAGCACAGCCTCTTGTGGCGGTCAAGCAGGCGTAGCGGCGGCTGCTGTGGGAAGACACCCGCGTGTCCTAGGCCGCTCAGGCGGGCTGCGGCTCGACCTTGTTCGCGCCTGACAAGGACACGGATTCTCGGGAGGGACACCGTGTGGCGCGGCGGGTCTGCTCGCCTGGCTACCTGCGCGGGGGGCCGGGGCGCGGCGGGCGGGGCCCCACGGGACGCGGACGCCTGGGTCTGTCAATCTTCCCACCGGGCGCTGGACCGGGGGTGGTCGTGGCAACCGCAGTCGTGGGGTAGATCCCGAAGAGGCCGTTTATGAACTCGTACTTCTCTGGCGCCCCATCGTCGGGGTCCTTCAGCCTCTCTGGGTCGCAGAAGTAATAGGAGTAGCTCTCCGCCCAGTCCTCCCTGGCGTTCGTGCGCGCATAGCTGGTCACGAACTGGGCATCATCGTCGTACTTGCCGCCCGAGGTCCAGCCGGAGATCTCCTTGAACTCGTCGAAGTTGTCGGATCCCAGTTCTCCCGAGGTCTGGTAGCTGTGGCCGGTCTCGTGGACGACTGTCCTGACGAAGCTGAAGTGGATGTCGTCCGTATCGCGGCGATAGATCCGGTCGTAGAGGTAGATCGCATTCGATTGCAGTCCGCTGATGGAGAACTCATCGTAGCCGGGTAGCTCGCAGCGCTCCTTGCGCCGGAACTTGAGCTTCGCCCCAAAGCCCCAGCCATCCCAGCAGTTTATCACCTCGTCCGGCAGGAGCTCCAGCGCCTCACGCAGGTACCCCAACTCGTCCACGGTCCAGGCGCGGTCCTTGTCCTTCACAGAGCAGCCGAAGTCATCCTCGATGTCATCCATCAGCGCTTCCCGCTCCGCGTCCCACATCGCGGGAGACATGGTGGAGTGGTCTTGCGTCTCATCCTGGTCCCCCAGGAGCAGGTCGTCTCCTGCATCACCCATCAGCCAGTCCTCGCCGTCGCCGCCGGAGACCAGGTCGTCCCCTGGGCCGCCGTTGAGGCGGTCATCGCCGTCATCGCCGTAGAGCATGTCGTCGTCGTTGTTGCCCTTGAGCTGGTCGTCCCCGTTGCCGCCATCCATGAGGTCATTGCCGGGCCCGCCCTCCAGGTGGTCGTCCAGCTTGCTGCCGTAGATGACGTCGTTTCCTTCACCGCCGTATAGGGAGTCTCTGCCGTACTCACCATCCATCCAGTCGTGGCCGCCAAAGCCACGGATGACATCGTCGCCGTAGCCGCCGTAGATGATGTCCGCCCCGCCACTGCCGTGGATCTCGTCGTCGCCGTTCTCGCCGTAGATCACGAACTTGTAGTCTATGTCGATCTCGATGGTATCGTCGCCGGCGCCGGCCTTGATCTTGCGCTCCTTGTAGTCGTCGTCCCAGTTGTAGTTGACGGAGTCGCCGTTGATGCGCACCTTGACGACCTTCACCTCACCGTCGCCGTCCTTCAGAACGTCGTAGACCTGGATGGTGTCCTTGCCGGACGTGCCCTTGATCGGGAGGTCCTCTGCCGCAGCCGCCCGCACGGACGGCAGGGCGACGGCTATCGCGCTCGAGATCGCGAAACAGACCAGCAACCGTCCGCTACGAGTCGTGGGAGTCACTGCTTTCGCCTCCTTGGCGTTGTGGGGAGGGCTTAGCCGCGTATGCCCCCCACCTGGCGGAATGCCATGACCGCGAGGTCAGCCTTCGTCTCCCGCTTTCCATCGTGGCTAGTTAGCATACCATGGACACTTATGCACATCTGCTGAATTACTGTCAACTAGGCCCGCTGTTCTTATCGAGCGTTGATGAGAGCGGCACGCGAGTGCAATGGGCGGGGCCAGAGGCGGCTTTGCCGACACGGTGGGCCGGTCACTACCGCGATCGGCTCAGCCTCTCGCGGGCAACGAGGATGATCGCCGGCCCATAGCGAAGGCTCCGCCACCAGCTCTTACGTGGCGGCAGCCACGGGGACGGGATTGAGAAAGGGGTGAGCCCCGATGTGTCTGCTCAAGCTAGTGCCGACGGCCTCCATCCTGATGTGTGTGACAGCGGCGTGCATGGTTGTGATGGTGACGCCGGCGGCCGCCCAGCGGACGACCGCCACATGGCAGATCGGGACCCCCATCGCGACCTACTGGGCCGGCCCGCCGATGACCGAGGCCACGGCTAAGCAGATGGCCGAGGGCGGATGGAACCTGGTTTGGTGCCGCGAGGAAGAGCTCGACACAGCGCAGAGGTTCGGCCTGCGGGCGCTGCTGCGGGACGGGCTCATCAACCCCCAGAGCCTCGAGGACCCGGCAAAGCGCCAGGAGCTCCAGGCCCTCCTGGCCCGGGTGAAGGACCACCCGGCCCTCTACGCCTACTACCTCACCGATGAACCGAGTGCCCCGCACTTCCCGGCCCTAGGCAAGCTGGTGGCTTACCTGCGAGAGCAGGACCCGGCGCACCTGGCCTACATCAACCTCTTTCCGACCTACGCCAGCAACGAACAGCTCGGCACCAAGGGTGACACGGTCACGGCCTATGCCGAACACCTGAGGCAGTATGTAGAGGTCGTCCAGCCGGGCCTGATCAGCTATGACCACTACCACTTCACGGCAAAGGGAGATGGCGCTCAGTACTTCCTGAACCTGGGCATGATCAGGAGGAAAGCGCTGGAGGCGGGCGTCCCCTTCCTCAACATCGTGCAGGCATGCACATGGACGCCGGCCATGCGCATCCCGACCCCGGAAGAGCTGACGTGGCTCGTATACACGTCCCTGGCCTACGGCGCGCAGGGCATCTCGTACTACGTCTACAGCCATCCCCGTCACGAGGGTGCCATGGCTCTCGCCGATGGTACACCGACTCCACTCTACCACGCGGCGTCGCGACTGAACCGAGAGTTCGTGGCCATCGCTACGCAACTCCAGCCGCTACGGTCTCTGGGGGCGTATCATGTGGGGGACGTGCCGGTCGGCGCCGAAGCCTTGCCAGATGACGCCGCCGTCGCGCTGGAGCCTCCGGCGCCCGCCGCGGGCCTCTTGATTGGCCTCTTCGGCCGCGACAGCGCGGCTACTCACGCTGTGATCGTGAACCTGGACTACAAGGAGGCGGTCCCGGCCACGCTCGTCGCGCCCCGCAGAGTTAGAGTATTCCAGTGCGGCTCGGGCCGCTGGCGGGCGTCCGGCACCGGTAAGAAGGTCACCCTCGAGCTGGACGCCGGCAGCGGAGCGCTCGTGCGCTGGGGGCGGTTGCGCTAGCCCGGTGTGAGGGACAAGGCCTGCGCCTAGCGCCCGCGGGCGTGTGGTTACCCCTCTCCCGCGGCGATGATGGCCGGGCGGGTCGTTCTGCCCTAACGCCGTGCCATCGTGATGCGTTTCTTGTCGAGGTAGTCCAAGAGCGCAAGGTGGGAGCAGTCGTGTCCCATCCCGCTCTGCTTGAGGCCGCCGTGGGGTAGGTCAATGCCGTACTTGAATCCGTTGACCTGCACCTCGCCAAAGCGAAGGGCGCTCGACACCCGCTGCACGCGGCCAAGATCGCGCGTGAACAGGTAAGACGCGAGCCCCGCCTCGGTGTCATTGGCCTGACGGATGGCCTCGTCCTCGTCGTCGAACTCCAGCAGGCTCACAACCGGGCCGAAGATCTCCTCCCTGAAGATGCGCATGTCGGGCGTGATGCCGCGAAGCACTGTGGGCTGGAAGAAGTACCCCCGGTCCGGCGCGTCCGGCCTATCGCCGCCAGCCAGCAGCTCCGCCCCGCCCTGGACGGCGTCGCGGACCAGGTCGCCTACTCGCTGCCGCGCCTGCTCATCAACGAGGGGGCCCATGGTTGCGCCCGAATCGCGGCCGAAGCCGAGCCTAACTTCCCTTGCCCGCGCCAGGATGCCATGCGTGAAGTTCTCGGCTATGCCACGCTGGAGGAACACCCGGTTGGGGGCAACGCAGATCTGTCCGCAATTGCCGAACTTCAGTGCGGCGACGGTGTCAGCGGCCAGGTCAAGGTCGGCGTCATCGAACACCAACACGGGTGCGTTGCCGCCGAGCTCCATGCTGTAGCGCTTGATGCTGGTGGCCCCCTGCTGCATCACTTTGGCGCCAGTCTGCGTAGAGCCGATAAGCGTCAATACCGCGGGGATGGGGCTGGCGGTGAGGGTCGTGCCCACGCTGTCGTCGGGCCCGCACAGCACGTTCACGGCGCCTGCCGGGAAGCCCATCTCCGCGCAGATCTCGGCGAAGACGTAGGCAGACAGGGGCGCCTTGGGGGAGGGCTTCAGAATCAGCGAGCAACCCGCCGCCAGAGCCGGGCCCAGCTTGAAGCCCAGGTTCAGCAGCGGGAAGTTCCAGGCCAGGATGGCAACCACAACCCCGGCCGGTTCGTAGACGATCTGATGGTCGAAGGTGCCGTCCGCGTCAGGCAGGAGCTCCCCCCGCATGCGCAGCATCTCGTCAGGGTAGAACGACAGTGCGCTGACGACGGTGTCGAAGTCCTCCTGGGTGGCCTCCCAGGGCTTGCCCATCTCGTGCATGACGCTGTCTCTGAGCAAGTCCTGCTTCTCCTGGACGGCGCTGCGCAGCTTGTGCAGCCATTCCGTGCGGTCGTTGAGGGAGAGACGGGACCACTGCTGAAATCCCTTGGCTGCGGCCGCCAGCGCCTCCTCGGCATCTGTCGTCCCAGCCCAGGCCACCTCCGCCACCGGCTCCTCAGTGCCGGGACAGATGACGGTCTGACGCGCTCCATCCCGTGCGTCCCTGAGCTCGCCCGCGATATAGAGCCTCTTGTACCCGAACATCATCTTGCCTCCCCTATGGCGGCGTCTTGCGGAACTCCCGCAACGCCTCGGGCTGCACGTCCACGCCCAGGCCCGGTGCGGTGGGCACATCAACGACTCCCTCATGCGCTCTGAATCTAGGCACCAC
>JBHIEF010000283.1:0-5003 GCA_046760465.1 Armatimonadota bacterium | reverse complement strand
ATCGGGCTGGAGAGCGGCACGGCGTACGGGGCGACCGGGGGGCTGATGGGAGCCATGGGAGTGGACATCGCCGACTACGACGGCGATGGCCTTGCAGACATCATCGTCAACACCTTCTCTCAGGATACGACGGCCCTGTTCCACAACGACGGGGGCCTGTTGTTCTCAGATCAGGGCGTAGCATCGGGTATAGGCGTGCCGGGCATGCCCTACGTCAAGTTCGGGGTAGGCCTCGTGGATCTGGACCTGGACGGCCAGCTGGAGGTGTTGATGTCCGCCGGCCACATCCGCGATAACGCCGACAAGATTGACCCTTCCGATTCGTACGCTCAGCCCTGTTTGCTCTTCGACCAACAGCCACGAGGGCATTTCGTTGAGGTGAGCCGGGGAGCTGGAGAGGCGTTCCGCCGGCCGTACGTGGGTCGGGGGATCGCCTTTGGGGACGTGGACAACGACGGGCGACTGGACGCGCTGATTGGCGACCTAGAGGGACCAGTGCTCTTGCTGCTGAACCGGACGCCGTACGGGGATCGGCACTGGCTAGGGCTGAGCGTGCTGGCCGAGGGCGCGCCGGCGCTGGGTGCACGAGTGCTGTGCGAGACTCCCCTGGGCCAGCAGTTCCGTGAGGTGCGCACGGCCTACAGCGTGATGAGCGCGAACGACCCCCGCGTCCACTTCGGGCTGTCCACCGCGACCGCGGCGACGGTGACGGTACTGTGGACCGACGGGAGCAAGTGGGGCCCGCAGGAGCTAGCGGCGGACGCGTACTACCAGATAGACAAGGGCCAGCAGACTGTTCAAGGCCTGGCGTACGCCAACTAGCTAGCTGGCTGGCAGCAAGGCCGGCTACTCCGTCAAGGAGTGCCCGTTCGTGGGGCGGGCGGCCCGGGGCCGAGTGCGCGCCTAGCCTCAGCGTTGTTGGGATCGAGGCGCAGACACTCACGCAGGTGCCACTGTGCTCGAGCCTCGTCCCCGATGCTGCGCAGCGCCTGAGCTAGACGCAGATGTGCTTCGGGGTTCTGAGGCTGTTGCCTCGCCTGCTCGTTGAGGTAGGCCACGTTGGCATAGGCGCGCATAGCCGCCTGCCCAGCCTCCACCAACTTCCGCCCCGTCTCGACCTCTCCTCGCTGCATCAACACGGTGCCCAGGCGATGTATCGCGACTGCGTGACCGGGATCCAGCGCAAGCACCTGCCAGTAGGCGGCTTCCGCTCCCTCCAAGTCGCCGAGCACCTCCCTTGCTCGTGCCTCCAGGGTCAAGGTGTCGGGAGTCCGTCCGAGGTTGCGCTGCGCCAACTCCACGGCCCGCTCTATCCGCCGCTGGTGGTCGGCGAAGTCCTTGTAGTCCAAATAGCAGGCGGCCAAGTGATAGGCGGACAGAGAGTCGTGGGGATTCAGGTCTAGGGCGCGTTCGTAGCAGCGTGCAGCCTCGGCGCGTTGGCCGTTGCTCTCGTAGGCCGAGCCAAGATCGCGGAGCAGGTCGGGGTCGCCCGGTTCGAGCTCCACGGCCTTCTCCAGGCTGCTGACGGCCGCTGGATACTGCTTCTGTGCCCGCTGACACAACGCCAGCGCGTGCCACGCATCCGCGCTGTCCGGCGCCAACTGCGTAGCCTGCTCCAGCAGGGGCCGCGCCTGCTCCAGCTTGCCTGCCCGCCTGAGCTGTACGCCCAGGGCAGTCCTGGCGCCGGCCAGGCCCGGCTGCTCCCTGACCAAGCGCCGCAGCTCCTGCTCGGGCAGCGCCACGAGAAGCACGAGCTCGGAGCGCTGCCGAGCACGCAGGGCTCCCAGCGCTGCCGCCGCCGCAACCAGCAGTCCCCCCGCGAGCAAGGCCATCGCCAACCGGCGTCGGCTGCATTGTCCAGGAGCAGCAGACTGGCGATCCACGATTGTCCTCCGGAGCATGCTTGGGGGGCCAAGCCGGCGGGGAACCGCAGGCCATCGGGAGTATAGCAGCGGGGGCGCTCGGCGTCAACGGACCGCGCGAGCCCGCAAGAGCCGCCGCGCAGGTGCCGCCGGAGACGCAGAAAAGGCTGCCTGAATGAACACGCCCCCGGGGCGCTTCCCGCCTGGTGTCACGCCGGCCGGCCGCTGCCGCCACTCCACATAATGGACGCCACTGGCCAGAGAGTCGGCCTGGGAGGCTCTGACCTTGACGGAGAGCCGGAGGTCTTGGCGTCAAGTGGGCACATACGCCACAACATCGCGGACAGCGAGCCCTCTCCATCCTGCCGGCAGCCGCTGCCGCTCTTCGACTGGGAGTCGCGACGGCGTTTCGTCGAGGTGAGTCGTCCGGCTGACGCAGGGCCGACCGCAGATCGCCGTCACGGCGCCGTCGCGCGCGATCTGCGCATGCGGATGTCCCGGATGGCCCCCGTTGTGCGCCAGGTGGCGATCCCAAAGGGCTTGGAGGCCTCCACTTCGATGCGGGTAGAGACCTCCCTGTCTGCCACGGCGACATCAACGATCCTGTCATGATCGAGCCAGGCCTCGATCCTGGTCAGTGAGACCCTGAGGCGGACGCGATACCAGCGCTGGTTCTCGAACTGCACCCACCGAGAGGTCTCGTTTTCGGCTGCGTCGAAGCCGTCCAGGCTTGACAGCCCGACCAGTCCTCCGCCCCAGCCGCCGAGGATCAGGGAACAGAAGTCATTCCCCACGGGGAACGTGAGGCCGCAGAAGAAGTCATCGCCGGCCACCCGCATGGCCTCCAGACTGACCTCGTAGTCCTGGCGGGGTATGTACCTCGTCCACCGGATACCGGTCATGTCGTTGCCCATCGGCAGCACGATGCGGTCGTTCTCAATGCGGACCTCGGCCGGGTCGTAGAAGTCGCTTTCCTCCCAGCCAGCCAGCGTCTCGCGGTCGAACATGTACTGCCAGCCGTCCCACGTGCTGACCACGTTCCCCAGATCGGTCACTTCGCCAGCTTCGACCTGGACGTCGGCGACCGTGTACCGTGCCTCGCGCTCCCCCGGTCGGCGGATGTCCAGCGAGTGTTGCCCCGGCGTCAGGTTCTGGAGCACGAAGGCACCATCCGGGCCGACTTCAGCCTGCGCGTAGCAGCTCTGCGCACCACGGGCATAGGCGGCCGCCCATCCCTTCACGGGGGCTTCTGCGTCCGGCACGGTCCCGCTCTGGACCGCGACCATGTAGCCCCGGGCCGGGGTCTTCCCATCGGCGAGCAGCAGGCGTCCCTTCACGGCTCCAGAACGTGGAACGGTCAGGTCGAGCTTCTGCGTCCGCCTGCCGGAGGTCACCTCCAGACCTCTGAAAAGTGCCGCTGGCAGCGGATCAGCATCCGGAGGCATAGGCTCCACCGGGCCCTCCACCCAGAGATCATAGCGGCCGCAGGGCAGACGCTGGAACCGCACGATTCCGGCCGCGTCGGAGGTTGGCCCGCCGGAGGCACGATCCACCTCGCCGAAGGTGTTGTAGAGGTGCACCTTGACTTCTCGGCCAAGTGGGGTCCCGTCCTCGCGAACCAAGGCGAACGCTACGCGGGCGCGAGGTGACTTCGCTGTCAGCCTCACCTCCTCCCCGGGCTCCTGGTCCTGCGTGACCCGTACCGGAACTACGCTGTCCGGGGCCAGCCTGCCCCCCACGTACGGGCAAACGTACACCAGCCCGGGAGCCAGGCGCTCTAGCACGAACTTCCCGTTGGCCTTCGGCCTCGTGCCCGCGGGGCGGCCGGCGGCATCGCGCGGCAGTTCGGGGAATAGCCGTGGCGCGGCCAGAACGCGCCAATCGGACAGACGTTGCCTGCGCTCCAGCACCAAGCGCCCCCTGATCGCCGTTCCCAACTCCTGGCCAGGATCCTGCGCCCCGAGTTCGCACGCCAGCAGCAAGCTGACCAGCATGAGTGCGGCCGTGCGCAGCCCCATGCGGTGGCCTTGCCGGGGGCTGGCGCATGTCCGCTCTGTCGCTCTCGTCATCGGTGTCACTCCTAGGGCCCTGCCGTCCGACACTGAGTGTCTTCGACCCGAAGACGACTTGTCCTGCGCCGGCACACCAACATGCCCAGCCTTGTGTCGCCGAGGACGGGGCGGACGGCGCAGGCCTGCCGCCTGACCTAGCTGCGTGGTGCACGACGGGAGCCTGGCCGAGGTCGTGCAACTGCCGGCCGACGGGGGCTCATGGTCTCAGCGGGACTTCATGAAGACAGAAGGTGTCGGGACGATGGCGGCGAAGGCACGCATCTGACTATCATCACCTCGATGAAGGGGTGCTTCCCGCGCGACGGACGCCGCGCGCCAACGCACCGATGGGGAGTGAGAGGATCGTGAAGGGCAAGACCTCAAGACGTAAGTTCGTCCAGACGGCCGCTGCCGGAGCGCTGGCCTTCACCGTCGTACCGCGCCATGTGCTGGGGGGGCCGGGCTTTGTGCCACCCAGCGAGTCGCTGGGCGGCGCGCTCATTGGCTGCGGAGGCCGCGGCGGGGGCACGTTCGGGGGTCTGGGGCCAAATGTACGCCAGCTCGCCAGATGCGACGTCAAGTTCGTCGAGACAGCCGACAACAAGACGATCTACACGGACTTCCGTCGCGTGCTGGAGCGCAAGGACATTGACGTGGTGGCCATCGCCACGCCGCCGCACTGGCACGCGCTGATCTCGATCGCCGCCATGCAGGCCGGGAAAGACGTGCTGTGCGAGAAGCCACTTACGCGCTTCATCGCCGAGGGCCGCGCCGTCGTGGATGCCGAGAAGCGCTACGGCCGCATCATGCAGGTCGGGACCTACGGCCGGTATGGCGCCATCCGCGACGCCAATTCCCGGCTCATCCACAAGATCATGGCCAGCGGCCTGCTCGAGAAGATGCCGCACAAGTGTCAGGGCGTGCACATCAAGCGCGGCGGCCTGAAGGTCAAGCAGTGGAGCGGCCTGGTCAACCCCCAGCCCCAGCCCGTGCCCTCCTGGCTTGATTGGGACATGTACTGCGGCCCGGCGCCGCTGCGTCCATATCATCCGCACCGCTTCGGTGGCACCCACCGCGGCTACTGGGACTA
>JBHIEF010000282.1:0-5007 GCA_046760465.1 Armatimonadota bacterium | reverse complement strand
CCCTCGGCCACAAAGCGCAAGGGCACCATCACTCGGCCTCGGATGCTCTGAGCGGGCGCTCCCAGCACGAAGTCGCGGTTGGCGATCCTGGCCTTGCTGCTGCCCAGTGTCAGCTCCACGCGGATGGTGGAGCCCTCGCCCTTGGTGGCGACGATTCTGCCGTCGCGGTAGGTGACGGTGGCGCCCAGCCATTCGGCTATCGGCCGCAGGGGCACCATGGCGCGGTCGTTGATGACGGTCGGGAGCACGTCGAAGAACAGGCCCTGGCCACAGTGCGCCGCCGGAGCGGACACGGCCAACACGCCGACCGCCAGCAGTAGTCTCCGTGCGCTCATCCGGTCACGCCCTCTCGCGAGCAGTTGCCGAGGCTAGGCCTCGGCCTCTCTCGCCTTCTCGCTGTACTTGCCCTTGAGCACGTCCTCGATGTCGGGGTAGACCTTGCGCAGCTCCGCCTCAGCCTTGTCCAGTGACTTCAGAGCGTCCTTGCGCTTGCTCTTGAAGAAAATAGGCAGCTTCAGCAGCTCGTCCTTGGCGTCGTCGAAGTACCCGTGCGTCCGTTGCAGCGACCCAGCCACCTTGGGCACGGGCGCCAGCCGCCGCGCCGCCGTCAGCTCCCGGCGCGCGACGTCCTCGTTCTTCTCCCGCACGGCCTGCTTGGCCGCCTCCAGGTGCTGCCAGATGTCGGTCACCTCGATGTACTGCGCCTGGTAGTCGAGCTCCCGGAAGGCCTTGTCAATGGTGGACTTGGCCCGAGTCCAGAAGCGAGTGCTGACCCGGCTCTCCGCGTCGTCAATCAGGGCCGTCAGACGGTGCCAGGGCATCAGGTGACGCATCTTCTTCAGGTGGTTGTCGGCGTCGCTGATGGAAGAACGCGCGGCCAGGAAGTTCTTGGCCTTGATTCGGTTGCGCGCCTGCTGCACCTCTGCCGCGATCTTCAGCTTCTCCTCGTCAATGCGCTTGCGCAGTGCCTCCGTAGTCAGTTGCTGAGCAGCGCTCAGGGGACAGGTGATGAGAAGGGCGGCGAAGGTGGCAAGCAGTGACACTCGCAGCAGCTTCATGCTCTTCCCCCTCTGGTGTTGTGTTGTCGGTCCAACCTCGGCCTTCCCTACGGCCGCACCTGACCATGTTCGCCAGTGCGCCCTTGTGGACCTGCTCACGCTGGCAGTGTAGCCGACGCCACATGGGGCAGGTGTGCCGGCTTCTGCGCCGAACCGTTACCAGGCGCTGGACTGTTGTCACTGGTCAGACAGGGGCCACGCCAGGACGTCGCCAGCCGGAAGGGGACTAGCGGCATGGGAAGCAAACGCGGCACGCCCGAAGAACCGTGTTGTCCGCCCGAAACCTGTTGTGACGGACCGGCCATGGACCAGTTGGCCGGCGGCGACGTGCGTGAGGTCGTGCAGGACTTCTACGCTCGCGTCAGCCAGTCTGGCGACCAAGCCTGCGTGTGCTCGACGACCTACCGCCCCGAGGACCTCGCCGGCCTCCCCGAGGAAGTGACCTCGCGCTCGTTCGGCTGTGGGAACCCCGCCGCCTTCGACGGTCTGCGGACCGGCGACACCGTAGTTGACATCGGGTCCGGGGTGGGCCTGGACTGCCTCATTGCCGCTCGCAAGGTGGGGGCCGCGGGCCGCGTTATCGGCCTGGACATGACTGACGAGATGCTCTCGCAGGCCTGGGAGAACGCCGCCCGCGCCGGCGCCGCCAACGTGAGCTTCCATAAGGGCCATGCGGAGCAGATCCCCCTGCCCTCGGACCTGGCCGACGTGGTGATCTCCAACTGCGTCATCAACCTGTCGCCGGACAAGCCCGCGGTGTTCGGAGAGATCGGCCGAGTGCTGAAGCCCGGTGGCAGGATGATCGTGGCCGACATCGTGGCCTCGGCCGACGTGCCCGAGAGGCTGCGCCGCGACGCTGAGCTGTGGTCCCAGTGTCTGGCCGGAGCCCTGCGCGAAGACCGCTACCTCCAGGCCATCGGCGAAGGCGGGCTGGAGCGTGCCACCGTGCTGGAGAGGCGTCCCTGGACGACCGTGGAGGGCATTGACTTCTACGCCGTGGTCGTGCGCGCCGAGAAGCCGACCGCTTGACCCCCCATCTCTCCATGGACCCCACGGCTCCCGCTCTGCTGGTGTTCGCGAAGACGCCCGAGCTGGGTCGGGTGAAGACTCGGCTGGCCCGCAGTCTGGGGGATGAGCTGGCCCTCGAGCTCTACCGCTGCTTCCTGGCCGACCTCGTGGAGCGTCTGTCCGCGGTGCCCGGCGTTCGGATGGTGGTCTGCCAGGCTGGCGGGGGCGGTGACGCGGACCAGGAGCGTGCCGCGCTGCGCGAGCTGCTGCCATGGGCAGGCGAGTTCGCCTGGCAGCAGGGCGCCGACCTGGGCGAGCGCATGGCCGCGGCCATGCGCGAGATGCTCACCACTGGCGCTCCCAAGGTGCTCATTGTCGGCGCGGACCACCCGACCATGCCCAGCCCAGCCGTCCACGAGGGCCTCAGTGCCCTGGATGACGCCGAGCTGGTGTTCGGCCCGGCCGACGATGGCGGCTGTTACCTGATCGGCGCGCGCACGCCCTGTGAGGAGGCCTTCTGCGGGGTCGAATGGGGCACGCCACGAGTACTGGAGCAGTGCCTCGAGCGCGCCGCGAGCGCCGGCCTGTCGGCGGCCCTGCTGACGGAGCACTCGGACGTGGACGACCTGGCCGACCTCACCCTCCTGCGCGAGGATCTCCTGGCGAGGGGCGAAGCCGCGGCCCGCGCGCTCTGCCCTCGCACCTGGGACTTCCTGCAACGCGATGACGTCTTGCCCCTGGTGGTGAGGGATACGTGCGTGTAGTGGCCACGGTGCGCTCGCCCTACGGCGGGGCTGCCGCCCTACGCTTCCTGCGCCACAGCCACCACTCGATGGCCAGCCCCACGTAGACGGGAAGGTACTGGCCCAGCAGCACGCTGGGCAGCTCGGCATCATAGTATCGGTGCAGGTAGTCGAGCGCCACCAGCCCCGTGAACAGGAACCAGCTCGGCGAGAAGGCCACCACCACCAGCGGAATCGTCCAGCACACGTACCAGGGGTACGTAACCGGCGCCAGCAGCAGGAAGGCGCCCAACGCGGCCAGCATCTTGCCCATGGCCTGGCGCGGCCGCCGCGCGGGAGGCAGCAGGTAGTACAGATAGCCCATGAAGATGAGCGTGAGCGCCATGCCCAGCACTCGCGCGCCGAAGTCGTGGCGCTCGGTCACCAGTTGCAGCGCCCCGTCGAAGATGTAGTAGAGGCTGGCATTGCGATCCCAGATGGTGGCATATGCACCGAGGCTCCGCAGCAGTCCCTGGCCGGCCGAAAGGAAGGGCAGCGTGAGCATCACGTCGGTGGCGACCACGGCGGCCATGAACGCCAGCGGCCCCCGTGCGGCTCTGCCCTCTCCGCCGAACCGCCGCCACATGAAGGGCAGGAGGAACACCGTGTAACCCTTGGCGGCGATGGACAGGCCGGCGGCGATGCCGGCCCAGAGCGGGCGGCGGCGGATGCCCGGCGCGTAGAGCAGCCACAGGGCCAGGACCAGCAGGGCGATGCCCATGACGTCCTGGTGCGCCGCCCCCGAGAACTCCGTCACCACCAGCGGATGCCACGCCCACATCAGCGTCCAGGCTTCGTCCCGGCCCAGGGCGCGCAACAGCCCCACCAGAAAGCACGCGCAGGCCAGGTCGAAGGCCAGGTAGACGAGCTTGAGCGCGACGATGCCGTCCTCGCGCACGTAGGAGGCCAGCAGGAACATGGCCTGCGAGAAGCCCGGATAGATGGCCGAGCGATCCTTGTTGTTGATGCGCCTGTGGTAGAGCTCGTTCTGCCGGTCGGTGGCGGTGTTGGCGTGGAGCCAGTCCAGCCTCGGGTCATCGGGAGCGTAGCTGAAGGGGTTGAGGCCGTGCTTGAGCAGCTTGCCCTCCCACAGGCAGCGGTAGATGTCGGTGGAACGCGCCGGAGGGCGGGCGATGAGTGGGGCGCGGAAGAACGCGGCAAAGGCCAGGACGAGCACCAGTAGCGGCAGGCTCATCCGCGGTTGTTGCCCCGCGGCGTCGCGCGCGCGCGTCAGCCACACCACCCCGAGAGCAAGCAGGAAAGCCCCGAAGGCCCAGGCGAACAGTACGACGTGCCGACCCGAACCGGCAGCGGTTCCGGGGTTCAGCGCCAGCACCCAGAAGGGAATGGTCAGCAGGCAGCCGGCCGCGGCCAGGCCCACGAAGCGCCAGGTTCGCGTGGACTCAGGAAGCACGGTCCCTCCGGCCCGCGATTCTAATCGGCCTCCTCCCACGGGTCAAGCCGGCCTGCCGGCAGCCGGGCAGCGGCACGCGCGCGATGCGCCATGAGCAAGGTCGCCGTCATCATCCCGGCTTTGAACGAAGAGCAGGCCATCGGGCGGGTGATTGACGACATCCCGCCCGAGCTCCGCCAGAGCGTCATCGTGGTGGATAACGGCTCGACCGACCGCACGCCCCAGGTGGCCGCTGAGCATGGGGCCAAGGTGGTGCACGAGCCGCAGCGCGGCTACGGCGCCGCCTGCCTGGCGGGCATGGCCGCGCTCGAGGGCCCGGACATCGTCGTCTTCCTGGACGGCGACCACAGCGACTACCCGGAGGAGATGCCGCAGCTCGTGGACCCCATCGCCCGCGGCGAGGCCGACATGGTCATCGGCTCGCGCATGATGGGCCGGCGCGAGAAGGGCGCCCTGCCCCCGCACTCGCTGTTCGGCAACTGGCTCGCCGCCGCGATGCTGCGCGCGTTGTTCGGCCAGCGCGCCACCGACCTGGGTCCTTTCCGCGCCCTCTCTTACCAGTGCCTCCGGGCGCTCGACATGCGCGACCGCGGCTACGGCTGGACGGCCGAGATGCAGGCCAAGGCCGCCCGGGATGGCTGGCGCACGACTGAAGTTCCCGTCAGCTATCGCCGCCGCATCGGTAAGTCAAAGATCACCGGCTCCCTGCTAGCCAGCCTCAAGGCCGGCTACAAGATCATCACCA
>JBHIEF010000281.1:0-5016 GCA_046760465.1 Armatimonadota bacterium | reverse complement strand
AGGCCGCCTGGGGCACATGGGTGTGCCTGCCGTCATCGAGGCCCGGCAGGAGCTGGAGAAGAGGGGCGCACTGGCCCCGAACTGCCGGTTCTTTGCCACCCACTTCTCGCACAACGGCGGCGCCCTTCACGAGGAACTGGAAGAGCTACTGGCGCCGCACGGCATCGCGCCGGCCTATGACGGCCTGGAACTGGACCTCACCGAGCTATGACGTCGCCACACTCACAATGCCTAGTGCTCCGGGCCGCTCCCCTCGCGTCGGCGGCCCCGGCCCTGCTGAGCTTCGCCTGCGTGGCCCTGGGCGTGCTCTCACTGGTCCACCACACCACCGCCTCCAGGAGCCCCGAGCCCGCACCCTCACGGAGGGCATCGCCTGCGCCGCTGGTCACCGTCGTGGCCGTGGGCGACGTGATGCTGGACCGTGGGCCGGGGGGCAAGATCCGCCGTGGCGGGCCTGAGGTGGTCTTCCGACGCGTGCTCCCGCTGCTGGAAGACGCCGATGTGCGCTTCTGCAATCTCGAGTGCCCCCTGTCTGCCACGGGGCCACACGACCCCATGAACCTGGTCTTCCGGGCCGAGCCCCGCGCCGTGCAGGCCCTCGTGCACGGGGGCTTCGACGCCGTCTCGCTGGCCAACAACCACAGCTTCAACGCCGGCCGTCAGGGCCTCTACAACACCGTTGACACGCTGCGCAGCAAGGGCATTCTGTACGCAGGCGCCCACGGCAGAGATGAGCCGCGCCCGCCCTGCGCCACGTTCGAGATCGAGGGGCTCAGGCTGGGCTTCCTCGCTTACACCGAGTTCAAGCCGAGTCCTGCCTTGCTCAACGAGGACACTCTCGACGCAGTCTGCGCCCAGATCAGCGCGGCCGCTGCCTCCCACGATCTGCTCTTCGTCTCCGTTCACTGGGGGGATGAGTATCGCCGCACGCCGACTGACAGGCAAGTGCGCTTCGGGCATGCCATGGTAGACGCCGGAGCCGATGTCATCCTGGGGCACCACCCGCACGTGCTGGAGGGCGTGGAGGTTTACAAAGGCAAGGTCATCTGCTACAGTCTTGGCAACTTCGTATTCGACCAGCGGGACGTCGAGCCCATGGAATCGGCCGTCTTCCGCTTCCGCTGGCGGCGGGAAGCGGGCCTCCAGTTGTGGCTCACGCCGGTGTGGATTCCGCGCGCAACGTTCGCGCCCCAGCCGTGTCAGAGGGAGAGAGCAGACAAGATCCTGGCCCGCCTGGAGAGAATGTGTGCCGGCCTTGGCACTGAGCTCCAGATCGTGGGCGAGCAGGCCGTGCTGACCGCGTACCAGCCGCCAGGAGGGGACGGCGCCGGTGGCTCTGGCGGAGCTACTAGAGGCGAATAGGACCTTCGCGCAGGGCCACGAGACGTGCGCGCTGGAGGATCGTCCAGCACGCCGCCTGGCCGTCCTGACCTGCATGGACTGCCGGTTGTCGGGCCTCCTGGAGGATGCCCTGGGCCTACGCCGGGGGGAGGCAGTGGTCCTGCGGAACGCCGGTGCGCGCCTTAGCGAAGATGTCCTCCGATCTCTCGTGGTCGCGGTCCACGCCCAGGGCGTCAACGAAGTCGCCGTGGTCGGCCACCGGGACTGCGGTATGGCCCGCCTGAGCGTAGGCCGGCTGACGACCGCGATGTCCCAGGCCGGCGTGTCGCGCGAGGCCCTGCCCGCCGAGGACCTGGCCGGCTGGTTGGGCGTCTGCGCCAGCGTCGAGCAGGGCGTCCGCGACGCGGTGTCGGCCATCCGGTCGGCACCTGCCCTGGGCGCGGATCTGACAGCGTACGGCCTGCTGCTTGACGAGACCACGGCCCAGCTTACCGTCGTCGAGCGGGCCGACTGAGAGCGGCCCGCCGCTCCCCGCCGAAAGGAGCCGTTCGAACATGAGAGGCGCTAGGTTTGCCGTCGCGGCCACGGTACTGGCCGCGCTTGCCTTTGGCCTGGCCTGGGCCCAGGAAGTGCCGGACCCGGTGGCCACCGTCAACCGCCAGCCCATCTCACGCAGCCACTTCCAGCGCGAGCTGCTGCGCCGCCAAGGGCCTTACGTGCTCAAGGCGCTGGCGCTGGAGCTGCTGGTCGGCAAGCGCGCTCAGGACGCGGGTGTCAGCGTCAGCGACGACGAGGTCGAGGACCGCCTGGAGGAGCTGGCGGTGGCCAAGATCCTGCGTTCGCCCGCCCTCAGGGCGCGACACCTCCGCGGCCTCTATCCTGCCCTCGACCCCGACACGGCTGAGAACCGCTGGCGGGAAGACACGCGGCTACAGCTCCTGATCGAGAAGACCGTGGAGAAGACGGCGCCCGAGAGCATCGCCATCTCCGACGAGGACATCACCAGGTTCTGGGAGGAGTACGAAGACACTTCGCCGCTGATCAACCGTCCCGAGGGCCGGCGCATCAGCATCATCGTCACCGAGGACATGACCGACGCCAAGGCGGCGCACTCCCGCGTCACCAACATGCGAGGCCAGTGGCACGAGATGTGCCGCAAGTACTCCATAGACCCCCTCTCCAAGCACAAGGGCGGGGATTTTGGGCCCTACGTGCGCATCTTGCCCGGACGGGAGCCCGGGAGGTTCGAGGAGGCGGTCTTCGACCTCAAGAAGGTCGGCGATATCAGCGACGTCACGTACATGCCGCCCCTGGGCTACGTGATCCTGCGCCTGGACGAGATCCAGCCGGCGCGCAAGTTCGACTTCGACGAAGTCAAGGAGGTCATCCGCGACAACCTGCGCCTGCTCAAGCTGCGGCGCGAGGCCCAGCTCTGGATGACGCAGGGCGCCTGGGAGAATGCCCAGGTGGACGTCAAGATCGGGTTCGAGACCGAGACGGGCATCCCCCAAGCCGATCCGGTGGCCGTTATCACGCTGCGGCCGGAGGCCGAGGCGCCGGGCACGGCCACCGTGGCCACGGGCGAGGAGCTGCCCCTGGCGCGGGACCTCTTCTTGCGTGAGCTGATTCGTCGCAGCGGGCCCCTGGTGCTCAGACAGCTCGTGCTGGAGGCGGTGGTGCACCAGCATGCCGACCGGGCCGACTTGCAGGTGACGGATGCGGAAGTGCGCCAACGCATCGAGCGGATGGCCGAGCAGAACGGCCTGCACACCATGGGCCTGTACGTCCGCTACCTGGCGGCCACCTATCCCGGCCTGGAGCTGGCCGCGTCGCAGAAGCGCCTGGAGGAGGACACTCGCCTACAGCTCCTGATCGAGAAGCTGGTGGCCGCCGACGTCAAGGTGGAGGACCGCGAGGTGATCCGCTTCTACGAGCAATACAACAAGACCTCGCCCCTCATCTCCCAGCCGGAGGGCCGCCGCGTCAGCGTCATCATCACCGAGCAGCGTGCCGATGCGGACAAGGCACTGGGCGAGCTCCGCGCCGCGCCGGACAGATGGGGCGAAGTCTGTCGGCAGTACTCCGAGGATGCCCTCACGCGCGACCGGGCCGGCGATTTCGGCCGCTACCTGCGCAAACCTCCGCCAGCCGAACGGGCCGACGCCTTCCTCACGGAGGTCTTCCGGCTCGAGAAGCCCGGCACCATCAGCGGCGTCATCACCCCGCCGTGGGGCGGCTACGCCATCGTTCGCCTGGACGACATTCGGCCTGCCCAGGACCTGGCCTTCGACGACTGCAAGGACCTCATTCGGGCTACCTTGCTGGCCGAGAAGATCCAGCGCAGGGCAGAGACGTGGATGGCCCAGGACGCCTGGCAGGGCGTAGACCTGGACGTCAAGATCAAGTTCGGCGATACCTAGCACTGGGCGCGCGCCGCCCTGCGGCCTCCCCCTGACGGGCCGAGCTGTGTCGCGGGGCTGTTGTCGGCCGCTGGCCACCTCTCCCTCGCCCCCGTTTTTGCGCGGGGGAGGGAGGATTCCCCACCCATCGGGCGAACCTACGCGGACCGGCGCTCCGGCGCCGCAACTAACCCACCCTCTGCTGGCCACGGCTTGCGGCGGCCGCAGCACATTCTCGGGAGGAGTATGCTGGCATGAAGACGGTCAACGTCGGTCTCGTCGGGGCGGGCTTCATGGGCAAGGCCCACAGCAATGCCTACCGGGCCGTGTCCTTCTTCTTCCCCAAGCTGAAGGTCAAGCCGGTGATGAAGGCCATCTGCGACATAGACAAGAAGCTGGCGGACCAACGCGCCGCCGAGTGGGGCTGGCACGAGAGCGTGAAGTCCTACAAGAGGCTGTGTGCGCGCGAGGACATTGACCTCATTGACATCTGCACGCCCAACGTCAACCACTTGCCGGTAGTGCTGGCCGCGGCCGAGAACGGCAAGGACATCCTCTGCGAGAAGCCCCTGGCGCGCAACGCCAAGGAGGCCAGGCAGATGGCCAAGGCGGTAAGGGAGGCCAAGGTCATCAACATGGTCAGCCACAACTACCGCCGCTGTCCGGCCGTGTCTCTGGCCCGGCAGATGATTGACGACGACGTCCTGGGCGACATCTACCACTTCCGCGGCACCTATCTCCAGGACTGGATCGTGGACCCCGACTTTCCACTGGTCTGGCGTCTCCAGAAGCACCTGACCGGCTCCGGCGCCCTGGGCGACCTCGTGGCCCACTCCGTGGACCTGGCCCTCTATCTGGTCGGCGAGATCGCCTCCGTCTCGGCGGGCCTCCAGACCTTCATCAAGGAGCGCCCCAAGCTGGGGGCCGTCACCCGCGGCCTCAGCGCCCGCGCCAGGAAGGGGCAGATGGGCCGCGTCACCGTGGATGACGCTGCCATGGTACTGGCCCGCTTCCACAACGGCACGACCATCGGCACCTTCGAGGCCACCCGCTTCGCCCTGGGCCGGCGCAACCAGAATCGCTTCGAGATCAACGGCTCCAAGGGCAGCCTGGTGTGGGACCTGGAGCGCATGAACGAGCTGCAATGGTACAACCACCGCGACCGGGGCGGCCGCCAGGGCTTCAAGACCATCCTGGCCACCGACCCGTCGCACCCCTACATGACGGCCTACTGGCCGCCGGCGCACAACATCGGCTACGAGCACAGCACCATCAA
>JBHIEF010000280.1:0-5064 GCA_046760465.1 Armatimonadota bacterium | reverse complement strand
CCTTTAACCACTCGGGCACCCCTCCACCCGAAACGGGCTGCCCTCCCTTGCGCAGATGACGGGCGTCTGGAGCCGGCGATCCGATTCGAACGGATAACCTGCTGATTACAAATCAGCCGCTCTACCCTTGAGCTACGCCGGCGCGGCCCTGCCCAAAGCACAAAGGCCGCAGCCCGGCACTACGACGCCGGCCTGCGGGACACGTATCATACCACCATCCCGCCCCGGGCGTCAAGGGGATTTGTCGCGGCGGGCGGTCTAACTGCCGCCCCCGGAGGCAGCGGCCCGATAGGCGCCCTCTCGGCCCGCCGCCGCTGCCCTGCGCAACCGGGGGATCACGCGCGACGGGCCCAGCACCACGAGCATGTGGAACAGGCTCGGGCCCATGGTCATCCCGGACACGGCCGCCCGCGTGGGGTGAATGGCCTCCGCCGCCTGGCGGCCCAACGCCTTGGCCACGCCCCTCACCGCCGCCTCGACGGCCTCGACGGTGAAGTCCGGCAGACGCTCCAGCGCGTCGGCCACACCCGTCAGCATCTCCGGCGCCCAATCCTTGCTCAACCACTTCCGCCGCGCCTTCTCGTCTGGCTCCACTTCCTCGCTGAAGAAGAACCCCCCCAGGCTGGGCAAGTCGTTGAGGGTCTTCAGCCGCTCCTGCATCAGTTCCAGCACTTCCCGCAGGTAGGCCAATTCCTCCTCACTCGGCTCGGCGGGCATCAGGCCCGCTCTCTGAAGGACTGGCAGCGTTCGCTCGGCGAGAGCCGCCAGCGCCATCCCGTTGATGTACTGCCCATTCATCCACTCGAGCTTAGTGGCATCGAAAACGGCACCGGACTTGCCAGCTCGTGCCAGGTCGAAGCGCTGAATGAGCTCCTCCCGGCTCATGATCTCCTGCTCGTCCCCGGTGGACCACCCCAGCAGCACCAGGAAGTTGAGCATAGCCTCCGGCAGATAGCCCAACTCGCGGAACTCGTTTATGTCGGTGGCCCCGTGCCGCTTGGAGAGCTTGCTGCGGTCGGGCGCCAGCACGTGGGAGACGTGAGCGTAGACTGGCGGCTCGAAGCCCAGTGCCTCGGCCAGATGCACCTGCCGCGGCGTGTTGGACAGATGCTGCTCGGCGCGCACCACGTGGCTGATGGCCATCAGCGCATCGTCCACCACGCAGGCGAAGTTGTAGGTGGGAAAGCCGCTGGACTTGCGGACGACGAAGTCGTCGAGTGCCGAGTTCTCCCAGCTCTGGACCCCATGTACCAGGTCCTCGAACTCAACCGTGCCCGCCTCCGGCATGCGGAAGCGCAGGCAGTGGAGCCGCCCTTGGGCCGCCAAGCGCTCGCCTTCGGCCTCGCTCAGGCGGCGACAGCGCCCATCGTACCGGGGCGGCACACCTCTGGCCGCCATCTGCTTGCGGCGCTCGGCCAACTCCTCGGGCGTGCAGTAGCAGGCGTAGGCCTTTCCCTCCGCCAGCAGCTTCTCAAAGTACGGCTCGTAGAGGTCCAGCCGCTCGGACTGGACATACGGCCCGAAGGGCCCGCCCACGTCAGGCCCCTCGTCCCAGTCCAGGCCCACCCAGCGGAAACCCTCCAGGATACCTCGCAGCGACTCCTCCGTGGATCGCGCCTCGTCAGTATCCTCGATGCGTAGCACGAACGCGCCCCCGTGCTTGCGCGCGAACAGCCAGTTGAACAAGGCGGTCCGCACGCCGCCCACATGGAGTGCACCTGTGGGCGAGGGCGCGAACCGCACCCTCACTTGCCCACCCATCTACTCACTCCTGGAACGCCGGAAGTGCTTCTTCTTGCCCTTCCTGCGTCCCTGTTCGACCGCGCCCTCATCGTATAGCCACAGGTCGGGGCGCTTCGAGCGCGTCTGGAAGCACTGGTAGCCGCTGAGCACCGAGGCCACCACTCGCTTGGTGGTGCGCCGCACCACGTTCAGCTCCGACACCAAGGTCTCGAAGCGTGTGCCCTGTTGGTGGTGGGGCATTATGGCCCTCAGCAGATCGTAAACCGGCATCTCCGTCTTGGCAGCGGCCCCCCGGAGCGCCAGCAGCTCCTTCATACGCCCCTCGTCAATGTAGCAGTCGGGGTCCGTCTCACCGTCGTACCGGAGTTCGTAATGCCCGGACTCCTCGGCGGCCGCCAGGTGGATGACGCCGCCTGGCGCCGCCACGAATTCCCCGTAGAACTGATCCAGGCCGTACAGGAGGCCCGTCTCGTTGTTGATCCACGCCTCGTGCTCTTGCTGCTGATAGCGCAGGAGGGCGCGCATCCTGGGAGCCGACGCCGGGATCACCCCTCGGTCGAGCCCTCGTACCTTCAGCGTGCCTGCTTGTAGATGGTGATAGGGCACCACCCAGCGCGTCTCAGTGGGAAGCTCCGCCTCGGCGTCTAGCTCCGCTTCCTCCTCCTCACCAACGTCCTCGAAGGCCGGATCGTGCACGCGCTCGGCCAAGTCTGCTTCCAGACCGGCGTCGGTTAGCTCGACGTCAATCCGGTCGCCCTCCGAATCTTGCTTCTCGACGCTGACAGGCACCAGCACATGCGGTATCTCCTCCACTTGGGCGGGGACGGCCGAAGCCGGGTAGTAGAGGCCGCTGCCGACGGAGAGCACGCGCTCGGCACCCTCCAGGCGCTTACTCAGGGCGTGGATGGCGGGCAGGAACTGCGCATCGCCTGGATAGAGCTCAAACACGTCCTGCACGAGCTCGTCCAGCGGCATGCCGGGCTCTTCCTCGATGGCCCGCACGGCCTCGTCCAAGTCGTCCTTCGATATGTCGAACCGGGCCTTCGCCCCCTCACCGCTGGCCAGCACTTCCGCCACGTCAATGGCGACCTCGGCCCCAGCCCCAGCAGCCTTGTCGGCTGCGCTCGAGAGCCGGTCCAGCGTCTCTGTGAGGGAGCGATGGTATGCGGCGGTGCACCACCGGGGACCCGAGAGCAGGCAGAAGCGCTCGTCCTCCGTCATGGCTGCGAACAACCGGTCAGGCGTCTGTACCAGACCATTCTCGCGCCACACCAGGAAGCTGAGTGAGCGACTCGAGAGCGGCCGGCCCACGGCCTGGAGCACCCCCTCGGCCGTGTCAATCGCGCGGTCCTGCCTCACTTGCCGGCGCCCAATGGCCTCCAGGGCCTCTTGCACCTCCGGGTCGTCGGCCAGGCCGTTGTAGAAGGCAACCGACTCCTCGTCCTCGCCGGGCGATGCCATTATGACCCATGAGGATAGGCCGTAGGCATCCCTGGCTAAGGTCACGTACTGCCTCTCCGCCTCCAGCACGCGTGCGCACAGATCGTACAGTTCCTGCGGCAGGCGCTGGCGGCTGCCCGCGATCTGCGTGGCTACCGCCTGGGCGGTCATGGGCTTACCGTAGCTCTCCAGAGCGGCGGCCACCGCGCCGGCGACGGGACGCGTCCGCAGCTCCTCCTGCACCGCCGCCGCCCAGCGGCGGTCCACGGCCTCGAAGCGGGGATCCTGCTCCAGGCTCTCCCGGATCAGCCGGGGTGAGACGGGAATGTGCTCTCGCACGGACTTGCCGATCTCGCTGACCTTGAGGGGGCCGGGCGCCGCTAGCATACCCTCGTAGATCAGATCACCCAGGTAGTGGCGCGCGGCCGCTTCTTGTTCGGCCTGCTCCTGCTTCTTGCTCACGGCACTCCCTCCAAGTGCCCCCCCTGGCTGCGGGGGGCACGATGGATCAACCGGCCATGCGAACGGCCCGGGACCAGCGCTGAGCCGTCGGCGCGCCCAGCACATCCGGCACACGGACGCCCCTCAGGTCGTGCACCTCCGCGCCCGTCACCACTGCCCGCACGAAGTTGCCCGGCGGCGCGACACAGTCGGCAACAACGATATCCCCGTCTACCTCGGGCGCATCTCGGTGCGTGCGACCCACAATCCCCTCGGGGTGATCGGCCTCCACCAGCACCTCCAGCTGGCCCCCGATAAGGGCCTGGTTGCGTCGTAGCGATACCGGCTCCTGCGTTGCCATGAGCTCCGCCAGGCGTTCCTCTGCCACTTCTCGGGGGATCTGACGATCCATGGTCGCCGCAGGCGTGCCCTCCTCGGCCGAGAACACGAAACCAGAGACCCGGTCTATCTGCGCCTCCTCAACGAAGCGCAGCAGCTCTGCGAAGTCCGCTTCGGTCTCTCCCGGAAAGCCCACCACAAACGCCGTGCGGACGGCCGCGCCGGGCACTCGCGCACGCAGCCGGCGAATCAGCGCCAGGTTCTCCTCTGCCCTCTCCGGCCGCTCCATCGCCTCCAGCAGCCGCGCCGACGCGTGCTGCATCGGAATGTCGAAGTACGGCACCACAGACCTGGAGGCGGCCACCACGTCCACCAGGACGTCATCCACCCGATGGGGATGCATGTACAGCACCCGAATCCAACCGTCGAAGCCGGTCGCATCCAGCTCTCCAAGCAGCTCAGCCAACAGCGGCCGCCCGACTAGGTCCATCCCGTAGTAGGTCGTATCCTGCGCCACCAGGATGATCTCTCGAGCGCCCTCCTCGGCCAGCCGCTCGAACTCCCGGCGGACAGAGTCCGCGCGGCGGCTGCGGAACGGTCCTCGCGCCGCCGGGATGGCGCAGAAGCTGCACGGGTTGTCGCAGCCCTCGGCGATCTTCACATAGGCCAGCCACTGGGGCCCGCTGCGCACCCGGGGCGTGTCGTCTGCATACAGAAAGGAGGGTGGATCCAGTAGTAGCGGCCGTTCCCCGCGTAGCGCCGCCTGGACCGCCGAGCCGATCCTGGCTACGCTGCCCGTGCCGACGAAACCGTCCACCTCGGGTAGCTGTTCCAGCAACTCCTCCGCATACCGCTGCGAGAGACACCCACAGCACAACAGGGCCCGGCACTTGCCCTCCTGCTTGAGCTGCGCCGTCTCCAGGATCGCATCCAGGGCCTCGGTCTTGGCCTCGGCCGTGAAGGCACACGTGTTGACGATGATGACCTCGGCCTCCTCGGCCTGGTCAACCAGCTCGCAGCCATCCCGCTCCAACAGCCCCAGCATCACCTCCGAGTCCACCAGGTTCTTGGCGCACCCGAGAGACACAACCGCCACCTTGG
>JBHIEF010000279.1:0-5065 GCA_046760465.1 Armatimonadota bacterium | reverse complement strand
CCTCCTCCGCAAACCCCACCAACGCCTTCCCCGCCTCCGGCAGCGCCGCCAGCACGTACTCGCGGCTGCGCCGCATCAGCGGCAGGTTGTCGAACATCCGCAGGTGCAGATGGCTGCAATAGCGCTGGAGCATGTCCATGCACGACACCGTGCCGCCCCCCGAGCCGCCCGCCGCCGCGATGCACAGGATGGCCATCCCCTCCAGCGGCGAGGGCTGCTCCATGCGCCGCTCGCACCGCCGCACCCTATCCAGGAAGCTCTTGGTCACCTCGCTGACCTCGCCGAAGTACACCGGCGTGCTCAGCACCAGCGCGTCCGCCTCGTACAGCCGCTCCCGCAGCGCCTGCATGTCGTCCTCAATGATGCACAGCCCCTCGCGCGCGCATCGGCCCCATCCGTCGTCGCACGCCCGGCAGGCCTGAATGTCCTTCTGCCGCAGGTGGATCAGCTCCGTCTCCGCGCCCGCTTTCCGCGCGCCCTCCAGCGCCGCCTGTGCCGCCGTGGCGGTCAGCCCGTCCTCATTCGGACTGCTCTGCAAACCGATCACCAGCATGCGCCTCACCTCCCGAGTCCTGCGCAGCAGCGCCAAGCGCTGCGAAGCAGGGGCGCTCCCCTGCCTTCGCCGCCCGCCCGCCATGCTCCTGTGTAGCAGTAGGTTGGCCATGCGCCAGGCCGAATGCGTGGGAGGCAGCTCCAGCTGCCGACTAGGTGTAGGCGAGACGGGGCAGCAGGACCACCCCTCCTCCCCGCGAAATGCCCCCCAATGACCGCACGCCTGTCTCATCTCGCCCTGGCCGGCCTGCTGCTGGCAACGGCCGGCTGCCGCGCCCGGCAGGTGCGGCCCTTCGACCTGCCGGCGGACGCGCACTCGGCCGACCTCGTCAAGGAGGGGGCCCTCAACGGCGGCCTAACGCGAAGCGACTCACCCGGCGACTCCGTCGCCAGCGGCCACTACCAGTATCCCTACCTCGGCCTCGGTGGCGTGGCTCTGCTGCTGTCCCCTGACGGCGCCACCAGCGACCTGGTCGAGACCTCCGCCCCCACGCCCGGCATCTTCCTGGAGGGCCTCTGGAGCGCCGGCAGCCGGGTGAAGTGCTTCTCGGTCACCAGCCGCGTTCTCGGCCCCGGCGAGCCGAGAGAGCAGCGCGCCCTCCGCTTCCGCCAGCGCCTCTCCCTCCGCCAGGGCGTGGCCTACACCGCCTACGAGGAGAAGATCGAGGGGCGCACGGTCGCCTCCCGCGTCACCACCTTCGTCACCCCGGACGGCGTGCTCGTCCTCCGCTTCGAGGACGACGCGGGCAAGACCGCCGGGGTGTGGCGCCGGGAGATCTCCCTCCTCGCAGACGCCGACCGCATGGAGGCCGCCAAGCTCGACGACGGCTGGCTGCTGCAGACAGAGAAGGGCAAGGCCTTCGGCTCGGCCGCGCTGCGCCTGTTGCCCGCGAGGGGCGTGCGGCTCACCCAGGACCAGTCTAGCGTCACCGCCTCCCTTGCCCTCCGCAGCCGCGGCCGGCCGCTGACGGCGCTGCTGAGCTTCTCCTCGGGCGACGACGCCGATGAGACAGCCGTCTACGAGCTCGAACGTGCCTCGCAGCTCGGCTACGACGCCTGCCTGAAGGCCACCCGCCAGTGGTGGTCCGACTTCTGGGATGCCTCCTCAGTCAAGCTCCCCGACCCCGACCTCCAGCGCTGGTACGAGCGCTCCATGTTCCAGCTCGGCTGTGCCTTCGGCAATGCCAGCATCCCGGTCGGCCCCATGGGCCTGGTGCCCGCGCGCTGGGGCGGCCACGTCTTCGCCCACGACCTCACCTACATGCACTACGCGCTGGTCACCGGCAGCCGCGCCGATGTCGCCCTGCCGCTGATCCGCTGGTACGCCGACGTCCTCCCCACGGCCCAGCGGCACGCCCGCGAGGCCTACCAGCTCCCCGGCGCGCGCTACGGGTGGGAGCAGGACCGCGACGGCCGCGAGGTGGTCGGCAGGCCCTACAGCGAGGAGCACCACGTCAACGGTGAGGTCGCCTTCCAGGCCTACATGCAGGCGCTGTGGACCGGCGACGAGGAGGCCATGCGCCTGGCCCGCCAGATCCTCCCGCCCGCCACCCAGTTCCTTTGCGCCCACATGGAGCGCGATCCCGCCACCGGCCTCTACCTCAGCCCCGAGTCAACCGACCTGGACGAGTACGCCGAGCTCATCCGCGGCGGCATCTCCACCCAGACCGCCACCATCTGGTGCCTGCGGGCCGCCGGCGAGCTAGGCTGCCTACCCGAGGACCTCCGAGAGCACGTGGACCGCATCTACCTGCCCAAGGCCAAGTGGGAGGGCAAAGACGTGCTGGTGGTCTACCAGGGCGATGACCCCGAGCGTGACATCAAGCACCCCGCCCCGCTGGTCGGAGTCTGGTGGTGGCCAGTGCTGGACCCAGGCGGCGACCTGGCCCGCCACACCCACGACAACGTCCGCTCGCGCCTGAGCCTGGAGAAGACCCCCACCTTCAACCCCGCGTGGCTGGCTTGCATCAGCGCCCGCATGGCCCAGGGCGATGCCGCCCTCGAGTCGCTCCAGGAGCTGCTGACCGCCAAGGGCGCGCTGGTGGACGACACCTGCTTTGCCGAGGCGCCTGGGAACCGCTGGACGCCCTTCTTCACCACCTACGGCGCCCTGGCCAGCGCCGTGCACGAGATGCTGCTTCAGTCGTGGGATGCTGATCGCGTGGACGTCTTCCCGGCTCTGCCCAGCGCGTGGGAAGGCGAGAATGTCTCCTTCGAGGGCCTGCTCGCCCGGGGCGGCATCACCGTCAGCGCCGGCTACTCGCCCAAGCAGATCACCGCCCGCCTCCTCAGCCCAACTGCCGCCACCCGCACCATCACCCTCCCCATCCCCGCCGAGGTCGCCAAGCCGCGCCTGTTCGTGGACGGCCGAGAGCACAGCTTCGACCTCGACAACGGCCGGGTCGTCACCACACTCTCCCTGCCAGCCGGCGACGCTATCGCACTCGAACTACGAGGACCCTAGCCGCCCCAAGCCGTTCCCATCGTACATCGTAGATCGTACATCCTAGATCCTAGATCGTAGATCGCCTCTGACGTATCCCCCCTCACCACGGCCTGACGATCGGCGTCATGGTCAGGGCCATCATCAGCACCTGCACTACCTGCCCGCCCAGCACGATCCCCCACAGCGCCGCGCCGTGCCGCCTCTGCCACATCCTTCCCGCCGCCAGTAGCACCAGGGGCGGCATCAGGAACAGCCAGATGCGCCCCACCTCCCCCCGCAGCCGACCCGAGACGTCCAGGAGCAGTATGGTGGCGAGCGCGGCCAGGGCCAGGTAGGTCAGCGTGATCTGACCATCCCCCTGACCTCGCCTCCGAAGGGCCCAGTACGCGGTCGCGACCAGCGCCGCCGTCGTCGGCAGACCCAGGAACAGGGCCAGTTCGAGCAGGTTCATCCACACCCACGTGCTGTACGTCCGCCCCGCGGTGACCTCGCGATGCGCCGCCATGCCCTGCGCCCACACCTCCGGCAGCCTCACCCCCAACCCCAACCAGACCACCAGCCCAACCACCACCACCCCCGCGCACACCAGCCCGAGGTGCACGGCCGCTCGTCTCAGCCCCGCCCCGGCGCTCTCTGTCCGCATATCTTGTAGGAGCCGCGTCCTCGCGGCGACTTGCCGTCCCTTGGTAGGGCAGGAGCCTGCCCTCAGCCTGCCGAACGGGCCTCCTGCCCGCCCTCCCCACACCGCCAACCCCAGGAACAACACCACCACCGGCCCCAACGCAAGCAGCCCGAAGCTAACGAAGCAGCCCACCCCCCACACCAGCCCCGCGATGGCGCTCAGCCACAACTTGCCCCGTCGCCACCCAGCCACAAGCAACGCCAGCACCGTCGCCGCGAACAGCAAGAGCACATGATCCAGCGCCGGCACGAACAGCAGCAGGCTGGGCACGGTGGCAAACAGCGCCGTGCCGGCGATGGCGCGCCCGTGATGGCTGCCAAGCACCATTGCGAGCCAGTAGATCGGTGCCAATGAGACTGCCCCCAGGAAGGTCACCACCAGCGAACAGAAGGCCGCCGGCCCCACGGCACCCTCGGGGAACGGCTCCGTGCCCGGGACCCGGCTCCAGCGGGCAATCGCCTCGGGCTCCGCGCCCAGGCCCGTCTCCAGCAGCCGGCCAAACCCCTCAGCCAGCCCCGGCACCAGCCAGTAGGCGCGGATGAGCGCATAGTAGAGCAGCACCGCCCCCGGCGGATGCGTCCCCACGTGATACTGCGCCCCCACCATGTGCTCGTGGTACGCGCGCAGATAGCTGCCCGGATCGCGCACCTGCCACGCCGCCGCGAAGTACTCGGTGGACACCTCGCTGTACGTGGCCGCCACCAACATGGGCACGCCGGCGTCCGGCATCGCCACGATGGCCACTTGCAGCAGAAAGGCCCCCAGCACCAGTGCGGCCACGAACCCGGCCCGGCACCACTTGCCCCACCGACCACCGCCGTGCCGCCGCGCCAGGTAGGCCATGTAGGCCGCCATCCCGCCGAAGGCGGCAATGACCGCCACCGGGCCCAGCAGCCGCTCCGGCGGCCAGGGGTGCGAGCGCACGCGCATGAACCACTCCGACACCTCCCCCAGCGGCTCCCGCCGCACCAGCAGCAGCCACGCCAGCCCAACCAGCAGCCCCAGCACCACCAGGCCCAGCGCCCACACGCCGACACCGGCCGGCGGCCGTGTCGTTGTAGGAGCCGCGTCTCGCGGCGACTTGCCTTGCGGCGCCTCGTCGCTGCTCGTCAACGCCTCGCCCTCCTGCGTCGACCGACAACCGATCACCGAGAACCGACAACCGGCCTCCTACCTTCGGCCCCCGCCGCCCAACTCCTGCCGGCAGGGAGCCTGTTCGGAGCCCACCCAACGGTGGCGAGGCCGTGGCCTGCGGTGGCGGGCTGGGCCGCTGTGGGTAGTCGCAGGCTTTCGGCGTGGGGTGGGAGGCGGACGCCTCTCGTGCTACGTAGCGAAGGGTCGCTACTTCGCAGAGCAGTAGCGGCTGTGGCCGGCGCGGGCCTTCG
>JBHIEF010000278.1:0-5091 GCA_046760465.1 Armatimonadota bacterium | reverse complement strand
GGCCTCCCGCGCGGCGGCGATGTCCTCGTTGGCCTCGTCGTGGTTGGCCATGGCCAGCACCGTGGAGGCGATGAAGTCGTGGGACAGCGTCCACTTGATGGAGGCCTGGAAGAGGTTGGTGCCCTCCAGCTTCCCCTTGTGCGCATCGGTGGCTCGCATCCACCAGCCTGGGCAGGTGGGGGAGAGGGGCTGGCAGGTCTTGATGCTGATGACGCCGATGCCCTTGTCGGCCGCCTGCTTGATCGCCTCGGTGAGCGCGGGCGGCGACATGAAGTTCCAGGCGGGCATGATCACGTTGAACCAGCCCAGCTCGGTGGCCTTGAGCACGCACTCGGTGGTGCCGTAGTGGGTGCTCATGCCGAACCACTTGACCTTGCCGGCCTGCTTGAGCTCTTGGAAGGCCTCCCAGCAGCCGGTGCTCTCCACCTTCTCGGGCGTGCGGCAGTCGTGGATGAACATGATGTCCACGGTCTCCACGCCCAGGCGCTCGTAGCTCTCCGCGAACGACTGTAGGAACACCTGCTTGTCGGCGGTGGGCGGGATGGCGCGGTTGGGCTTGGTGAAGACGTGAGTGCCCGGGTTGTTCCTGAGTATCTCGGCGACCTTGCGCTCCGCGTTGCCGCGCTGGTACATCCAGGCGGTGTCAATGTAGTTGACGCCCTGCTTGACCATGCCGTCCACCAGCCCCAAGTCGTCAATGTACTCGCTGCCATAGCCGATGGGGCTGATCTCCAGGTCGGTGCCCGGCAGCTTGCGCTTGGCCAGCTTGGGTGCCTCCTGGGTCAAGGCTGGGGAGAGGCCCGCCAAGCCTGCTGCGCCGAGAGCCGTGGCCCGCAGAAATCTCCGCCGCGACAGTTTGCCCGTATCTCGTGTCAAGTTGTTCTGCACCTCCGTTGGCTTCAGCACACTGTCATTCTGAACGTGCGGCTTGGCGTCTGCGACGGGAAGCCGCAGTCGAGAATCCCGGACTGGGCCAAGGCCGAGATCCTTCGCGCTGGCCGGCCGCACGGCCGGCTCCGCGCTCAGGATGACAGCTGGCGGCAAAGGTCAAGCGGCCGGCCAATGCGACCCCCATACTAATGTCGTTCAGAGGCGGCCTATGGTTCCATCCTTGGACTCTCCGCACCTCGTTTGGGCGCGTGAGTTTGGACACAGGGGGTGCTTCAGAGGGCCTCCGGCACCTCGGGCAGATGCGGGTCGTGGGTCTCGGCCATCCACTGCCGCAGCTCGCGATGCAGACGTCGGGCCTGCGCTTTGTGCTTGGGCTCCTCGATGAGGTTGACCATCTCGCCGGGGTCGTTCTCCAGGTCGTAGAGCTCGTTGGGCCAGGGCGAGTTGAACACGTACTTCCAGCGGTTGGCGCGGATCATGCGCCCGAAATGCTTGGCGCCCAGGGCGCGCTCGCAGTGCCCGCGCCAGCGCCGGCCGCTTTTCTCGCCCTCGATCACGGGCCGCAGGCTGCGCCCGTCAATGTCCTGCGGAATGGGCAGGCCGACGTAGTCGAGAATGGTGGGCATCAGGTCCACCGAGTTGGCGTGCGCCCTGATGCGCTTGCCGGCCGGGATGCGGCCGGGCAGGCGCATGATGAGCGGAACGCGCGCGATCTCCTCGTAGAAGGCGGGGACTGATTTGCCGATCATGCCGTGCGCGCCCTGCATGTCCCCGTGGTCGCTGGTGAAGATCACCAGGGTCCGGTCGGCGACGCCCAGCTCGTCCAGCTTGTCCAGGATGCGCCCCACGTTCCAGTCCACCAGGCTGACCATGCCATAGTAGACGGCGATGTACTCCCGGATGCCCTCCAGCCCCTCCACGTCCCCCAGGCGCCAGGGCGCGCTGGTCTTGAGATGCTCGTGGACGTTATCCACGCTCTCGGGAACGGGCACCTCGTCGCGGCTGTACATGCTGTAGTAGGGCTCGGGGGTGACCCAGTAGGCATGGGGGTCGCTCACCGACCAGGTGATCATGAAGCGCTCGCGGCCGTGCTGGTCCAGGAGGTCGAGCACCTTGTCGGTGATCCAGCTCTGCTGCATGTGCTCGGGCGGCAGCAGCACCTCGCCGATGATGGAGAGGTCCTGCTTGGGGATGTTCTTCATCTGGAGCCAGGCCTCGCGCGCCTTGACCAGGCTGGGCAACATGCGCACAGGGCGGCCCCAGAGCTCGGTATGCCCCTTGATGCTGCTGAAGGGGACGTTATCCCGCAGGTACTGGCCGTAGTTGGGCGCGGGGTCCACGTCTTCACGGTAGCAGCGCAGATCCGTCTTCGGGCCCAGGTGCCACTTGCCGCGGTGGTGGGTGGTGTAGCCCGCGTCGAACAGGAGGTTCTCGGTGCTGACCCACTCGTCGCGCGCGCCCTTCTCCCGGGCCCGCACGTTGGCCTCGATGCCGAGGCGATGGGGGCACTGCCCAGTAATGAGCGCGGCTCGCGTGGGCGAGCAGAAGGGCGTGGCGCAGATGGCGTTGGTGAACAGCGCGCCCTGGCCGGCCAGGCGGTCCAGGTTGGGCGTGTGGATGAGGGGGTTGCCGGCCGCGCCCAGGGCCAGGTGATGCTGCTGGTCGGTCATCAGGAAGAGAACGTTGATCTCCTCATCGGCCAGCAGCTTGCCCACGCCGGCCTGGCCGGCGGCCAGGGCTGCCGCGGCGCCGCCGGTTGTCCGCAGGAACTTGCGTCTGGAGAGGCGATGCTCCATCGGAATCCATCCCATCCGCCAGCTATGCAGGGAAGCCCCCGCAATACACGTCATTCTGAGCAACCGGCCTGCCGGGCCGGGAGGAGGGAGCGGAGAATCTCGGTGTTGGCGTCACGGGACCCGCTGACCAGGTGAGATTCTCCGTCGTGACCTCCTCAGAATGACACAGGTCGGCCGTGCAGCTACGCGCGTCTGACGCCTTTGTCCCGGCCGGCGAACCAGTAGATTAGCGCTCCGATCCAGCCTGCCAGCACCACCACCAGCACCCAGATGAGCTTGTCGTTCTCGCCGGGGAACTCGCGCTGGATGACGTCAATGATGGCCACGATCCAGAAGACCACGAGCGCTATGCCAATGCCAATCATGACCACCCAGAGCAGGATGAACACGAGCGGGATGGCGGCTTCCATGGGGCAGACCTCCCGGTGAAGACGGTTCGTGTGGAGTCGGGAAAGGGCGTCCCCACGGGCTTCCCTGCCGGTCCGGCCCTTTCCTCCCGCACGCGAGCCCAAAGATGCGTAGGGCAGGAGCTTGCCTGCCCTGAGCGCAGCCGAAGGGAGCCTGCCGAACGGGCCTCCTGCCCCTGTTCTAGTCCTTGGGGGGTGCTCGCCCCGGCTCCGTCTACCGTGTCGCCTCTTGGAAGCGCTGGTTGATGCGGCCCCAGTGGAGGTTGCGGAAGTAGGCGTCTATGTACTTGGCCCGGTCGGGCCCGTAGTCGTGGTAGTAGGCGTGCTCGAACACGTCCAGCGCCACCACGACTTGCGCGTCCCACACGGCGCCCTCGTGGTGCTCGTCCACCAGGTAGTTGTGCAGGCGGCCGTCGCTGGGGTCGTAGCAGGTCAGCGCCCAGCCCGTCGCCCCCTTGGCCACAGCAGCCAGCTCGGCCCGCCACTTCACCGTCGAGCCCCAGCACGCGTTGATGGCCTTCACCACCGGCAGATTGGGGTCGGCCACGCTGTTCCCGCCCAGGCACTCCCAGTAGGCGATGTGCAGGATCATGCCGGCTGCGTTGTAGGCCTCGTGGCGCTTGAGGCCCGCGAACGCGAAGCTGTCGAAGTCCGCCGAGGAGGGGTCCATGGCGGCCAGCTTCTTCTCGATGGTGTTGCGCTTCTTGGCGTAGCCGGCCGAGTGCTTATCGTGGTGCCAGGTGACGACCTGCTCGGAGATGCCGTCCAGCGAATCGTAGGGATAGGGGAGATCGGGGAACTCGTGCATGCCCGGCTGAGGGTTGATCTGCACCATCGCGACCCCTCCGCCAGTCATGGCCGCCGCGCCGGCGGCAGCCGCCGCTCCCGTGGTGAAGAACCTGCGCCTGTCCATGTGACATCCCTGCCTCTCACCGCGTTCTCACGACGCTGTACACGCGGGGCCGACGACTGCCCGCACGTGACTCGTGACGGGTATTCGCTGCTGCCCAGGTCCGTCCTTCGAGGGGAAGGGCCGCGTGTGGTGACGGCCACAAGGTGGCGCCAGCTAACTGCCCAGGCCGCCCTTGCCCGTCCTCTGCTCCCAGCCCACCTCGAACAGGGGCAGGATGTTGTCGTAGCGGTAGGGGTGCGCGGCGGCGGCCTCCTCGTTCAGGGAGATGCCGATGCCGGGAGCCTGCGGCACGTGCAGGTAGCCATCCAGTATCTCGGGGTAAGGGTCGAACAGATCGCGCGCCCAGTCCACGTGGAAGTCGTCGAAGGTCTCCTGGATGAAGGCCCGGTCGCAGCAGGCATCCAGGTGCACGCAGATGACGGTGTCCACCGGGCCTTGGGCGCTGTGAGGGGCCATCAGCGCGCCGTGCTGCTCGACCAGGTCGGCGACTCGACGCGTCTGGATCACGCCGCCCACGTTCAGGGGCTCCGGCTGTATGAAGCGCACCCTGGTCGTCTCCAGCATGTCGCGGAACTGCACCACGGTGCGCAGCTTCTCGCCCGAGGCGATGGGCACCGGCGAGAGGTCGGCCACCTGGCCCAGCGAGCGCAGGTCCTCCGAGTTGACCGGCGTCTCCAGCCAGGTGGGCTCGTGCTCGGCCAGTCGCTCGGCGAGCCGGATGGCGGTGGGCACGTCGAAGCGGTCGTGCGCCTCCACCAGCACGTGCACCTCGGGCCCGACGGCCTCGCTGACGGCCGCCACGATGCCGACCGACAGGTCCTCCTCCTCCGGCGGAAGCTGCCCATAGGCCGCGCCGAAGGGATCGAACTTGAGCGCCGTGTAGCCCATGGCCACGACTTCCCTGGCCCGCTGGGCGAAGAACTCGGGCTCCCTGGGCCCCTGGTACCAGGCGTTGGCGTAGGCGCGGATGCGGTCGCGGCGGGCCCCGCCCAGCAGCTCGTGCAGCGGCTTGCCCAGGCTCTTGCCCAGGATGTCGAAGCAGGCGATCTCGATGCCCGCCATGGCGTGCAGCGCCGAGCCGTCG
>JBHIEF010000277.1:0-5119 GCA_046760465.1 Armatimonadota bacterium | reverse complement strand
CGCTCGATGACGGCCTTGACCAGCGCGGTCATGGTGTGCTCACCGGTCTCGGGCAGCACCTGGCGCGGGTGCGGGTACCAGCTCTGGATGATGTACCGCCTGGGGGTGCCGCCCGCTTCGAGGTAGGTGTCCAGGAACTTGAGGCTCCTGTCGTAGAACGCCCGGGCCGACTCCTGGCCTCCCGCCTCCGAGTTGCAGATCAGGTTGAACTCCAGGCCTTCGCCCTCGATGTAGGCCTCCAGGTCCCTGACGCGCGCCAGCCAGTCCACCTCGCGCGGGTCCTCCAGGCGAACCGAGAAGTGCTCGCCGATGGCGTACTCGTACGGGTTGTCGCAGGTTAGGCCCTGGATGGGGATCTCGGCTGCCTTGGTCTCCCGGACGATGGTGGTTATGACATCATAGTAGTCTCCCCAGTCCTGCTGCTGGGGGCCGCGGGCGTGGTAGGAGACATCGCCCTTGTAGCCCCAGTTGGGGAAGTTGGTCAGGGCGAAGAACTGGAGGTCGGGGTAGACGGCGCGGACGGCCTTCATGTAGTCCACCAGCTCGGCCACGCAGCGATCAACGGAGGTGAAGCCCTGCCGGTCGCGCCCGGGATGGAGCAGGCGGCGCACGGGCCCGTCGAGGTCGAGGTAGTGCAGCTCGCCGCCGGCCTCCGTCCACTTCCTGAAGCTGGCCAGCTCGATCTCGGCGGACTTCTCGCCGTTGGTGTCGTCCAGAGGGGCAAAGCCCAGCGTGCCGCCGCACTCGATGGCCACCTCGATGGCGGCGTCCTTCAGCGTTGCGGCCAGCTTGCGTCGCTGGTCCTCCGAGGCCTTGGCCACCGAGCCGATGTAGAGCTTGATGCCGTCGAGGTTCTGCTTGACGAAATCCCACTCGGCGTCGGGCTCAGCCAGCTCCCACGGCTGCCCGTGGCACATCCACACCTCGGGGCCATCCGGCTCGGGTTGCTGAGCCGAGGCCGCGATTGTCACAAGCACTAATGCCGTGATCAAGAGCATCGCCTTCATCTGGCACCACCTGTCAACGTCCGCTAGTGCTCAACCGCCACAACCTGGCCCGTCAGCGCGCTCTCGTTGATGGCTTCGAGCACGCGCAAGGCCTGGTATCCGTCCTCCAGGCTGGCGCGGGGCTGCTCTCCGGCGAGCAGGGCCTGCGCGAAGGCGCGGTGCTCGGCCACGTAGGCGATGCGGTCGGCGGCGGTGTGGGCCGATTGCTGCGAGACGTACTGCTGGCTGGGCACGTCGGCGTAACCGCCCCGGCCCATCCAGGGGGAGGGCTCGAAGTACTGCAAGTGGTCCTGGTCGAGGACCCGGACGCGTCGGCCGGAGTCCGAGTAGGCTTCCACGTAGTGCTCCATGACCGGCGCGCCGGCGACCATGGCGAAGTCGCCCGAGGCGCCGTTGGCGAAGCGCAGGGACACGGCCATGGCGAAGCGTTCGTTGTCGCTGCCGGTCACCCTGGTGTAGACGCTGTCTATATCTCCCATCAGGAAGCGGGTGCAGTCCACCAGGTGCACGCCCTGAGCATACAGGTAGGACAGCAGCGCGGTCTCCCGGAAGCCGGGCTTGGTCGGGCCGGGGGCGTGGAAACGCGCCTCGTAGAAGATGGGCCTCCCGAAGTCGGGCCGGTCCATTACCTCCTTCATCTTGACGTGCCCCACGGAGTGCCGCCAGTGCGTGGACATGGCCCCCATCTTGCCGGCGGCCTGGGCGGCGTCCACCAACTCCTTGGCGCCCTCGACCGAGGTCGCGGTGGGCTTCTCCAGAATCACATGGTGGCCGGCCTGGAGCACCTTGAGCCCGACTTCGTGGTGCATGGCGGGCGGGCCGATCACCAGGGCCGCGTCGAGCTGCTCATTCGCGAACATCTCGTTCATGTCGCCGTACGTCCGAACGTTGTAGCGGTCGGCGGCACGGGCCAGCCGCTCCTCGTCGAGGTCGCAGGCGGCCACGAAGTCAATCTCGTCAATGCGAACGATCGAGGGGTGAATGGCCCGCGAGGCGTGGTTGCCACATCCGATGGCGGCCAGTTTCAGACGCTCCATGTCGGTCCTCCCGCTGAGTAGGCGACTGCTGCCTGGCGGCGACGGGGGGAGTTTCGCCGGCCGCGGCCCGATGCCTGCTCCCTGGCGCGAGACGGTCGGGCCTGGCCTAGGTGTACATGAAGTACGCCGTGGCCGTGCAGTCCACATCCACGCGCAGGCGCACCCAGTGTGCGCTGAAGGCCGTGGGGAACTCGTGGTGTGCGTAGCCCTTGGGTGGCACCGGCATCTCCCTGTACGTCTGCCAAGAGCCGTTGCCGAGGAAGTCGACCTCGACGGTGAACGTGACCTCGGCGTCGGCGTCGTGGGCCACGTGCAGGACCTTCTTGTCGAACCCGGTCATGAGGAACGGGTCGGACACGTCACCGGCCTTGACGGGAGTTTGCCACCAGGGCCCACCCCATCCCGCCGGCTTGCCCATCTGCCACAGGTCGTCAATGTTGCCGAACCAAAGGCCCGACTGGGGCTGGCCGACGGCCCTGTCGGTCTGGTCGCCGGCCATCACGAGGAGGCCGCGCCAGTAGCAGAAGTCGGGCACTATGCGCAGATGCGAGGCGATGGGACGGATGCCCCAGACGCGCTCCCCATATGCGAACGGGGGCAGATCGTAGAACATGCCGAAGGCATCCATGAGGTAGCGCTCGGTCTGGGCAGTGCGGATGCGCATCCACTCGGTGTTCCAGGAGTGGTCCCAGGAATGGCTGGCCCGAGGCAGGCGATAGCGCGACCACTGGCCACCATGCAGCACGCGCAGGATCACGGAGGCGCGGTCCCATCCCACTGCGAAGAGAGTGCTGCCGTACTTGGCGCCCAGGCCCGAGGCGACCTCGACGAACGGGTTGCGCTCGACGATGGTCCACTGCTCGCCATCCCACTCGGCCAGGCGCCCGGCCTGACGGGTGCCCAGGAACTCGGCCTCCTCGTAGGTGTTGTTGGCCACCACCACGCGGCCCTGGGCAGTGTCGGCGCCCTTGAAGTGCGGGGCGACGCCGCGGGGAAGCTCCAGCTCTTCTACCAGGTCGCAGAGCTTCTTGGCCTCCAGCGTCTTCACATCCACCTCGAAGAAGAGGCCCTCCATGGTGAGGAAGTAGACCTTCCCTCTGGGGTCGGTGAGGTGGGGCATGGTGGCGGTGAGGCGGTGTCGGGCCAGGGCTTCGATGGTGCGCACGTTGCCCTCGGGGTCTATGGCGTGCGGGCCGATGAAGGCCTGCTGCGACGGCCAGTGGACCATGCGGTTGGCGAAGGTGCCGGTGACCGAGGCGGGATGGCGACGCATGGTCATGTCTTCACCGATCTCGTAGAGGCCGAGGCCTGAGCCGCGAATGTGCGAGACGTAGCCAACGGCCCAGAGCTTGTTGCCCCAGGGGATCAGTGCGCCGATGCCGGCCTCGCTGTCGCTGCCGACTCCGTCCGCCATGACGGTCATCTGCGGGATCACGCCGCCTATGGTCGAGATGGGGGTCTCCATGCGTCGGTTCTCCTCCTGCCCAACGGCCCCGTCGAGGGCGAGACTCAGTGGAACGGCAAGCAGCGGCAGAAGCGGCAATCGCCTTCGGCGCCTTGCTGGCGGCATCTGTCCTCCCTCGTCCGTGACGGGCGTACCCTCTTTGGCTAACGTGGCTTTCTCGCCGCTCCGGCCCTTGCCCTCCGCGCCTTGAGTACGGCGGAAGGCCGTGGCGATGGAGCCGGCGAACTGACGCTGCACGAGACCGGTGGCGAGCGGCAAGGGAGGTGAGCGACGATAGGCAAGACGGCTCGCGAGGCCGAGGTGCGGCAGGTGGACCAGCCGCCGTACACGGTGGTGGGCGAGGTGCCCCCGTTCAGCCGCAGCCAGACCTCGTTCGCACGCGCCCGAGGCGGAGGCCACCGGAGCGTGGCGGAGATCGTCGCCGAGGGCCACGAGGGCTACACGCGCATGGACTTCGCGGTGGCCAACGCCTCGTGGACGGTGGCCATTTGGCCTACTCCTGGGAGCGGCTCGAAGGCGCGCGTGGGACCCAGGGCGAGTACGCCGAGCTGCCGCGCCACGAACCAGCTGACCCGACGACCTTCACCGGACGCATAAAGGAGGCGGCCCAGCTCTATGGCGCCGGCGCCGTCGGCATCTGTGGCCTCGACCGTCGTTGGCTCTACGCCGACGATGACGACGACCGGGCGCGGCAGGTGCCGGAGGACTTCGACAAGGCCATCGTCGTGGCCGTGCCCATGGACCGCGAGAGAGTGATGCTGTCGCCGGCGGCTGTAGCATCCGCCGCCAGCGGCAACGGCTACTCGCGCATGGCCTTCACCGCGGCGTGCGTGGCCGAGCTACTGAGGGACCTGGGGTGGCGAGCCATACCGTGCGGCAACGATACTGCCTTGAGCATCCCCCTGGCAGTTGACGCGGGCCTGGGCGAGATGGGCCGTAACGGGCTGCTGATACACCCCCGGCTGGGCCCGTGCCTGCGCTTGTGCAAAGTACTGACCGACGCGCCGCTGGCGCCCGACAAGCCCATCGAGTTCGGCGTGAGGGAACGCTGCGAGAGGTGCCGCCGCTGTGTGGCTGAGTGCGAGGTGGGAGCCATCACCGACGGAGAGATGTCGGCCGAGCCGGTGTGCCCGGCCAACAACACGGGCGTGCTGAAGTGGCAGGTCAATGGCGACCTGTGCCTCGACTTCTGGCACGCCAACGGCACGAACTGCTCCAACTGCGTCAAGGCCTGCCCGTACATGCCGGCCGGCGGCTAGCACTACAACCGCACTTGTCATTCTGAGGAGCAGCGCGACGGAGAATCTCCGAAGCTGGCAGCGGTCATAGTCCCGAACCGAGATTCTTCGCTTCGTTTCACTCCGCTCAGAATGACCGCTACCCGCAAGTGCGGTCGTAGGACTAGAGGAGGGGACAGACGATGCGCACTGCATGGCTTGGGCTGTTGGCGGGCGGTGCCACCTTGCTTCTGGGCGTGCCCGCAGTGGTCGGGGCGCCGTGGATCGAGGCTGACTGGGGAGACCAGGAGCCCAACTTCCCCCCCGGGTCGCTGTTCTGGAAGACGCGCCAGTATCCCACGTGTCCCGTGCTGTTCCGGACGGTGCTGGAGG
>JBHIEF010000276.1:0-5119 GCA_046760465.1 Armatimonadota bacterium | reverse complement strand
CTAGTCGGGGCGAGACGCCCCTCCTACAAGGCTGGGGTGGCTGGCCCCCGCGTCCAGGAGCCTATGGAACCACTTCCAGCCTCTCCGGAGCGAGCCATGAGGTCAAGGTTGACCCGTCGCGAGTTCGCTGGCGTCGCGCTGGGAAGTGCACTGGTCTCCTCGGTTGGCGCCCGGCGGCGCGGCTCCGCGGCCGCCCAGCCGGCCGGGAATTGGCCCTATCGCATCCACCTTGGCGAGCAGCGCGTGCTCCTCGAAAGCGGGGCGCACGGTCTGCACTACTTCCCGGACGCGCACGTGTCGTTCCTGAGCCGTGAGCCGGAGATTCGCCTGTTCCTGGTTGCGGGGGTTGCCACCTGGCTGATGCGCGGGGCGAGCATGTCCTCGCTGGAGCCGGTCAAGCAAGTGCTTCAGCCGGGAGGGCCGGGCACCTTCGACAACGGCTATGCGGGCGTCTTCGGCTTCCACCGCAACGCCCACACGGGCGAGCTGCTGGCGCTGTACCACGCCGAGGACCACGAGGAGATGCCCGGACTCCCTGGTGGGATTCCCGGCTTCTACGCCTCCGTGGGGCTGGCCAAATCCGATGACGATGGCCTGACGCTGACAAAGCTGGGGCCCGTCATCACCGGCAGCCAGCCCAAGGACCCCGCCGGCCGCGGCGACCAGGGCGTCGGAGAGGGCTCCGTCGTCGCGGAGGCGAGCGGCCGGTACCTGTATTGCTACTACAGCGATCACAGCCGAGCCAACGGGAGGGGCGTCCAGATCTGCCTGGCCCGCAGCGGCGTGGCGGACGGGGCTCGCGCGGGAACCTGGCGGAAGTGCTATCAGGGGACCTTTCAGGAGCCTGGCCTGGGCGGGAGCGAGACCCCGGTCCTGTCCGTTCGCGACATGGATGCCGACGCGGCCTTCCCGCACGTGACGTGGGTGCCGGAGCTGAAGCAGTACCTCATGGTGTTCTGCATCGTCGCATACGCCGACCTACGAGCAGCGGAGGCGGAGGCCAGCGGGATCTACCTGGCCACGTCCGCGGACGGCCTCGATTGGTCAGAGCCGGTCCAGTTGCTGCGGGCTCTGACCATCCCCAGGCCCGACCAGGAGCTCGCGTGGCACCCCGCCCTCGTGCTCGACTCCGTCGCGGGCGGAGAGCTGCGCGGGTGGCTGTATTACGGCTACAGCGAACGGTGGGGATGGGCGGCTCCGTGCAAGCCGCACTATCTCGTGGGCCGAGAGATCGCCATCCGGGGGCTGGGGCCGCCGCAGTGACGGGCCGACGCGCAAGGTGACGTGCTCTGCCGGAACGAAGACACCGCACAGCTTCCGGGAGGATCACGGCATGCCGACATCATCGGACCAGAGCGTGAGTCGGCGCGGGTTCCTGAGACAGGCCGGCGGCGCTGCGGCGCTGGTGGGCGCCTTGAGCGCTCGCCCGCGCCGCGCGGGAGCCGCCGCGCGTGCAAGGAGGAAGGCCATGCGACTGGGAGGACCGCTGTTCGAGTCCTATGCCGGGCCCGACGAATGGGTGTCGGCGCTGAAGCGACTGGGCTACAGCGCCGCGTATTGTCCCCTCAACTCGGCCGACGATGAGGAGGCCGTCCAGGCTTACGCGCGCGCCGCCCAGGAGGCCGACATCCTCATCGCCGAGGTGGGAGCGTGGAGCAACCCCATCAGCCCCAACGAGGAAGAGCGCAGCAAGGCCCTCACCCTCTGCCAGGAACGGCTGGCGCTGGCCGACGCCATTGGCGCCAACTGCTGCGTGAACATCGCCGGGTCGCGGGGCGAGTCGTGGCACGGCCACGATCCGGCCAACTTCACTCAGGAGACCTTCGATCTCATCGTGCAGACCGTTCGCACGATCATTGACGCGGTCAAGCCCAAGCGCAGCTTCTTCACGCTGGAGACCATGCCGTGGATGTACCCCGACTCGACGCAGAGCTATCGCCGGCTGGTCAAGGCCATCCGGCGCAAGCACTTCGCCGTGCACTTCGACCCCGTCAACCTGGTGTGCAGCCCGCAGCGGTACTACAGCAACGGCGCGCTGATCCGGGAGTTCATCGCCGAGCTGGGGCCGCGCATCAAGAGCTGTCACGGCAAGGACATCCTGCTGGCCCAGAAGCTGACCACCCACCTGGATGAGGTCCGCCCCGGCCTGGGAGGGCTCGACTACCGGGTGTTCCTGACGGAACTGTCCAAGCTCGGCCCCGACGTTCCGCTCATGCTGGAGCACCTGCCCTCGCAGGAGGAGTACACGCTGGCCGCCGAGTACGTTCGCTCGGTCGCCAGGGACGTCGGTGTGCAGTTCCGATAGGCTTCGGCGAGCGGCCTCAGGCAGTCGTCTTGCCGTCTGAGCCTCACCTGAATCCCCGTCCATTCGACCTCACAGCCCGCCCCAAGGGCTCGAATAGGTGAATCGCGTGAAGAAGGCGACGGTCGGGCTCGCCATCGTTTGCGTGGCCAGTGCCTGGGCTTCGTATGGGGATGGCACGCACATGCGGGTGACGCTCCTTGACCTCCAGGCCGAGGTGGAGCAGGTGACGCCCTCGCTGTCCTTCAGCCTGCACCGATCGCCCTGGTACGGTGGCGCCAAGGGTGAGGAGGCCATCGGCGTTGGGGGCACGAGCAAGTGGTTCGACCTGAGCGAGGCGCTGGACTTCGACGGGCAGATCACGGTGGCGGTGAAGCTGAACCCAGTCGAGAAGGTCGAGAGGTGCCGGGTGAAGGTGGAGTTCGGGAGGGGCGAACAGCCGGGAGATGACATCTTCAAGACGATGGAGGTCGCGACGCCCGGAGGGATAGCGGGGCTGATCGTGCCGGGCGACAAGGTGGCGCCGGATCGGTACTTGGGTAGCTTCGAGACCGTCGCCGACAGCGCCCGCCGTCACCTGGACCACGCCCGGACGGTCGCCGTGGCCGCGGAGGAGCGACCCAGGCGCTTCGTGTGCGCCAGCCGGGCGGCCGGATACGGCTCGTGGCACACCGACCCCGGCATCGAGGACATGGAAGTACGGACGCTGCTGAGCCTGGGCATGAACACCGTCACGGAGATTGGCAAGGCGGCCGCCGATCGCAGCCGAGTGCCCTTCGTGGGCACCGCCCAATACGCGCCGCCCGCCTTCCCGCACCACGAGCCGTGGGCGGAAGGCATCGAGCAACGCATGCAGGACAACTACAAGCGCTTTGTCGAGCGGTATGAGAAGCAGGGCCTCGACGCAAAGCGCCTGCGCAGCTTCGGCATGCAGGACGAGCCCGGCTGGTACTTCCCGGCTGTCCTTGAACGCTTCAACCAGTCGGAGGCAGCCCTGGCGGCGTTTCGCCAGTACCTGCGGGAGCGGGGCCTGAGCCTGGGAGACCTCGACAGTCAGAGCTGGGAGGAGGTGCGACTGCTCGACCGCGAGCAGGTAGAGACGGCCGGCGATCGGCGCCTGCACTACTGGAGCCTGCGGTTCGTGAGCTACACGGCCAGCCGCGAGACGGCAGCCGCCAAGCAGGCCCTGGTGGGGGCCTTCACGCCCGACGTGGTCGGGTACACGAACTGGAACAACGTGGGCATCTTCTTCTGCGAGCCCACCTGGCGCCAGGACGCCTGGGGGATGGGCTTCCACGACTGGTTCGAGTTCGCGCGGCTGGGCGGCGGCACGCACCTGTGGATCGGCCCGGGGCTGGGCGAGGGCCGCCAGACGCTGCGCACCTGGTCGCTGCTGATGAAGCTCCTGCGCGACGCCGCGGCCGAGGGGAATGGACAGTTCGGCGCCTACATCCACAACACGCTGACCCCGCTGGAGCGCGCCTACGAGCTGACCCTGAAGACCATGACCCTCTTCGCCAACGGGGGCAGCGCCTGCAACTACTGGGTCTACGGGCCTCACTACGCCTTCACCGAGTGGACGTGGTCGGAGAAGCTGGCCCACTACGGGCCCATCGCCGACGCCCATCGCCTCATCGGCAGGTCGGAGGGCCTGGTGATGTCCGGCCAGCCGCCGAAGGCGCTCGTGGCGCTGCTCTGGCCGGTCACGACGCAGTTCTGGGAGCTGAACAAGGACGGCATGTGGAACCACAACCGGGATTACCTGGTGGAGATGCTGCACGTGTACCTGGCGCTCAACCACGAGGGCATCCCCGTGCGCTTCCTGGACGAGGAATGCGTGCGGCGTGGGGACCTCAGGAAGTACCGCGCCCTGTATCTGACCGGCACCAACCTCGGCGAGGAGACGGCCAAGCGGATTCGCCGCTGGGTGCAGGACGGCGGCTGGCTGTGGACGTGCGCCCGCGCGGGCCTGGAGAGCGAGTACGACGAGCCCCTCGCCGTCCTGAACGGGGCGCTGGGCATCCGCTCACGAGCGGTGGAGGCCCAGGAGGGTGACTACGCGCCCCGAGGCGGGCTGAAGGGCATGCAGCATCTCGACACAGTGCGCACTGGCGGGGGCGAGCCGATCCCCGCGGGGGAGTTTGCCGCTTACGGCTCCAGGGCCGCGTTGACGCTGGCGGGAGGTCGGCCGATCGGCAGCTTTGGGGATGGGTCGCCCGCTGTCGTCCTGAACGAATTCGGGCGCGGGCGTTCGCTGCACTTCGCCGCGATGCCCGGGCTGGCCTATTCGCGCAGCGCCGTGGAGGAGCCCGGTCGCCCGACCACCGGGTACGGGCGTTTCGAGCGCAAGCTGATCACGGCCTGGGCCAGGGCGGCCGGCGCCGTCGCACCCGTGACCACCTCGCGCCTATCGGTCGAGGCCATTCCCCGCTACTCAGAGGACGGCATCGCCGTCGTTCTGGTCAACTGGACCAACACGCCGGCGGAGCGGCTGGCGGTTCACGTCGGCGATGCCCAGGGGTTTGGGCACGTCGAGTCAGTGCGCCTGGGAAAGGTAGATGTCGAGCAGCGCGGCCCTGGCCTGATCGTGCGACTACCGATGCGAGCGCCCGCCGACGTGCTCCTGTTGACGAGGGGCGGGCGGTAGCGCCAATCCCCGCCCGGCCTGGCGATCGCGGACGCACTCGGCGCCGAGCCAAGCGAGCTCCGGTGAATGCCTCAGCCGTTTGGAGGTAGTCTCATAGCCCGATGGCGGGCGTTCTAGTCGGGGCGAGACGCCCCTCCTACACGGTTGGGGTGGCGGGCCCGCGCGTCTAG
>JBHIEF010000275.1:0-5136 GCA_046760465.1 Armatimonadota bacterium | reverse complement strand
CCTCGAGTGTGGCCCAGTCTATCTTACCCATGCAGAGCTGCCCTCCATCGCCGCAAATGCTACCACGTGGCCATGCCCCTGTCAAGCAAGCGGCCAGCCGCGTCTCACACGCTCCCGCGTTGCCTAGATCCGGGCCCTCTGCGTGGGAGGCAGCTCCAGCTGCCGACGCCGTTAGGGGACCACCCCCTCTCCGGGTCGGTCGCGACCCTATGGGAGAGGCGTGCCCTGAGCTTGGCGAAGGGCCGGTGAGGGCTGCCGCAGGGGCTCGCCCGCGCTCACTTCCTCCTTCGCGGGGCCGCCTTCCTCTTGGCCCTCTTCCGCTTCGCCTTCTTCTTCGGCCGCATGTCCTGCACCGGCACCGGCCCCGGCTCCTCGTCGGTGGCGTACGGTCGCGGCAGCCGCGCGCTGGGGCCGGGCATGGGCGCGAACTCCTTGTGGGGCTCCGTCTGGTACCAGTAGGCCACGCTGGCGTAGTCGTCCGAGCGGTTGTTGGCGTGTCCGTGCTCGATGCTCGCCCTCAGCGACTGCCGGAACGGCACGGGATCGGCCAGGTGGAAGCGGTACACGGTGATGCGCTCCCCGGGCTGGCCGGTCGGGCTGCCGCCGTGGTAGGAGGTCCCGTTATACAGGTAGGCGTTGTCCTGCATGCCCCAGGCGTGGCTGAAGTAGTCCTCGCTCCCCGTGCCGTGCAGCGAGGGCGGCCAGGGCTCTCCGTCCACGAAGAACATGTCGTCCCCCTCGCCCCACCAGCCCCCCTGGATGTTCTCCACGCTCAGCACCGTGCCCACGTAGTGCCCCCGGCCCTCCGCGTCCAGGAACAGGTAGTTGCCCTCGTCGCTGAGGTTGCGCGCGCCTCCGGGGCCGGCCGCGAACGCCCGCGAGCCCTGCCGCCGCTCCTCACCCCGCGCGAACCCGTCGCACGGATTCTCCCGCCGCCACTTGGCGTGGAAGTACCCCACGTCCTCCAGCGGCTCGTCGTACAGCTCGTGGTCCACGTAGTAGTAGAAGGCCCGGATGTCCACGGGGCACTGGTTGACCACCTGGAGCTGAGCCGACTCGTTGAAGGGCATGGGGAAGTAGCAGTTCAGAGCCGCGTTAGGCGAGTTGGGGTTCTGCGACATGTTCAGCACGGCGCACTGGTACGAAGTCACGGTGGCGTGCCCCACGCCGAAGAAGTCGCCGATGGGCGTGTCAATGCTCGGGTCCTTCTCCCCGTCCCAGTACGCCCGCAGCAGTATGCGCCGCAGGTAGAACTCGTCCTCGCAGGCGATGGTGATCCAGATGTGCTTGATGGCGCCCGGGCCCTTGATCTTGGCGATGGTCCGCGTTCGGCCCGCTTTGATGAGCAGGGCGTCGCGGTTCGCCCCGCTCGTATCGAAGCTGGAGATGCGCTTGGCCCGGCCGGTCCTCAACTTGGCGAGATCGAGCATGGCTCATCCTCCATCTGAGTGCTTGGCGTTCCCGCAAGCCAACGGTCGCTCCCTCTTCTCCACTCTCCCAGCGACCTCCTTGCCCGGCGCACGGCGCTGGCCGATGTCGTCGCCGCTCCTGTCTCCCTCAGCGGCGGCCGGTCGGCTTCCGCGGCCGGCCGGAGCGAAGGGTCTCGTCTGGGGCTGGCCCGCCCGCCGCGAGATTGCCGCGCAAGACGACACCCGCGCGCTATGCAGCCCTCACCCCTGCCTGCCGTCAGGCGGGCTCAATCGAATCAGAAGCACTGCGTGGGTCGGGCATTCCTGCCCGACATGCCTTCCGACTGGTGCTCGTGGCACAGGCTGTCACTGCCAGAACATATAGCTCGGAACTTGCAGGATGATGCTCACGATGTTGAGGATGCTCCCCACCACGAACTGCCCCAAGATGAGGCCCATGAACAGGGGCACGGCTCCCCGGAAGGTGTTCAGGCCGCCGTAGCGCAGGATGACGATCTTCAGCAGCCACGCGATCAGCAGCGGCATCCACACCAGGTTCATCTCCCAGTTGCTGGATATGGCAAACCCCAGCGGATGGAAGGGCCACAGCACGAACCTAGTGCGCATGATCTCCAGGAAGAAGGCCTGTGCCAGCCCTGCCCCGACCGCCGCGGTGGCCCCCCAATCCGGCCCGGTCGGCGCGTTGATCCACCCCCCCAGCCGATTGAAGGCCTCTGCGCCGAAGCTCATGCGCGACTTGGCCCGCGCGCCGTAGCTGTACATCAGGTGCAGCATGGCCCAGAACCCCGCCATGATGCCCGCCACGGCCGCCATCGTCATGGCCCCGGCGTAGCGCCGCGGCGAGGTGCGCGTGCGATCGGCCATGCGCAGGCCCTCGAACTGGTGGGGCATGGGGTGATTGCGGTAGGCTCGGTTGAACCAGAAGTACAGCGACATCACGGTCAGGTCTTTCTTGCCGAAGAACTGCGTGCCAAAGGTCTGGCTGAGGGTGACGTCGGGACCCGTCCAGTGCAGGTCGTGTACGGGACTCCCGAACTGCGCCCGCATCCGCGTCACGGCCACCGCCAGGCCGAAGTAGATCACGAAGAAGCACACGCCCAGCCACACCGTCATCCCCGCCGCGGCCGAGAGCCACACCAGCGCCACGAAGCCCAGCAGGGCGCCCAGGGCCGCGGTCCGGTACGACATCGCCTCCCCCTCCTCGGACACCCCGGACGGCAGGCCCAGTATCCTGCGCACCACGCCCCGCAGGTATCCCCTCCCCAGCCAGATGGCGTACAGGCAGAAGGTCATGTAGGCGCCGAAGCACTGCTGGTTGGTGAAGGGGAAGTTGTGGTACTGGTCCCAGCCAAAGGCCGCGCTGATGACCCGCTCCGCCTTCCAGAACAGGTAGAAGAACCAGCACGAGAACAGGAAGTCGCTGGGGATCAGGATGCCCAGCCCGATGATGAACGGGTAGAACGAGATGGGCGTCCAGCCGATGGCGTTCCAGGGCCGGCCCCGCACGTACGGCGACAGGTCCCGATGCTCGATGGGGATCATGGGCATGCCCGGGAAGTGGAAGGCCAGGCTGTTCCAGATGTCCATCCCGGCCGCCAGCCCGAACCCAATCCAGAAGGCCGGCCTGCGAAACAGCGCCACCTTGCTCTCGCTTATCTCCAGCGGCAGGTGCGCCAGCGGGCAGGTCAGCCGCTCCCCCTCCAGCCACTGCTTGCGGATGATCGAGTTGATGCACAGCATCACCAGCAGCAGCGCGAACACGAAGCCGCCCCAGGCCAGCAGCGAAGGTCCCCAGGCCTTGATCATCGTCCACGTGTAGAAGTTGGTGGCGCCCTCGAAGTAGCCCAGGTAGATAGACTCGTCCCGCACGCTCAGCCAGGTGGGAATCTCCTTGTGGAACAACTCCTCCCAGTGGTTCTGCGGGCTGGCGAAGCGGAAGGGCCAGGGGATTTGCGGCACCAGCACTTGCAGGCCGTCGTGCCCGGTGATGCAGGTGGCCACGTTGAGCACGGCGTAGATGACCAGCAGCTCTCCCTGGCTCAGCGCCCCGCGGGGGAAGAACCTCCGCACCACCATGTTCGCGGCCACCAGCAGCAGCAGCACGAACACGGTGTTGAAGAAGAAGGACACGGTGGTGGGGTGGGCGCTGTAGCGCACCACCTCCATCTGCACCACCCAGTAGGCGTTGATGGGGATGAGGACGAGGGCTATGACCAGCGCGCGCCAGGTCACCCCGCGCGGCCTGCGCTGCTCCTCAGGGTGGGGTTGCTCCATCGGGCCGCTGCCTCGGCGCCGGGGCATGGGCAGCAAAAGGCCGGGCCGACCAGCCCGGCCCAGGCCTCACGGGCCCCGTGCGCCCGGTCATTTCGCAGCGCGCGCCCAACCTCCTGCCCAGAAAGGAGGGCTGCCCCTACCTTGTGTCGAAGGCACTCTGGCGAGGGGTGTTCTGCACAGTCCCTGCGTGCGCGGCGCGCCACGCGCCGCGCGAAATACCCCGCGACGGGACGTGTGGCATAGCATGGTGTGGCACAACGACGGGGAGAGATTTCGGTGCAGCAGTACGCGGTTCGCGACTTTGAGTTCCGGAGTGGCGCTTCACACGACTTCCCCTTCGACGTTGACTTCTCCGCAGTGTTCCACGGTCCCGATGGCCGCGAGCTAGTTGTCCCAGGCTTCTACGACGGAGACGGCATCTGGAAGGTCCGCTTCTCCCCCACTGCCACGGGGGAATGGACCTTCGAGACGCGTTCCACGGATGCCGACCTGGACGCCATCCGCGGCGATCCCGTCCAGTGCACGCCCAACGAGAACCCGGCCGTTCACGGCGGGCTCCTGGTGGACCGCGCTCATCCCCACCACTTCATCTGGGAGGACGGCACCCGCTACTTCCTGGCCGGGGACGAGTGCGACTGGCTGTTTGCGCTCGAGCTCGACCTGGCCGAGCGCTACCTGGACGGCCTCGCCGCCCACGGCTTCAACCACGTGCTCATGCAGGTCTACGCCCATCACGCCGACTGGGGACTGGGCAAGCCCCACTGCGTCTCCCCGCCCTCCATGTATCCCTGGGCGGGCACCAATCGGCGGCCCGATCACTCTCAGCTCAACCCCAACTTCTTCCGCCACCTCGATCGCGTCATTGACAACATGCACCAGCGCGGCATCGTCAGCAACCTGATGGTCCTGGTCCACAACAAGCACGTCCAGTGGCCCCGGTTCGGCAGCCCCGAGGACGACCGCTACTGGCGCTACTTGGTCGCTCGCTACCAGGCCTACTGCAATATCGTCTGGAACCTGTCCAAAGAGGGCTGGTACGTGAAGGACCCCGACTACTGGGACAGCCGTGTGGACCTCATCCGCCGGCTCGACGCCTACGGCCGGCTCATCACCATCCACGATGTGAACTTGCCCAAGGCCGACTTCCTGGCCGACCAGCAGCACTCGGACTTCTACAACCACATCATCGCTGAGCGGCACTCGCGGCGCTGGCCGGTGGTCAACGTGGAGTTCGGCTACGAGCCGGGCCCCATTGACGTCTACCACAGCACCCATCCCGAGGAGCTGCGTCGCCGCCTCTGGCAGATCTACATGGCCGGCGGCTACGGCGTCTACTACTACACCAACACCGCCTGGGACGTGGTCTCGCTGGAGCCCGAGCCCAGAGGCTACGACTGGATGGCCGCTCTGGTCAAGGCCTTCAGCCGCCTGC
>JBHIEF010000274.1:0-5147 GCA_046760465.1 Armatimonadota bacterium | reverse complement strand
CTAGCTGGCGCGAACCTCGGCCCCTGATGGCAGCGCACGCGCCCGGCTCAACCTCCCTCAACCCGCAGACAAGGAGACCCAGCCAATGCCCAGCCCAGAAGGCCCGTCGGTGATCCGCGTTCTTGCATGGTCCGAGCTTTCCGAGCCCGAGGACGTCTACCCCCAGGGCATCAACGGTGCCCTCGCTGAACACCTCAACACCTGCGAGGGCATCGTGGCGAAGACGGCCAACCTCGACGAACGCGGCCAGGGCGTGCCCGAGGAGGGGCTCGCCGAGGCCGACGTGCTAATGTGGTTTGGGCACGTGAGGCACGGCGACGTGACTGAGGAGACGGTGGAGCGAGTGGTCAAGCACGTAAGGGAGCGGGGATTGGGCTACCTGGCGCTTCACTCCAGCCACTTCGCGCTGCCCCTCAAGGCCCTGCTGGGCACTAGCTGCGCATGGCGCACCTACGTGCACGACGGCGAGCCGGGACACATCAAGGTAGTGGACCCCGATCACCCCATCGCCGAGGGCGTAGGAGACTTCACCATCCCGCAGGAGGAGTGGTACGGGGAGCCCTTCGAGGTGCCCGAGCCCGAGGCGGTGATTCTGGAGGGCACCTACAAGGACGGTGAGGAGATTGCCCGCGACGCGCTGACCTGGACCATCGGGAAGGGCCGCGTGTTCTACTTCCGGCCCGGACACGAGACGTACCCCATCTTCTACATGCCCGAGGTCCGGCGCGTCATCGCCAACGCCGTCAGGTGGCTGGCAGCGGGCAAGTAGCCCGGCGCAGGCCGTCGGCGAATACGAGCGTACGGTCCCGGGGGGGCGCGCGCCAGGTGGCTGCCCCTACCTGCCCACCTTCCTCCTGGCCACCCAGCGAATGGACCGCGACACCAGCTGGCGGTAGTTGTCGTCGCTGTAGGCGTGTGCATCGTGGCCGAGCTGTATGGTGGCCACGCGGGCCTTGCCGTACGTGTGGACCCAGCCGACGATCTCGCCCGACTCCGGGTGGTCCGTCCTGAGCAGCGGGGTCACCTGCGGCGATACGTAGAAGCCTCCGTACACCTCGTCCAGGATCTTGAAGTCCTCCATTCCCTTGGTGATCGGGTGCTTCTTACTCGCAATCTGCACGGTGAACTCCACCCCGTGCTTGAAGGTCGAGGGCGGCATCTCCTGGCCGTCCAGCTCCCATTTCTCGAACCAGTACCGCCCCCCGGCGATCTTGGCGTATTCCTCCCACTTCGAGTATGAGGCCAGGGCGTGGTGCAGCACCACCAGCCCCTTCCCCTCCTCCTTCAGCAGCCTGACGAGGGCCGCCTTCTGCTCCTCGGTGATCTCCTGCACCATGTCGTACAGCAGGATCGCGTCGTACTCGTCTGCCTTTCCGGAGACGTAGGCTTCGTTGGCCTTCGGCTGCTGGAACTCGTCGTATTCCACGCCCTCGTCCGCCTCGAAGATTGCGAAGAAGGGGTCTCTCTGGAAGCCGTGCCCGCCGGTGACCACCATCAGCCGGATCTTGCCCTTGCCCTGCGGCTCGGCAACGGCCGACAGCGTGATGGCCCCAATGCACAGTAAGCACAGACTTGCCGGTAGTGCAGTCCTCATGCGATTCAGGCCTCCTTGCTGAACGCTCCATGCCGGCCCCACCGGCTGGCAGGCGCCCGCCTGGCGGAGCCACTCTACGCTCGTGTCGGTGAGCGCATCGCTCGCGCCCGGGTATCGCTCTGGTCATTTGGCCACTCGGAGGGCCATCACCTGCTGCCCGGCGCTGGCGCCGCCGGCCACCGCATGCTACGCAGTTGGCAGCGGAGGGAAAGCATGGTAAACTCAGGCAGCTCGGCGGCCGGCCAGGAGTTGCGCCGGCGGCCGCGCATGTCCATGCGCGGGGCCGGCCCTGCCAGGGCGGCGGAGAGCTACGACTAGCCGTGCGCCGGGCAAACGGGAAGCAGGAGGAGTCCATGGTCTCACCTAGGAGAAGCGGACGGCTGTTGTCCGCTGCACCAGTTCTCGTCCTCGTCGCCCTTCTGGTGGCGCCGCCTACGGACACGGTACGTGCGGCCCGAGGCCCGACCTACCGTTCAGGCTTCGACTTGGCGATGGGCCCGCACGGCGAGCGCCTTTACGTCAGCGACCGCACCGCTGGCTGCGTGGTCATCATCGAACTGCCGGAGGCCAAGAAGGCTGGCGAGATCCGCCTGCGCGGGGAGCCGGCGGGAATGGCCCTCTCGCCCGATGGCAGTCGCCTGTATGTGGCGGAGTACGGCGCGGGAAGCGTGGCCGCAGTTGACTGCACTCAGCAGCGTGTCCTGTGGCGCGCGAGCGTAGCTCCGCGACCCATCGGCCTGGCGCTGGCGCCCACCCGCGAACTGCTGTTGGTGTGCAACTCCGACCGCGACGACGTATCGCTCCTCAATGCCGTCAACGGCAAGGAAACCCAGCGCATACGGTTGACTCGCGAGCCCAGGTGGGCGGCAGTCACTCCGGACGAGTCCCAACTGGTCGTCGCCAATGCTCTCCCCAGCGGCTCGGCCCAGGACGCGACGCTGGCTGCGGTGGTTAGCCTCGTGGACGTGGATACTCGCGAGGTCACCGCCGTGCAACTGCCCACCGGCAGCACGAATCTGCGCCAGGTGCGCGTCTCGCCGGACGGCAAATGGGCGTATGTTGTGCACAATCTGGGCCGGTTCAACGTGCCCCCCACTCAGCTCGAGCGCGGTTGGGTCAACACCAACGCCCTCACCATCATTGACCTGAAGCAGCGTGCCCTGTACGCCACGCTCCTGCTCGACCACCTTCAGGAGGGCGCCGCCGACCCCTTCGGCCTGGCCCTTTCCGCCGACGGGAACGCCCTGTGGGTCAGCCTGAGCGGCCTGCCCGAGGTCCTGGCCATTGACCTGGGCAAGCTGCACCCTATGCTGGCCGGGCAGATCCCGGAACACCTGGCCAAGGCCCCCGGCTACGATCTGGGCGTGCAGAATTCGTGGCAGGCCATAGGCAAGGACGTGTCGGCCCGTGCCGAGCTGGTCAACGACCTGGCCGCCCTGCATCAGGCAGACGCCCTCCGCCGCATCAAGACCGGCGGCTCGGGGCCGCGGGGGATATGCCTCTCTGGCGATGGCAGCACGGTCTACGTGGCCCACTTCTACTCGGGCGAGGTGGTGGCACTGGACGCCGACAACGGGCGTGAGAGCGCACGCGTCGCGCTGGGTCCGCAGCCTGCCCCGGACCTCATAAGGCAGGGGGAGGAGCTATTCCACAGCGCCAGCGTGTGCTTCCAGCACTGGCAGAGCTGTGCGAGCTGCCATCCCGACGCACGCATGGACGGACTGCGCTGGGACCTCCAGAACGACGGCATGGGCAATCCCAAGAAGACGCGCTCGTTGGTCAAGTCTCACCAGACCTCACCCGTGATGTCGCTGGGTGTGCGCGAAGAGGCCGAGGCCGCGGTGGCCGCCGGGTTCCGCTTCATCCTCTTCGCCGTGCCGCAGCCCAAGCAGACCAAGGCGGTCAACGCCTACCTCCGATCCCTGGAGCCACAGCCTAGCCCCCACCTGGATCGCCGGGGGCGGCTTACCCCGGCCGCCAAACGTGGCAAGAAGCTCTTCGAGGGGCCGGCGGAGTGCGCAGACTGCCATTCCGGCCCGCTGCTCACAGACATGGAGCGCTACGACGTCGGCACGCTGGGCGAGCTGGACGATCCCGACGACAAGTTCGCCACTGTCAAGCTGCTTGAGCTATACCGCGTCGCGCCCTATCTACATGACGCGCGCGCGGCCACCTTGGAGGAAGTCCTGACCAAGTACAACCCAGAGGACAAGCATGGCAAGACCTCGCAGTTGAGTCCCGACCAAGTGGCCGATCTAGTTGCCTACCTGTTGTCGCTCTGACTGCCAGCAGGGCCGCTCGCCGCCCCGCGTGGGCGCCCTGACGACCACAATGCGCCGCACTGTGAAGGGAAAGAGCACGTGTCAATACACCGTCGAGCCGCAGGCGGTTTGCTTTACCTAACCGGTTGTGCCGAGGCCGACCTCCCCGCCGCCGAACAGGCACGGGGAGTCTATGAGTACTTGTACGACGCGCTCAGGGAAGCCCACGCTCAGCCCGTGCAGGAGCGCATCTACGGCTCGCTGTCCGCGCGGGCGGCAGTCCTGGCCCAGCGCCAGACGGTGTCGCAGGACTTCGGGCTGGCCAGCTTCCTCCCACCCACCTACATCGAGGGCGCTCCCTGCGAGGGAGAGGGTCTGGCCGGAGTACATGTGCTGGCGGTCGCCACGGGGGCAGGCGACCATCCCTTCGCGCTGGCGGACGTGACCTGGCAGGGCCACTGCTGCGGCCGCAAGGTGGAGCGCTCCGGCGCGCAGCATTTCTACCTCGCGGATGTGGCCGCCCACGTCGGTAAGCCCGACGCTGGCAGTTCCCGCGCCGACCACGCCTGGGCCGTGTTCGAGGCTGCCGGCCAGGTGCTGGCCGCACACGACCTCTCGTTCACGGACGTGGTACGGACCTGGGTGTACCTCGACGACATCCTGAGTTGGTATGACGACTTCAACGAGGTGCGCAACGGCTTCTACCGGCGCGTCGGCCTGTTGACGGAGGAAGCGCCCACGTTTCTGCCGGCCAGCACGGGCATCGCCGGCCGCAACCCGTGGGGCCTGGGCTGCACGCTCGACTTGCTGGCCGTGCGCCGCGCTGCCACCGACCGCCCCAGAATCTGGGCTGTCAGCAACCCTCGCCAGTCGGAGGCGTACGCCTACAAGTCGTCGTTCTCTCGCGGCGCTTGCATGGCCGAGGAGGATGTGACCCGTATCTACGTGTCCGGCACGGCCGCCATAGACAGGGAGGGCCGCAGCGTGCACCAGGGCGACCTGGACGCCCAGACCGAGTTCACCCTCCGCAACGTCGAGAGCCTCCTGGCACAGGCTGACGCCGGCTTCGACGACCTCGTCCACGCCACGGTCTTCTTCAAGCCGGGCTCCGACCCGGCAGCCCTCAGCCGTGCCCTGGAGCGCACCGGCCTGGCCAGTTTCCCGGCCGTAACCGTGCAGGCCGATATCTGCCGCGAGGACCTGCTCTTCGAGATGGATGCCGAGGCGGCAGTGACCACCACAGGTTGGTAGCAGGGCGGGACGGTGACCACCTACATTCACGATGCCAACGG
>JBHIEF010000273.1:0-5148 GCA_046760465.1 Armatimonadota bacterium | reverse complement strand
AGGTGTCACCCTGAGCTGCGGACTGCGGAGCAGTCCGCCCAGCGAAGGGTCTCGCGTCGGGCCCACCACGAGATTCTTCGCTGCCCTCAGAATGACAGCCGACCGAGAGCGTCGGTCTTGGGAAAGGCTCTAAGCGAGTGGCGGGGTGGCTGCCGGTTCGATGAAGGCCCTGGACCGATACATCGTGTCCGAGATGGTGCGGCCCTTTCTGGGGTCGCTGGGGGTTTGTGTGGTGCTGCTGGTGGGGCATACGCTGTGGACCATAGCAGACGTGGCACTGGAGAACGAGGTGCCGGCGGGGGTGGTGATGAGGTTCTGCCTGCTGCGGGTGCCGTGGGCGCTGAGCCTGGCGCTGCCGGTGTCGGTGCTGTTCGCCAGCGCGCTGGCCGTCAGCCGACTGGCCAGGGACAACGAGATCTTCGCGTGCGGGTTCTCGGGAGTGTCCACCACGCGGGTGCTGGCGCCCACGCTGATCGTGGGGCTGTTGGCCAGCGGGCTGTCGTTCGCGGTGGGGGAGCTGTTCGTGCCCTGGGCCAGCACGGCGGGCGAGGACCTGGCGCGGAACATGATCCTGGGCCGCAAGGCCTTCGCCGTGGCAGTGGGCCGGTTCATCGAGGCGGGGCCGAACAGCTACGCCTACGCGCTGGGCGTGGGTGCGGACGGCTCGATCGAGGGGCTGTTGGTGTTCCAGGCGCTGCCCAACAGCCCGCCGGCGCTGCTGACGGCGGAGAGGGCGCATCTGGAGGGCGACCTGCTGGTGCTGGAGCGGCCCACGACGTACTACGCGCGCACGGACGGCGGGTTCGTGCGGGGGCCGGGGGAGCGGGCCGAGATAGACGTGTCGCGCGTGGTGCGCCAGTTGTGGCGGGGGCGGCCGGGGCTGCAAGAGATGGGGCTGGGCCAGCTCCTGAGGGAGATGGAGTCCCTGCGCGGCCGGGGCATCCGCGGGCTGGCGCGGTATGAGCTGCAAGCGCACTGGCGGCTGGCGTTGCCGCTGGCCTGTCTGGTGTTCGCCGTCCTGGCCGGCCCCATGACCCTGCGCTTCGAGCGGGGAGGGAGTCTGGTGGGGCTGCTGGTGACGGTGCTGTGCATGTTCGCGTACTTCATCATCATGATCTGGACCGAGCCCATCATGGCGGGGCTACAGGCGGTGCTGGGCGCGCAGAGCCCGTGGCCGCCCTTCATCGCCGCCTGGTGGGGTACGGTGCTGTTCGCCGGCGTGGGCGGCTACCTGTTGGCCACCCAGCGATAGAAGCCGCCTCAGTCCGCCGACACGTTCACGTCAACCATCGCCCTCCTCGTCGCGGCAACTCCTCCAGCAACGTCCGGCGCCCTTGGGCACGCATGGCTCGGAAGCCGAGCCGCCCTTCCCTCCATGGTCCGCTTGCGCAACAACGGTCGCCGCCTGTCAACAGCCCTGGCGCTGTGGGCCTGTGCCTTGACCTCCCTCAGCCACGTTCGCGCACAGGGCGAGATGGACAACATCGAGATCGTCAACGTTGATCGCTTCCAGTACGATGGCCAGGCGCGGGTGCTGTATGGCGAGGGGAACGTGGAGATCATCGTGCGGGAGCCGATCACCGAGGGCGGACAGACCCGCCACGTGGAGATGCGGGTGAAGTCGGAGGCGGTCGTGCTTGATCGGGAGGCGGATACGGCCACCTTCGAGGGCAACGTGCGCATCGAGCGCGAGGACCTGGTGGTGAGGCAGGAGCGCCTGGTGGTGCAGCTAGAGTCGCGGGAGACGACGTCCTCGGGCGATGTGGCGGCGGCGATTGACCCCGAGTTCTTCCCGGGGCTGTGGCCGGTCGAGCCGCTGTACGTCTCCGGCGACTCGGTGCAGGTGGCACCTGAACGCAACTACGTGGAGGGGCGCAGGGCATCTTTGACCTCCTGCTCGCTGGCGCACCCTCACTACGGGCTCTTCTCGCGCCAGGTGGACGTGAGGCCGGGTCGGCGCATGGTGCTGCATCAGCCCAAGCTGCGCGTCTTTGGCAAGACCATCCTCACTTACCCCTGGGACGTGCCCATTCCCCTGAACCGGCGGCAGTCGAACGTGGTGCCCGCCTTCGGCGACAGCATGACGGAGGGCATGTTCATCAAGTTCGCCTTCCCCTACGAGAGCGGGGACCGGCACTCGGGGGCCTTCCGCGTGAACTTGACCGAGAAGCGGGGGGTGGCGGTCGGGGCGGAGCATTTCATTGACGCGCCCAACCAGCAGGGGGAGCTGTATGCGTTGTGGGAGCCCGAGCAGGACAGCTTCGTGGCGCGAGGGGTGCACTACTACGACTTCTCTTCGACCTTCTACACGGAGACGCGCTTCGGGACGCAGTCCAACTCGGGCTTCGCGCTGGGCTCCACGCGCTCGTCGGACTTCGACTTCGCCGCGCACAACGAGGACGATGACTCCAGCTTCGAGCTGGGCTTCCGCATGAGCCGGACGGAGACGTTCCGGCGCTCCTCGCAGCGCACCAGCATTGGCCTGCGCGATTACCACGACTTCGGGGGCGGGCTGACCGCCAGCCTGAACGCGACCTTTCGCGACAACACCACCTTCGGGGGCCTGCCCAACGACCTGGAGCTGAGCGGCGACATCCGCATTGACAGCCGGGACCCGGACGACCCCTTCGACTGGGGGCTGCGCGCGGAGCGGCGCTTCGACCTGGACGGCGACAGGTTCCCCAACGACGCCACCTTCCAGGTGCTGGAGCGCTACCCGGAGCTCACGGTCAACACCACTCACGAGCGGCTGGGGTTGGGGTTCTTCGATAGGGTGCTGCCGTGGCGGGGGACTCTCAGCTTCGGGAACTACCGGCAGCAGCCGGTGGCGGCCAGCATACGGCGCACCTACATGCGCTTCGACTTCGACCACCGGCGGCTGCCGGTGGCGGGCTCCAGCGACCTGGAGTGGTCGGGAGGCTTTGCGCAGTCGTTCTACAGCGACAGCTCGGCCCAGTACGTTCTCGACAGCCGCACCTCGCTGCTGAACCGGCTGAGCGACAAGTGGCGGCTGGACCTGGACTGGGATTACCTCAACAGCAACGGCGCCGCACCGCTGCGGCTGGACGCGGTGGGCGTGCGCAACACGGGGCGGGCGCAGCTCAGCCGCATCAACCGCAACACGGGCAGCCGCCTGTTCGCCTCGACGGGCTTCGACTTCGAGCGCAACCGCTGGCAGGACGCGATCTTCCGTGGGCTGGTGCCGGTGGGCGACACCAGCTTCGACTTCTCGGGCGGGTATAGCCTGGACCGCAGCGTCTGGCGCCCGCTGGTGGCGCGGGTGGAGCACTACGACCCCAACGGCCTGACCTTCGGCATCAGCTCCCGCTACGACATCGAGCGGAGCGAGCTGGGGCGCGTGCGGGCGGAGATAGACCTGCCCATCGGCGACAAGTGGCGCATAGAGTCGCTGCTGGGCTACAACCCGCTGCGCCGGGAGTTCGACTTCGCCGACGTGCGGCTGACGCGAGACCTGCACTGCTGGGTGGCCTCGGTCACCTACTCGCAACAGCAACAGCTCCTGCTGTTCAACCTGGGCGTCAAGGCCTTCCCCGTCAGCCGGCCGCCGCTGGGCCTGGGGACGCGAGGCGAGATGTTCGATACCACGCCGGGGCAGTATTACTAGCGGCTGGTGATCGGTAATCGGTGATCCGTTGCCGGTGATTGGGCGATGCCTGTCCTGCCAAGCGGCGCGAAGCGCCGCGAAGCAGGATGGGGGGAAGCTCTACCATGTAGGATGTACGATATACGATCTACACGCCGGGCGTAGGAACGACGCCCCGCCTGCCCTGGGCCTGCTGAAGGGTCGCGACTAGGGCGGCGGCGCCCGGTGCCCCGAGACCAAGAACACCGAACGGCTAGTGCGCACGTGGAGGTGCCTCCCACGCGGTGGGCTGGCTGGAGGTCAGCACGGCGGGCAGGAGCAGGCTCCTGCCGTACGGGCGGCCGGCGGAGCTCAGCGCAGGAAGCGGACGCTGACCTGCCAGTCCACGATGTCAATGGCCTGTACGCCGCCGGTGCTGGGGTCGCCGGGGCCCTCGGGGTTGAGCGAGTCGGAGTTGCGGTAGACGCGGTCCTGCGTGATGTCAATGGTGACGTAGTCGTTGCCGCTCAGGCCCAGGCCGTCGAAGCGATGAGGCGCGTTGGGGACCAGCAGCAACTGGTCGGTGGCGATGATGTTGAAGTTGAGGTCGGCCAGGGCGGGCGGGCCGATCAGATCGGTCTGGATGGTGGCGTCGAGCACGGTGCCCAGGCCCGGGGCCACGGAATCGAAGGGGTAATCGAGGAAGATGGCCACGTCCGAGAGGGTGGCGAAGATCTGAGCCACGCCGCCGGCCACCAGGTCTTCGGTTACCAGGGACACGCCGGGGATGGGCGGGGTGCCGGTGGCGGTGCTGGAATTGGCCGTGGCGGTGCCGACGTTGGAGCTGACGGCGCCGGTCACCAGGTCCGTGAACTGGCTGGTCACGTTGCCAACGGCGGGGGCGATCAGGATCTGCTGCACGCCGGACTTGTCGGCGGCGCCCGAGACGGTGAGGGTCAGACCGAACTGGTCCAGGGAGTTGGCGGCCAGGGCGACGCCGCCGGCGTTGAGGGCGGCCAGCTGGGCGGCGGCAGTGCCGGTGGGCGTCTTGCCGCCGTCGGGGGCCGGCGTGAAGGTCACCTGGCCGGCCAGGGTCTGCCCGGCCACGTTGGTGGCGATGGAGAAGGTGCCGGCGTTCTGGTCGCCGGTATTGGTCACACCGGTAAGCGCGCCGGGGGCGGTGATGGTGTTGAGGGTGGCCGTGCCCAGGGCCACGGAGTTGACGGTGAGCTGGTAGGTGCCGACGTTGTTGTCGAGAGGCTGGCCCAGGGCGTCCACGATGCCGCCGCCGGGGGTGACGAAGAAGCGGAGCTGGGTCTGGAAGATCTGATAGATGCCGAGGTTGTACTCCAGGAAGTGGGAAATGCTGCCGGTGCCCCAGCCGTTGGCGATGAAGGGGCCGGAGACCACCGGCACGGGGCCATCGGACCCGGCCGCGTCGTCGTCGGCGTCTACTGCGAAGAAGTAGAAGTAGGAGTCGTTGACGGGCGCGGCCAGGGTGATGCGCACGTCCAGCAGGCGGCGGGGCAGGGCCGGAGCGCCGGGGCCGGGGCGGGCGCAGCCGG
>JBHIEF010000272.1:0-5153 GCA_046760465.1 Armatimonadota bacterium | reverse complement strand
AACCCGGAGAGGCTCGCCGCCTGACCCACGTTTACACACCTATTGACGGGACCTCGGGCTCAACTGCCCGGCAGCCTGAGCGCGTCGAAGTAGAGAAGGAGACCCTCACCATACACCTCTCAAGCCCCATCTCGAGCCTTGCCTGCAAACCCCCTCTTGCTCAGTTTCCGCCATAGCTGCTCGACTCCCTGCCCCCCAACCCATCCACCAAGGCACAGCGCGGGAACCAACGGAGCTCAACCTAGCCACCCGCAGCCTCCCGGTTCATGTTCATTTCCGCCCTTCTACCCAACTTGCATATGAATCTACTTCCCCAACCACCCCACAACCCAACTCCGGCCCCAGACGGCTCCCACTTACCCTCCCACACCGTCCATCAGCACCAGGTATCCCCTCCCAGGGTCCAACTCCTCACATCGCCACTACACATCACCTTCTCCTACCCCTCCCTCCCAGCTCGACATCCCTCCCGAATGCCCTGCCGCCCGAAGCTCCTCCTCCTCGACGCCCCTTCCCATGCCTCCACCAGGGCGACAGCGACATTGAAGCTCCGCACGCCTCGATTCCGTTGCGGGCGGAGCTCAAGTCGGTTTCGCCCGTCCGCCGCCCGCCTACTTCCGACGCCTCCCCCCGCGTCACCGCCCATGCGCCCTCCTATGGCGACACCGACATTGAAGCCGAGCCCCCCTGGATTCCGTTGCGGGTGAGGATTGAAGTCGGTTTCGCCCCGCGCCCCGCTCACCCACCTCGCAAGTCTCACGCCCTGCCTTCACTGTCCCGTTTTCCGCAAACACCCGTTCCGCTTCATCGCCCCTTCACCGCTCACCTAACCGGCACGGACGAGGCGCCCGAAGGCGCCCCGCCGCTCATCGCAGCACCCACTGCTCCATCCGCTTCGCCAAGTCCACGACCTGCAGCTCCTTGGTCTCGTAGTCCAGCTCGCTCTGGCCCAGCAGCTCCACGGCCGTCTTCAGGCAGCTCATGCGGACGATCTGCCTGTCCCTGCCGCTCGCTGCCGCCGCACGGTTCGTCTCCGCGTTCTCCCCTTCGCTCTTCCCGCCGCAGCTGGAGGCCAGCTTCTTCAGGCCCTGCATGCGGGGGAACTCCCCGCCGTTGTGCTCGACTCTCACCGTGTCGCCCACGCTCACGCCCGCGGCCTCCACGTGTCTGCCCCAGTCGAAGAACCCCTTCGGCTCGCCGGCCAAGTCCAGGACCGTGTAGCTGCCCCCGTTGGCCGACTTCCTCTCGGCGATGTTGCTCACCACGCCAACCGCTTCCCGCGTCTTTCCGCTCATGCTCTCACCTCATGCTGTAGAAGCGCCCGTTTCCGAGCGCCCTATTCATCCTGTTACAGTCAGCGCTGAAGGCGTCCCGACAGGAGACAGCGACATTGTGCGCTTTGCTTCCGGGCTCAGCCAGGCAAAGCCAGCAAGTCGCTTCAGCCGGAAGCGCGCCATCCTGGGTACGGGCCGTGCAAGCGCAAGCTGCCGAGGCCCGACCTCTCCCGTCTCTCCAGGTTGACCGTGCCAGCAAGACCTCAACCCGCTCCCCCTCCCCGGAAACCGATCACCGGTTACGGGCTGGGCGGGGGGGGCCTAGAGCCTCCCCGGATGATACCTATGCAACCTCCTCCTCAGCTCCTCCGCCTCCCTCCCCCGCCCCGTCGCCCTCAGCCTCTCCATCATCCGCTCCGGGTCGTAGTACAGGTACGGTCCCTCCGGCACGATCTGCTCTAAGGGGTCCGGCAGGCCGGTCGCCTCTAGCTGTTCCTCCCGCCACTGCCCCAGCAGCCCCAGCAGCTCGTCCATGACCTCCGGCCGCTCCGCCGCCAGGTTCTGGATCTGGTGCGGGTCGCTGTGCATGTCGTGCAGGTAATACGGCTCCTCGTACGGGTACAGCCCCGGGTGCAGCATGTCTATCAGCAGCCACTCCGGCGTCCGCACCGCCCGCGACAGCGTGTAGATTCCGTGCGTCCACACCTGCCACGGCCAGCCCGCGAAGCTCTCGCCCCTCAGTGCTGGCGCGAACGACTGCCCGTCCCACCCCTCGGGCACGGGCAGGTCCAGCAGTTCGCACACCGTCGGACACATGTCCATCCCGTAGATCATCGCCTCGTTGGTCCCCCGCGCCTCCAGGCCCGGCCACTTGACGATCATGGGGATGTTGTGCACCGGCTCGTTGGCGATCCCGTGGTCCATGTACTGCCCGTGCTCGCCGAAGCTGTCGCCATGGTCCCCGCTGACGATGATGGCCGTCTCGTCCGCGATCCCCAGCTCCTCCAGCGCGTCCAGGATCAGCCCCACGTGGTGATCCGCGTAGGCGATGGCCCCATCGTATCCGTCAATGAGCAGCCTGAAGTCGTCCTCGGTTCTGATCGCGTCCGGCATGTAGCTGATGGGCCGCTTGTTCTCGTCCTTGTAGCCCGTATACAGGTCCCGGGCCGTGCGCGGGCCGTAGATCTCCTGGTGACTGTCAATCGCCGCCTGATCGGGCCAGTCCGGCGGCGGGTCATCGGCGAACTTCGTGCCCCACTGCTCCGGCTCGCGGTAGTGGCTGTGGATGTCCCAGAAGTGCACGTGCATGAACCAGTTGTCCTCGGCCCCGTGCTGCCGCAGCCACGGCAGGAAGGGCGTGGTCAGCTCGTCGGCGCTCTCCTGCCCGCGCTTGCGGGTGAAGGTGTGTATCTGCTCCCACCCGGCGCAGAACCACCACGCGCTGTGCCGCTCGTGGAAGCTGCTCCAGGTGACCGTCTTCATCCCCTGCCGCCGCAGGTGCTCAGCCAGCATGGGCGGCGCCGTACGCGGCCGGCCGTGCGGCCAGATGTTGCGGAAGCTCTCCCCGATGCCGTGGTGCGTGACCACGCCGTTCTTGGTGCCGAACCGCCCGCTGAACAGGCTGGCCCGCGAGGGCACGCAGGGGCTATTGGCGCAGTAGCAGTGCCGGAAGCTCAGGCCCTCCGCCGCAATGCGCTGCAAGTTCGGGTCCGTCTGGCGATGGTACCCGTTGATGCTCAGATGATCCGCCCGACAGCAGTCCAGATCAATGTACAATACGCGCATGGTTCACCCTCTCCCGTGATTGCGAAGGAGGCAGCTCCTGCCCTGGCCTGAGCCTCCCGAAGGCTGCCGACTAGCCGTGCCCGCCACCGGCCGCCTCACACATCGCACACCGTGGTGGCCGGTGGCGGCTACCACTTGACCCACGACACCGTCGGCGCGATGCGCCGCCCCTCCGCCTCCGCCCTCACCCACAGCTTGTGCAGCCTGTCGTCCTGCGCGGCCCGCACGGCGAACGTGACCGTCTCCCGCCCCATCGGCACCACCTTGACGGTTGCCCCGGCGGGCTCGAGGGCCCAGCCTGCCTCGTCGCTTGCCTGCAAGGCGACCTCGACCTCGCGTCCTCGGTACCCGTACACCCCTATGGGCCCGATCAGCGGCCTGGGCCTGAAGTTGTAGACATCCACCGTCAGGACGATGTCGCCCTCCGCGCCCACCTGGTAGAAGTTCCCCCGCCTGTCGAACGGCAGGTTCATGTGCCCCGCAATGACCAACGGACTCGGCTCGTTCTCCGGCATCCGCCCCACCCGCAGTGTTCCGGTAAGCTCTTTCGTGATCCCGCCGCCCACGCCGACCACGTACTGCGCCGCCGGGCCCACGGTCAGCCCCAGCACTCCCCTTTTCGTGCTCACGGTCAGCCGCTTCCCCAGCAGATCGGCCACCTCCACCTTCCCCCTGCCCACCGGCAGCGACACCTCCCGCTCCTCCTCGGCCCAGACGGCCAGCACCACCTGCCTGCCGCTGTCGAACGCGTGCGCCTGGCAGCCCTCTAGCTCGTACCGCCCCAGGTACTTCGCCTCGCCCAGGATGTCCGCCGCCGCCGCCACTGCCACGAAGCCCGGTCGCGGCGACAGGTCCGCGTGCAGGGAGCCAAACTGCGTCCCCCGCTCCGGGTAGTGCGGCAGCACGAAGAAGAAGTGCCGGTCGGTGCCCGAGGCCAGCGAGATCGCGACGGACTGCGCGGCGAACTCGGCCTGCCGCTGCTGGCTCTCCCAGGTCAGCCCCTCCCCCTCGTGCTTCAGCCGAATGCCCGCCTCGGTCAGCCACGCCGGCCGGTCGCCACAGCCGTACTGCCCCGCCAGGTCCAGATAGGCCTTGATAATGTGCGGGTAGTCCTTCGGCGCGGCGTAGATGTGATAGTTGAAGATGTCGTAGTAGTCCGCGATGCCGCATTCGAACAGATTGTGCGCAAAGCCGCTGGCCCCGGCGCACAGCGAGCACGAAAGCACCGGAAGGTCGGGGTCTGCCGCCTTGAAGCCCAGGTAGGCCGCCTTCTGCACCCCCGCGTACCGGTCGGCCAGCTCGTGCCAGAAGGGCTGGATGTCCGGCTCGTTCCACGGTTCCCAGGCCACGATCCGCCCCGCGAACGCCTTCCCCGCCGCCTTGGCGAAGCGATAGACCGTGCGCAGGTCGTCCGGGCAGCGCGTCTCGCGGTTGTCCGGATGCGTCCACCCCGGCGAGTCGTGGAAGATCTGGTACACCCGCACTCCCTCGCGCTCGAACGCGTCGGCCACCGTGTCGTACTTGCCCCACTCGAATCCGTCGCGCCTGCCGGGCTTTGGCTGCACTTGCCCCCAGCTCAGCCGCTCCCGTACCCAGCCAATGCCCGCCCGGCGCAGCATCTCGGCCACCGGCTCCCACTGCTCCGGCTGGCACAGCCACGCCGTCGCCCCATCCACCGCCACCCGCTCCGATGGCCGCCCCCGCCCCCGGCTCCTCACCACCGCAAAGCTCGTGGCTGCCTCGCCCCCTGCACTGCGTAGCGAACCCTCGGTCCGCGAAGCAGTATCGGCCCAGGACCGCAACCGATAGTGCCCGGGCGCCAGCCGCCCCAGCACGATCCTGGCCGAACCCTCCTTCACGTCGGCCTCACCCTCAGCCACCGTCTCCCCGTAGTAGTCCAGCACTTCATAGGCGACCGCCTCACCCGCCTCCGCGACCGTGAACGCCACCCGCTGGCTGGTGCTGAACAGGTTCCCGGCGGCCGACGAGGTGATCTTCATGCCGTCCTCCTGGGCCAACACCGTGCCGGCCACGCAGGCAGTCGCCGACAGCGCCGCCAACGCGCACCGCAACATGCGCCGTCCCTCCTTCACC
>JBHIEF010000271.1:0-5175 GCA_046760465.1 Armatimonadota bacterium | reverse complement strand
GACCACTCGAAGGCGCTAGCCAGGGCGCGCTGGCGCGGGGGGCGATCGGGCTGCCGGCTCGCCAGCAGGTCAAAGCGACTGGAAAGCCGGGCCAGGACCTCCTCCACACTCATGGCGCGCAGCCGCGAGGCGGCGAGTTCTATGGCCAAGGGGATGCCGTCGAGCCGCGCGCAGAGCTCGGCCGTGGCCGCAGCGTTGTCATGCGTTAGCGCCCAATCGGCGCGATGCTCGCGCGCCCGCTCGATGAGCAGGCCGACACTGTCGAACCGCGCGATCTGCTGGAGCGCCGCGTCGGCGTCCGGCACCGGCATCGGCGCCAGATGGAAGCGCCGCTCGCCGGCGATCCCCAGGCCTCTGCGAGAGGTGACCAGGCACTTCACACGGGTCGTCGCACGCAACAGGTCAGCCACGAACGGCCCTGCCTCGATGACTTGCTCGAAGTTGTCTAAGATCAACAGGAGCTCGCGCACGGACAGGTAATCGTGGACCTCCTGCGAGGGCGCCCTAGCGCTGCGCGGCGCCAGGCCCAGCGTGGCCATGATCTCCTCGGGCACGCGCTCGGGCTGGGACACTTCGGCCAGGCCCACCAACCACACGCCGCCATTGAACTGCTCAGCGCACTCGGCGGCAGCCTGGAGCGCCAGACGCGTCTTGCCCACCCCGCCCGGGCCCAGCAGCGTGATCAGACGTATCCGCGGATCGCTGAGCATGCCGACCACGCGTTGCAGCTCCTCCTCGCGGCCAACGAAGCTGGTCAGCTGCACCGGCAGGTTGTGCGAGTGGCGGTCGAGTGTGCGCAGCGGCAGGAAGGCCTCAGCGGGCAGATCGGGGTGGGCGAGCTGGTAGACGGCCTCGGGCTGCTCCAGGCCCGTCAGACGATACTGCCCCAGAGCCACCAGCGACGCTCCCTCCGGCAGGTCGTTGCGCACCAGATCGCAGGTGGTCGCGGAGAGCAGCACCTGGCCGCCATGGCCGGCGGCTGCGATGCGGGCAGCCCGATTGACGGTGGGCCCGAAGTACTCGGGGCGACCGTCGGGGTCGGCAGCGACGACACTCTCCCCTGTGTGCATCCCCATGCGCACGCGCAGCTCGCCCACGTCGTCAGGCCACTCGTGAGTGGCCAGTGCCGACTGGGCGCGCAACGCGAAGGCTACGGCTGCGGAGGGGCGATCGAAGGCGACCATCAAGCCGTCCCCTTCGTGCTTGACCTCCGTGCCCTCGGTCTCGCTCAGAATGCGGCGCAGCACGCGGTCGTGTTCAGACAGCACACGCCCGAAACGGTCTCGGAGGCGTTCCCACAGGGCCGTCGAACCCTCGATGTCGGTGAAGAGGATGGTGACGACCCCGGTCGGTGCGGGGGCCTTCATGTTCTGCTACTTCCCCGAAGCCCACGTTTTCCCTTGCCTGGAGCCACCAGGCGATCCTATGCCGGCCGGCTGAAGGTCGGCACGGACTGGCCGCCGAAGAAGCCCAACAGCGGGCCGTCGGCGCCTGTCGCGTCGAGCGCAGCCGAAAAGGCACAGACATGCTGCGTGGAAGGTGAGGACCAATGATGAGTGCTGAGCGGAAGGCCATGCGCCTGCCAGCCGTCGGATTGGCAACAGGTATACTGGTGGGATTGCTCGTCTCGGGCAGCGCGGACGCGCAGGAGGTCCGGCGCCTGTCGGTGGAGGAGTACCGCGACAAGATGAAGGCGGGCTGGCTCGGCCAGATCGCTGGCGTCTGCTGGGGCGCGCCGACCGAGTTCAAGTTCCGCGACAGGATCATGCCCGAAGAGGCGATGCCGAAATGGACGCCAGGCATGATCAACAACGGCTTCCGCCAGGACGACCTGTATGTAGAGATGACCTTCCTGCGTTCGATGGAGCAGTACGGCCTGGACGTGTCCATCCGCCAGGCCGGCATTGATTTCGCCAACAGCGGCTACCCGCTGTGGTGTGCGAACAGGGCAGGGCGGAACAACCTGCGCAACGGCATCGCCCCGCCCGACTCCAGCCACCCGAACTTCAACGCGTGCCCGAACGACATTGACTACCAGATCGAGTCGGACTACTCGGGCCTGATCGCCCCCGGCATGCCCAACATGGCCATCAAGCTGGGCGAGAAGTTCGGCCGGCTGATGAACTACGGCGACGGCGTCTACGGAGGCCAGTTCATGGGGGGCATGTACGCTGAGGCCTTCTTCGAGGACGACATCGTCGAGATTGTGGAGGCCGGCCTCAAGTGCATCCCCCAGCAGAGCCAGTACGCCGAAATGGTCCGCGACATGTTGCGGTGGTACCGCGACGACCCCAACGACTGGCAGGAGACCTGGCGCCTGGCTCAGAGGAAGTACCGCGAGGACCCTGAGTATCAGAAGGCGTCCAATGGTGGCATTGACGTGAAGATCAACGGCGCCTACGTGCTGATGGGTCTGCTCTACGGCAAGGGCGATCCCGACCAGACCATCATCATCTCCTGCCGCTGTGGGCAGGACTCCGACTGCAACCCATCCAGCTCCGGCGGGGTGCTGTTCACGACGATTGGCTTCTCCAACCTCCCTGAGCGGTTCACCAAGGAGCTCAACGAAGAGACCGTGTTCAGCCACACGGCCTACAACTTCCCCGCTCTGCTGGACGTGTGCGAGAAGCTGGCACGTCAGGCTATCACGCAGGGGGGCGGGCGCGTGGAGAGGAACGCCGACGGCGAGGAGGTCTTCGTCATTCCGGTGGTCGAGCCCAAGCCAAGCCCGCTCCAGCTGAGCTGGGCCCCCGGTCCCATCGCCAACAGCCGCTTCACCGAGGAGGAGATGGCCCAGATCGGGGCGGGGGTGCTCTCCTCGTTCAAGAAGTTCGCCCCGGGGTGGACCATCAGCAAGTGCGGCAGCGACATGGACCCGGGGCTGAAGAGCGAACTCGGCGGCAAGCAGAACGTCTTCGTAACCCACCCCCTGGACCGCAACACCGGCTGCACGCTGTCCAGGACCATCGAGGCCCCCGCCGGCAAGAGGACGGCCCTACGACTGACCGTGGGCCATCACCCGCGAGGTGACTGGACGCTGATCATCAGGGCAGACGGTAAGGAGCTTCTCAGCAAGGTGGTGGGCAAGGACACGGCCGTTGATGGGTGGCTGGACGTGGACCTCGACCTGTCGGCGTATGCCGGAAAGAGCGTCAAGCTGGAGCTCGTCAACCAGCCCAGCGGCTGGTCTTGGGAGGCCGCCTACTGGGCCAGGATCGCCCTAGAGACCGAGTAGGCTGACCTGCTGATCGCCACAACTGCCGTAGCCTGCTGCCACGCACCTCGTCTGTGTGCGCCACGAGGACTCGGCGCGCCTTCTCGATGGTCTCTCAGTGACGGGCTCCTGAGATCCCCCCGACTCACCCCTCGTTGGCGTCAGGAGCCCGCAGGCTCTGGTCATGCAGCGGCTTCACGCCCACTCGGCAGTCACGCTATCCCTCGTCGTAGCCGGTGAGCGGGCGATACCAGATGTTGCGGAAGCGCACGGGATCGCCGTGATCCTGGAGCTCGAGCGGGCCGACGGGCGGATGTGGTTCGTACTCCGTCAGCACTCGGTGGCTGGTCACGCCCCGCAGCTCCGTGCGATGGTGAAGCACGATGCCGTTGAGCAAGACCGTGACAAAGGCCGGACGGACGAGGCTATCGGCCTCGAATCGCGGCCCCTCCCAGATGATGTCGTAGACCTGCCACTCGCCCGGCCTGCGGCAGGCGTTGACCAGGGGCGGGTACTGCCCGTAGATGGCGCCGGTGGTGCCATCCGGATAGGTGGGGTTGTCGTAGCAGTCGAGAACCTGTATCTCGTAGCGCCCCATGAGGAACACTCCGCTGTTGCCGCGGCCCTGGCTTTCCCCGCTCACCTCTGCCGGGGCGGCCCACTCCACATGCAGTTGGCAGTCGCCGAAGTGCTCCCGGGTCTGGATGCTGCCCGTCTTGGGAGCGATCTCCATGTAGCCATTCCTGACCATCCACTGAGCGTCGCCGCCGCCCTTGCCGACCCAGCCCGACAAGTCGGTGCCGTCAAATAGGACGACCGCGTCCGACGGTGGGGCGCCCGGCTGGTCGGGGGGAGCCGGCGTAACGACGGGTGGCTGCGGTCGGGTGCCATCGTGGACATGGTACGTCGTCCCGGGGAGGATGGGCGTGTCGTCATAGCCCAGGTTCTTCGAGTCCGATGCCATGGTGGACGCTCCTTTTCTTGACTTCCGACTGGCTTCGCGCTGCAGGCCAGGCGGCCAGTCTCCGCCATCCGCCAACTCGGCGCCGCTGGCAGTTCCTGGCGCGGGCTCGCTGTTCCTCCCTGTACTTGCACAGTCTGAACCACGCGAGAATAGCGCTGGGGAGCGAGGCGCCGATGAGAGCGCACACCAGGCAAACACGCAGGCGGCAGGTTGAGGCCGGGCGGGCCTGGAAAGTGACGCACGAGGCATTGCCCGAGTACGGAGGCAGAGCATGAGACGGTATACGCGCCGCCAGTTCATCAGGTCCGCCGGAGTGGGAGCAACCGCCTTGGCCGGATCCCGCCTGCGCTGGAGCGCGGCGGCCCCGGAGGATCGGCCCAACATCGTCTTCTTTCTGGTGGACGACATGGGGTGGATGGACAGCACGGTTTACGGCAGTCGGTACTACGACACGCCGAACATGGAGCGCCTGGCCAAGCGGAGCATGATGTTCACGGACGCGTATACGGCTAGCCCTCTGTGCTCTCCAACGCGCGCCAGCATCATGACCGGCAAACACCCGGCGCGGCTGGGCATCACGACGGCGGCCGGACACCGCCCGCCCCTACCCGCGGGAGAGCCGCTCCTGCCTGAGGAGGGTCCGCCAACCCAGCCCGTGCTGCTGCCGCGGAGCCGGCGTTATCTGCCCCCGGAAGAGCACACTATCGCCGAGGCGCTGCGCGCTGCGGGATACGCGACCGCACACCTGGGCAAGTGGCATCTGGGGCTGAACCCAGAGCATTGGCCCGAGAGGCAGGGCTTCGACGTCTCCTTCCACGGCGCCCCCGATCCCGGGCCACGCAGCTACTTCTCCCCCTACCAGTTCAGGGCGGGGACGGTGACCGACGGCCCCGAAGGCGAGTACATCGCCGACCGCCTGACCGAGGAGGCCGTGCGGTTCCTGCGGGCCCACCGCCACGGCCCCTTCTTCCTCAACCTATGGCACTACTCGGTGCAC
>JBHIEF010000270.1:0-5186 GCA_046760465.1 Armatimonadota bacterium | reverse complement strand
GGGTGACGAGGGTCTTGGCGTCGCTGATGGCCGCGAGAGGCTTCTGGCCCTTGGCCAGGCCGGCGGCGATGGCCGCCGAGAAGGTGCAGCCCGTGCCGTGAGTGTTCCCGGTGTCTATACGGGGGGCTGACAGGCGCTCGATGCGCTTGCCGTCGAAGACCAGGTCGGTGGCGGCCCCCTGGGCGTGTCCGCCCTTGATAACCACGTAGCGCGGACCGCGCGCTCGTATCCGTCGGGCCGCCTCCTCCACATCTGCCTCAAAGTTGATGTCCATCTCCGCCAAGGCCTCCGCCTCGGGCAAGTTCGGGGTGATGACCAGCGCCAGGGGGGCCAGGCGCTCCGCCAACGCCGACACGGCCTCCTGCTGCAAGAGCCGGTCGCCGCTCTTGGCCACCATGACCGGGTCCACCACCAGGTTGGCGAGGCGGTGCCGCTGCACGGCCTCGGCCACCGCCTCGATGATGCCGACGTCGAACAGCATCCCCGTCTTGGCGGCGTCGGCGCCAATGTCGGTCATGACGGCATCAATCTGCTGGGTGACCAGATCAGGGGGAAGGGCCAATATGCCCTGCACGGCCACCGTGTTCTGGGCGGTGACGGCGGTCAGCGCCGACATGCCGTAGACGCCCAAAGCGCTGAAGGTCTTCAGGTCGGCCTGAATGCCGGCGCCGCCCCCGGAGTCGGAGCCGGCGATGGTCAGGGCTGTGGGGATGGGTCGAGGCGCGGGCATGTGCTAATGGCCGTGGGTGAGGATCGCTTCCTGGCCGGAGAGCGTGCTTAGCACGTACAGGAAGTAACAGGCCAGAACTGCAAACAGCAGGAACATCAGGAGCTTGGCAGTGGCCGAGTGGCGCTCCGCGGCCTTGGCCAGCCTCTGTGAAGAGACGCCGGTGTGGGTCACCGCCAGCACACCCAGCAGGGGCGCCACGAAGGCCAGGTTGTAGAGCAGCAGGCAGACGACGGCCTTGGAGCGCAGCGCGGGGATGCTGATGACGCCGACGATGGTTGGCAGGTAGATCTGCCCCGTGCAGCCCAGCTCCAGGATCGAGACGACGGCCCCCGCGATCAGCGCGCCCAACGCCAAGCCGGACACGCGGGTGCGCTCGCGAATGGTGCTGTGGATGCGGCGCTTAAGGCCTGGAGGGAGCTGCAAGGCGACGTCCGCAGTGCGCCCCTCGCGCAGCTTCTTGTAGTCCAGCAGGCTGAGGACGGCAAAGAAGAAGGCGATGATGGCCATGCCCGCATACAGCGCGTGGTGCATCCAGGTCTGGGCGGCGGCCTGCTTGACCACGGCGGTGGCTCCCAGGCCGACGGCCAGGTAGGCGCCGAAGACGCCCACGGCAAAGCCCAACCCGCCCACGAGCACGTCCCGCCGCCCGCGCCCCAGGAAGGTCAGGTAGGAGACGAAGAACACCAGCGTAGCGAAGGCGCATGGGTTGACGCCGTCCACCAGCCCCGCCGCGATGACCCCGGCCAGACCGTAGCGCTGCATGCGCTCGGTGATGATCTTCTCGGCACGCAGCCGGTTCTGCTCATCCAGGTCCCAGACGCGCACGGCACCGGTTTCCTGGTACTTGTCCAGCAGCATTTGGAGGTTGGCGCGGTTGATGTCATCCCCCTGAAGGAAATCCTCGCCCATGACGACCAGCGGAGGGCCGGGGGCGTCATCTTGAGGGATGTTCAGCGCCTGCATGGCCAGAGCGTGCGCCGGCAGGGAGTCGCGATCGTTGAAGTTGAACCACTCCACGGTCACCCAGGCTAAGTCGGTGCGGAGCTCACGCATCAGTTCCGCGGCCTTGACGCACTTGTTACAGGCGGGGTTGTGGAAGTAGGCGACGGCCACCTCCGGTTGCGACTCGTCGGGCGGCCCCGGGCTCGAGCCGAACGGGGACTCGTCGGACGGAGGCGACCCCGCCTCCTGGCCGTAGACCAGCGTGACGCAGAGCGCCACCAACACGATTGCGATTGCTGCCCTCATCGCTCCTGCACCTTATCGCGATAGTGCTGTCCTGGCAGTGAGACCGCCAACCGAGTGTCAATAGCGTTCGCCGCGCACGGACAAGTTCCACCGTGCGGGCACAACGCGTGCTTCGGTGCGAGGGCTCCGTGGTCCTTCGCCGAGGGCCGGCAGGCGACCTCGCGGCGAGCCCAGCTAGTACGGCAGGCCCAAGGCGGAGGTGCGCTCCGCCAACAGGTCTTCGCCGGCCGCGTCCAGGACCAAGCTGGCGCGGTGGAGGCTGATCAGCGCGAGGGGTACCCCCAGGGCGAAGTAGCCCACGGCTCCCCCCACCAGCGCAGCCAGCCAGCCGGAGCGCACGGCCAGCAGCGGCGTAGTCGCGAAGAGCCACCCGGCGCCGGAGGGGAGCAGCCGCAGGCACTGGAGCAGGGCCCAGCCCGAAACGGCCGCCATGAGCCCGGCGGCCAGCGGCAGCGCGCAGCCCAGCAGGGCATCCGGGCGGCCCCAGACCAGGCCCCGGCCGACCGCGATGAGGCAACTGACCACCGTGGCCGGCAGCAAGACGGCATAGATGGCCAGGGCCCGTAGCGGGGGGACGGCGCCCACCTGGCACAGCAACGTCAACAGCGGCAAGTGCGCCAGGGCGGCCAGCAGGAAGGGCCACAGCGTGCCGGTGAACTTGCCCAACAGGATCTCGCGGGAGCTCATGGGGGTCAGCAGGAGGAACTCGAGCGTCCCGTCCTGCTTCTCACCGGCGAACACGTCGGCCGCGAACACGGCGGCCAGGAACAGCAGGAAGAGGGCCTGGGAGGAGAAGACAGCCAGCTCCGCCACCCAAGGCTGCAAGCGCACCCAGCCGCTGAGCAGAAAGAGCAGGGAAACGGCCAGGGCTGACAGGGACACCGAGAGGCCGGGCAGCAGCAGGACGCGCGACCCGCGCCATTGGGTGCGCATCTCTTTGACGAACAAGGGATTGCCGCCTCCCCATACGCGCCAGGCCGCAGCCAGCCACTGCAGGCGGGCCGACCACGAGCCGGCCAGGCGCCCCAGCCGCCGAGCCCTCATTGCCCCACTCCCTCAGCACCCACCCCCCGCGGAAGGGTAAGTGCCTGCCGGGGTCGAATACGGCACCGATGCCGGCGGCCCCAGTTGGTCTGGTGAGCCGTGCGCAAGCCGCCGAGGCACGAATTGGGAGGCCTCAGGTGAGATTCATCCATCTTTCCGACACCCATGTCTCCCCCCTCGAGCCCGAGTTCAACCTGCGGGCGCACCAGGCGGTGCGCGAGGCCATAGCCCTCGAGCCCGCCTTCGCCATCGTCACGGGCGACCTCACGCAGCACGGGACCAGGGAGGACTTCGCTACCCTGAGCGAACTGCTGGACGCCTTCGACGTGCCCGTGCACGTCATGCCGGGCAACCACGACGTCGGCAACAAGCGCTCCGGCTATACTGACGATCATGTCACGTCCGAGCGCCTGGCCCTATACGAGGAACTGGCCGGCCCGCGCTACTACTCCTGCGAGTACGACGGCCTGCACTTCTCGTGCCTGGACAGCAACGTTCTCAACAGCGGCCTGCCCACGGAGCGTGAGCAGATGGAGTGGCTGGCCCAGGACCTGGCCGCCGCCCACGATGCCAGGTACCGCATCGTCATCACCCATTATCCCCTGTTCTGGGACAGCTTGGAAGAGGAACTGGGCGAGAACAGCGGCTACTACACCGTGGAGGACCCGGCGCGCAGCGAGCTGGCCGCGCTGTTGGCCGACCACGATGTCTCGCAATACCTGGCCGGGCACGTGCATCAACTGCTGGAGGGGGTCCACCGTACCACGCGATTCGTAACGGCCCCAGCCACCTCCTTCTCGGTGACGCCGGACCAGTCGCTCATTGGATACCGGCTGGTCGAAGTGGACGAGAACGGACTGCATTGCCAGTTCCGCCAACTGCGTCTGCCGGCCGACTTTCGCGCCGAGCCGCCCCCTTACTCGCCCATGGACTAGAGTCCGACCCGCCGCCGGGGGAACGGCCCATGGCTGCTCGCGACTTCCTCGCTCTGGACACGCCTGCCCTGCTCGCCGATCTGCCCACGCTGGAGCGCAACGTGGCGCGCATGGCCGAGCACGCGCGCCAACTGGGCCTGGAGCACTGGCCCCACACCAAGACGCACAAGGTCCCGGAGCTGGCCAAGCGCCAGGTCGTCGCCGGGTCGCCGGGGATCTGTGTGGCCAAGCTGGGCGAGGCAGAGGTCATGATCGAGGCGGGCCTGGAGCGCATCTTCATCGCCAATCACCTCGTGGGGCCGCAGAAGGTCGAGCGACTGCTGCAACTGGCCGAACGGGCGGAGCTGTCGGTCTGTGTGGACAGCCTGGCCGCGGCCGAACCCATATCTGCGGCCTTCGCGGCGCAGGGCCGGCGCCTGCCGGTGCTGCTGGAGATTGACAGCGGCCTGGGCCGCTGCGGCGTGCAGCCCGGTCAGCAGGCGCAGGAGCTGGCGCTGGCCGTGCATCGGCTGCCGGGCCTCGAGCTCGTCGGCATCATGACCTACGCGGGGACCATGCGCGGCCGCACCAGCGTGGCCGACATCGAGGCGGCGGCTAAGGAAGAAGCGGCCATCATGCGTGCGGTGGCTGAGCGCCTGCGCGCCGCGGGGGTGCAGGTCAGTCGGGTCAGCGGGGGCTCCACACCACGAGCTCGGTTCTACTCGGAGGGCTGCGGCCTCACCGAGATCCGGCCGGGCACGTACATCTACAATGACGTGAATTGCCTGGACACGGGAGCGGCCAGCGAACAGGACTGCGCCCTGACCGTGCTGGCCACCGTCATCAGCCGACCCCGGCCGGCGCGTGCCACGCTCGACGCGGGCTCCAAGGCGCTGACCAGCGACAGAGCCGTTGCCAGCCCCGGGCATGGCCGGATCGTGGAGCTGCCGGGCGCGCTCATAGAGCGACTGGACGAGGAACACGCGTACGTTGACGTGTCCAGCGCCGAGCGCGAGCCGGAGATCGGCGAGAAGGTCCGCATCATCCCCAACCACGCCTGCCCCGTCTCCAACCTCGCCGATGAGATCAACCTCATCGAGGGCGACCAGGTCGTCGAGACCCTCCCCATCGCCGCGCGCGGCAAGTCGCGCTGAGGCCACCAGCGTCCCTTTCGTGGATTCTGGGCGGTTTTCCAGCGGAGTGCGCCAAGATTGTTGGGATGGGTGAGAAATGATACCCTCCCCTGCTGA
>JBHIEF010000269.1:0-5213 GCA_046760465.1 Armatimonadota bacterium | reverse complement strand
CGTCTCGGCCACGTCGGCGGCGAAGCTGAAGGCCGCGATCTGGAAGCTCCCCGCCGAGCGAATGCGCACGTGCAGCTCCCCGGCCGGCAGCAGCGCAGCCGGGAGTCCAAAGCTGCCCTGACCCTCCTCGTCAATGCGGCCGATCAGAGTCCATACGTCTCCGTCCTTGCTGGCCTCGACCAGGGCCTCACCCGCTTGATGATACGAGGTCTCCGCCGTGACCGTCCCGCTGGTCATCTCCGGCCCGGGCGCAAACCTGTATTGCAGCACGTTGCCCTCGCCCAAGGGCCAGCGGTTGCTGTTGAAGCTTGCCGTGAAGGCCTCCAGCGGCCGCGAGAAGTTCGCGCCCTCGCCGCCCCAGTTGGGCTTGAACGTGTAGACGCCCCCGCGGATGCTCTCCCCCTCGCCCAGCACGATGCCGCCACGCTGGCGATGGACGGCCATCACCGGCACCAGCGATGCATCGTCGAAGTAGACCGTGCCGCGCTTCTGCCACTGACCCAGCCGCAGGTAGGAACCCGTCACGTCCGCGGGCGCAGCGAACACGAAGCTGCGCTTGGTCCAGTCCTCACCCACCTGGAAGTCCCGGTTACAGAAGGACGGGCCCGAGACGATGCACCCGCCAGCCGCGCCGGGCGCCACGCGGGCCCAGTAGCTGATCCGATACAGCTTGCCCGGCTGCAAGGGCACGTCGTCGAGCCGCCAGTAGTTGGAGTCCCGGCCCGTGCCCGTCACGCTGACGCAGTGCTCCCCCGACCGGCCGAAGGTCTCCCACGCTCCCTGGCCCCCGGACAGGCTCCAGCCCGCCGGACTGGTGTCACCCAGCTCGAACGACGGATTGGGCAGCTCGCGCTCCTGCCCGTGCGCCGCAGCGCCGACCAGCGCTATCAAGCTAATCATGACAGCTACTCTCATCGTCCGAACACACCTCCGCCCGCCTGGACGTTTCGCCGCCTGTAGGTTCCCCCTCCTCCGCCTGCGCCCTCCTGGGGTCGCTGCTGACTGCTGCCCCATGAAGGTCTCTGCCGGCTGCGAAGGAATCTGTGGCAGGCGTTCTTCGTGCCGAGACGCCCGCCACGGGTCTCGGGAGCAAGCTCCCAAAACACCCAGACCGGTGCCTGCGCTTGGAAGCCGGCAACGACAAGCGCCGCGGCGTGACTGTGCGGGCCATCCTCATCGGCCTCGCGCTCATCCCCGTCAACGCCGCCTTCGTGCTGCACGGCTACTTCTTCGGCCAGTCGCGCCCCGCCACCGTCAGCCTCTTCTTCAACGTCGTGGTCTCCCTGCTCATCGTCTGGCTGCTTAACCGCCTGTTTGCCTGTTGGCGCCCGGGGAGGGCCCTGCGCCACGGGGAGCTGCTCACCGTCTACGGCATGCTGAGCATCTCCACGGCCCTGTGCGGCCTGGACCAGATCCAGTGCATGATCCCCGTCGTGGCCTATCCGCACCACTATGCCAGCCCCGAGAACCGGTACGAGCAGCTCTTCCTGCGCGACATTCCCTGGTGGGCGGCGCCCTCGGACGAAGAAGCTCTGGCGGCCTACCACGATCTGCGCGAGCCGATGTGGCGAGCGCACACCTGGCGCGCCTGGCTGGCCACCGTCGGCTCGTGGTCGCTCTTCACCTTCCTGCTGATGTTCGTGATGCTGTGCGTGAACGCGCTGTTCCGCAGGCAGTGGACCGACGAGGCCAAGCTCAGCTTCCCCATCGTCCAACTGCCCCTGGAGATGAGCCGTCCGGAGGCGCGCTTCTACCGCAACAAGCTCATGTGGGCGGGCTTCGGCGTGGCCTTCTTCGTTGACCTGATGCGCGGGCTGCACGTGATCTGGCCGCAGGTGCCCGATCTGTGGGGGGAGGCCTACCGCCACGACCTGGGCACCATGGTGCGGGGACTGCCTTGGACGGCCATTGGCTGGACGCCGCTGGCGGTGTTCCCCTTCGGGGTGGGGCTGGCTTTCCTGATCCCCGCGGACCTGGCCTTTAGCTGCTGGTTCTTCTATATCGTGTGGAAGTTCGTGCGCATCGGCACCACGGCCCTGGGCTGGGGCCACATCCCCCGCGCCCCCTGGATAGACGAGCAGTCCTTCGGCGCCTACATGGCCCTGTGCTGCTTCTGCGTCTGGGCCGACCGGCGCCACCTACGCGACGCCCTGCTGTCCGCCCTGGGCCGCCGGCGCCTGGACGACGCCGAGGAAGCCCTGCCCTATCGCTGGGCCCTGTACGGCGTCGTGCTCGGCCTGGCTGCGCTGGTGGTGTGGTGCCTGGCGGCGGGCATGACCTTCTCGGCGGCACTGACCTTCCTGCTCATCTACCTGGCCATCTCCATCGCCATCGCCCGCATCCGCGCCGAGCTGGGCAGCCCCGTCCACGACCTGCACTTCACCGGGCCCGAGGTGGCCATGACGAACTTCGTGGGGCCCGCGCGTCTGGGCAAGCAGAACCTGGTCATGTTCAGCTTCTTCTGGTCGTTCAACCGCGCCCATCGCAGCCATCCCATGCCCCATCAGATCGAGGCCATGAAGCTGGCCGACGAGACCGGCAGCTCCCAACGACGCCTCAGCACGGCCCTGACGCTTGCCACTGCCGCCGGCATCCTCCTCGGCTGGATCATCCTGCTCAACGCGGCCCACACCTACGGGGGCGCTCGCATCCGCTGGAAGGGCCTGGAGGCCTTCAGTCGGCTGGCCGGGTGGCTTCAGGCCCCCCCGGGGCCGAACTGGCACGCCGTCGCGGCCACCTTCGTGGGCCTGGCCTTCACCGTCTTCCTGGCCGCCATGCGCACCCGCTTCGCCTGGTGGCCGCTCCACCCGGCCGGCTTCGCCGTGTCGGGCTCGTGGTCCATGGCGCTGTTCGCGCCCTCCATCTTCGTCGCCTGGCTGATCAAGACCGTGCTGCTGCGTTACGCGGGCATGACCTCCTTCCGCCCCGCCACCTACTTCTTCTACGGCCTGATCCTGGGCGAGTTCGTAGCCGGAGCCGGCTGGGGCATACTGGGCATCGCCCTCCAGCGGCCCATGTACAACTTCCTGCCCTAGGGCTCCCCAGAACGCCCCAGCCGGTATGCGTCTCCAGGGGTGAACGCCGCGGAGGAACGGCACACGGGGGCCTTACGCCGCTGCGACGGCCACAGCCGGGCTCACCAGAGCGCCAGCCCCGGCACTTCCTGGCGGGCCAGGCTCTCGTCGAGGACGAAGTCGCCCTCCCGAAGGTGGCAGACGCGCTCCGCATAGACGGCACCGGTCACGCTGCACTCGAGGTGCGCCCGCCCCCGAGCGTAGATGATGCCATGCATCCTCGATCGGTCAGTCACATACACGTTCTGTCCGCTGACCAAGTGCGCGTCCACACGCTTGTCCCTGTTCACCCAGATCCAGGCCCCCGCGTAGCAGAAGGGTTGATCGGGCATCGAGACGTTGCCGTCGAGGGCGATCCCGTCCGCGGCCACCAGGTTGACCTGGCCCTCGAGACGCGCCGGGCCGGTCACCCAGATGTCGTCGGTGGCCACGATGGTGCCTGGGCCGGTCACGGTGACCGGACCGTCAATGGTGACGTCGCCGTTGCACAGCAGCGTCCGCTCGGGAAGGCTGCCGAAGTCCACGACCTCCGACTGCTTGTCAATGAGGCGGTCCCCCGCTGGCTGGGCCGCGGCCTGGGCCAGCAGGCCGTCGTAGAAGCTGGTGTCCAGAGCCGGCAGGGAGGGGCTCGGCTGAGGCGCCGGCGCCACTATCATGTCGGTGCCGAAGCTAGAACCGGCTGCATACACTAACCCGTCTTGCACTCGACAGCCGGCGGCCAGCACCAAGTCGCCGCCGCAGTAAACGTCTCCCTCCACGCGGGCAGACTGCTGGACATCCAGGCGACCGGTGCCGGCGCTGAACACGGCAAAGAGCGGCGCATCCGCCGGCATCTCCACCGCAGCCAGCGCCGAGGCAGCAGCGCGGCCGTCGGGCGAGCTGGCGTGGAAGATGGCCTCGACCAATCCCGTGCGCCAGGGGTCCGTGGTGGCGCTCAGGCCGTCGGCCTCGAAGGCCGCGAATTGGAGGCTGGTCACCGGCCCGGCGAAGACGGCGTCTGACTCCGCTCCCGTCCGCAGGTTTTGGTCGCGCAGGCGGACGGCTCCCACGGAGCCGGTGGGGCTATCGGGCTGATAGTAGAACTCGTTGACGTGGGGATCGCCGTCCGGCCCGACGGTCTCGAACAGCAGCCGGCCGCTGGTGTCGCTGGGGTCTGACACGTACAACAGGCGGCGGGCCTGGCGGGCCTGATGGCCCATGAGCAGAGCACCGGCGCGAGCCGTGTCGGTGGCCTGCGTCTCGGCCGAGCCCGCCCGCCACGTGCGCTCCACCGTGACCAGAAAGGGCAGGGCAATGGCAAGCACGATGGCCAGTATGGCCATCGAGATGAGCACCTCGGGCAACGACAGGCCCTGACGGACGCGCGGGATTTGCCGAGACACACCTACCACCAGGCCCTCTATCGCGGATATGCGACGTAGGCGCCTAGCGGCGTGCGCGCCACCGCGACCAGAAACGCCCTACCGTCGTTCAGGCCGCGTCTACACACGACGCTAGCCACTGGCAGAGCACTACGTGACGCCAAAGCGGAGACCTGGATCAGTCCACTCAGGAGCGTTATGCCACAATTGAGCGGAGGCCTTGCCCTCCACGCTCCGCCTCGCGCACGAATCCATGTAACGTTCTCGTAGAGCTTATCCCAATACCGAGGCTCTCGGTCGGCTGTCATTCTGAGCGCAGCGGAGAATCTCGGTCTGGGGACCATGGCCGCTGCCAGGTTCCGAGATCCTCCGTCGCGCCGCTCCTCAGAATGACAGGCACCGCTATAGTGTTAGCATCTCGCGGGCCTCAGGCGCACGATTGGCGGCCGCGCCGACAAGGAATGCGCCCATGCGGATGAGGAACTGGCGGGGTAGATCATGCCCCTACCAGACTGGGCAGCTGATCTACGCGACTGCCACCTGTGTCAATGGCACTGCGGGGTGGACCGCACGCGCGGCGAGCTGGGCGTGTGCCGCGTGGGCATGCCCGAGGTGGCCTCCTGCACGCTGCACCCGGCCCCGCCGGAGAGCTACACCATCTTCATGGCCGGCTGCAACCTCAAGTGCCTGCACTGCCAGAACTGGGACATCGCCCACTACCCGGACCTGCCTGCCGGCAGGCAGGGCGCTGGCGGCAGCATCGAGGGCCCGCGCGACC
>JBHIEF010000268.1:0-5224 GCA_046760465.1 Armatimonadota bacterium | reverse complement strand
CCCTCCGTCGCCCTCCGGGATCTTCCAGGCGTCCAGGCTGGTGCCGTCGAAGAGGCTGACGAAGCCGTCGTCCTGGGCAACGATGGTGGCGCACAACAGTAGCGCCGCGCCGACAAGAGCGGACCATGCCATCGAACGAAAGCACTGTCTCATGATTGTCCTCCCTGGCAGTGAGCAGTTGCGCTTACACCACGTCAAGACGAACCCGCCCGACGAACGTCAGGTTCCCTTCGCGTCGTCATCCGCGGCACCTCCCGCCTAGCTCTGCGGCGGGCCCTCCCGCGTCGCATCCGACCTAATGTGCACGTCCCGCTGCGGGAAGGGGATCTCGACGCCGTGCTTATCGAAGGCCTCTGCGACCGAGAAGTAGACCTGGCTCTGCGTCCTGAGCAGCCCGGTCGGCTGCGCCAGCCAGCCCATCAGACGGAAGTTGACGGAGCTGTCGGCGAACTCGGTCAGCCACACCTCGGGCTCAGGATCGGCGATGATGTTGGGGTGTTCGGCGGCGACTTGCAGCAGTAGCTTTTTCACCAGATCCAGGTCGCTGCCGTAGGCAACGCCAATCCCGATGTCCAGGCGGACCTTCGGATCCTTGGCCGTCACATTGGTGACGCGCTGGGTCATGAAGTCGGCGTTGGGCACGATGATGTAGTGGTTCTGGGGAGTGCGAATGGTCGTGGTGCGGATGTCAATCTCGGTGACCGTGCCCCGCAGTCCACCGATCTCAATGAGCTGCCCGACCTTGATGGGCTGTTGGATGAGGAGGATGAGCCCGCTGATGAAGTTGTTGGCGATGTCCTTGAGCCCGAAGCCCACGCCAATGCCGGCCACGCCCGCGAACACGGCCAGAATGCTCAGGTCGAACCCGGCCGCGGGCAGGGCCCAGAGCACGGTGACGACGACCATGGCGTAGTAGGCGAAGGTGGTGAGCGCGTAGTGGACGCCGGGGTCCAGGCGCTCCTGGAGCCGCGCTGAGGTCTGGAGCAGGCCCCGCAGCAGCTTGGCCACCAACAGGCCGAAGACGATGGCGCTGGCCGCGGCCAGGAGGCCATGGGCGGACACCTGGGCGCCCTTCACCTCCACAAAGGGCCTCGCCATGAGGGCTTCCAGCTCTCGCAGGTGGCGGGTGGGCACCTTGGCCACTGCCAGGACGGTCCAGAGGGCCACGCCGGCCAGCACCAGCACCTCGACGACCGCAAACAGCGCCCAGCCCTCCCTCAGTACCGTGGGCAGGCCGATGCCCTCACCCTCCAGCTGGGGGTGAGAGTCCACGTAGCGCCCCGCGTTGCGCGCGTAGGCTCTGTGCAGGGCCCAGGCCACGCTGATGGCGACCGCGGCCACGGGTACGGCGCGGAAGAGCGTATTGGCCAGGTTGGTGTAGCTGAGGGCGTAGGCCACCAGAATGGCCATGCCGCCTAGGACGAAGATGACGGGGGCTGCCGACGCCACGCGGCGGAGCATGCGGTTGCGTAGGGTGTCCTCTTCGGGCACCAGTCCTCGGAGCCCGCCTTCCCGGGCGGTCAGGGAGAAGACGAGCCACAGCGCTATGGCCCCGTAGACGATCTTGGGCAGTGCGGCTACGTCGGCTTGCTGGTAGCCGAAGATGGCGAAGGCGCTGATGGGCGGCAGCAGCAGGGCGGACAGCAGGGCCAGTCGCCGGATGGTGCGGTACAGGTGCTGCGCCTGCTCGTCAGCGCACGACACCTGCCGCTTGGCCGGGTCGGTCGGCGCAAAGAGCAGCTCGGCCACGTTCTCGACCACACCGTAAGCGGCCCAACCGCCCACGAAGGCGAGCAGCAGCAGCATCCAGTCGGTGGGAACGCCGGCGACTTGCAGCAGGGCGCTGGCGGCTACGAAGAGGAGCACGGCCCGCGCCAGGGAGCGCGCTGCCTGCGGCCGCCAGGCGCCCTCTTCCGCCTCCTCGATGGGGGGCTTGAGCCGTTCGCCAATGTAGTCCTCCACCTTGGGCAGGCCCCACAGGGCGAGCATGATGACCAGCGTGATGCCCACCACGCGCAGGCCGAACCGTACGAAGGAACGGAGATCACCCAAGGTGCCTGCCATGGCTCCGATCCGCGCAGGCAGCGCCGCCACGGCACTGCTCGACCAGGAGGCGAGGGCTTGCAGGTCGGCGGCAGCCTGCGCCAGCGTAGCCGGCCCGATGCGCTGCTCGCTGCGCAGGCCGAGGCTCCTCTGCCGCCCCTCTTCTATGGCCCGCACCATTTCGTCGGTGAGGTCGGAGGCCAGGGTGAAGTTGGCGCGGGCCTGATCGCGGGCCTCGATCCAGGATTCGTACAGGCGGCGGGCCTTCTTCGCCCGGTCGTCCAGCTCTTTGACAGCCTGCTGCGCCTCCGCGACCCCTGCCCTCATGGCCTGTAGGCGCTCAAGCAGCAACTGGCCTCGCTCCTGGTCGCGCTCACATTGCCTCACCAGCGGCTCGGCGCTGCGCCTGCCCGTGGTGGCCCGGCGGTACAGCTGCCGATGGCGGTCCGCCAGCTTGCCCAGCTCCGCCAGCAGCGCCTCGCCCTCGGCGTCCGTCCGGTCGCCCGCGCGCACTCTCGGCAGTTCCGTGGCGCGTATGAGCAGCAATCGCCGCCCGTCGCGGCGCGCTTGCGAGAAGTTGATCCTGACGGCGTTGAGGCTGCTGGTGATCTCGTTCTTGTCCAGCGCGGCGTTGTGCTCGAGGATGCTCAGTCGCTCGCGCAGGGCTGCGGCCTCGGCGCCGGTGGGGGCGCTGGGCGGTACCAGGGCCTCGATGTCCTGCTCGAAGCTCCGCGAGGCAGGGAGTGGCTCCTCGGGCTCCTCGGCCGGAGGAGGCTCGGCGACCTCCTCAGGCGGCTCAACGGGCGGAGCCTCCTCCTCGGCACGAGGCTCCTCGCCCTCGTCCGTCGCCTCCTCGCCCGGCGGCGGCGCGTCCGGCTCCTCCTCGTCCGGCGCCGGCTCCGCCTCTGGGCCCTCCTCAGGCGGCGCGGCCTCGGCCGGTCCGGCGGGCTCCTCGTCAGGTTGCCCGGCGGCGTCGCGCGTGGGCGGCGGCGCCTCGGGCTCCTCCGCCGGCGCTTGGGCCAATCTCGGCCCCGCCCAGGTCACGGCCGCCGCGGCCAGCAGCGCGAGCAGCGCTGCGCCGACCACCAGGCGGCGGCCGCCCAGTGCTATGCGGCCCATCAAGGCTTCCCCCTGTTCGTTCGACTCGCCAGTGGCGGATCTAGTGCCATCCGGGCCGGCGGCGCCTCGCGGCGCGGCACAGCCCCCTCAGGCCCACTGCCAGCCCTACGGCCACCTGAGCGGCCAAGAGCCCGAGCAGGTCGGCGATGGCGTCGTTGGCGTCGCTGTGCCTCTGCGGCACGAAGACCTGGTGGAGCTCGGCGAACACCCCGTGCGCAGAGCCCATCAGGACGGCCGCGATGGCGGCCGCGAGCCTGCCGAACAGCCAGTAGCCGCGAAAGGCCCAGTACAGTAGCAGGCCCAGCACGAAGTAGGCCGCCATGTGCTCCCACTTGTCGAAGGCCGCCCAGCCTGCCGGCTGCGGAGGGTCTGGGTCGCCCGAGACCAGGAGTATGGCCACCATGTAGACGAGGGCGGGGACCCAGGTGACCAGAAAGCGGCGTCGTCTGCTGAGGCAGCCCTGGCCCCGCCGGTCTTGATCGGCTGGTCTCATAGGCGCACACCGGGCACACAGCAAGCTCCCGTTGACAGCCTCTCCTTCCAGGCTCCTGCGCTCGGCTCCTTCACGGCGGCCCGGCGGACGGCGACGGCGCTCAACTTCGGCGCCCGCATCAACCCGCTGGACTGCCTGGCGGTTGACCTCTTCATGCTTGACGATGCGGGACCGGACGAGTACGAGATAGCCTACGGGCTGTCCGGTTCGATCCCCTTCAACTCCAATGGCCTGAGCCGAGCGGAGGAGACGCGCTCCTCCCATCACGCCGCGGCGCCCTCGTTCTTCGGCGACACGGGCATGATCCTCATGCCCAACGCCATCACGGCGCCCAGGCACACGGCCACGCCGGTCTACCACCGCATTGACGACACCTTCGGCGTGGATCCAGCAGCCCCAGGTTACCACAACAACTTCAGCGAGTGGCAGAATGCCGGCGCCCGGTTCGGCATCGCCGACCGAGTGGAGCTCTACGCGGGTTACCTGTGGTATACGGACCACCCCTTCAGCGCCCCGCCGGGCGACGGCCCGGTGGATCGCTTCGTGGTCCACGCCAAGGCGCAGGCCCTGCGCGAACCGCAGAACTGGTGCAACCTGGCCATCGGCGTGCGCAACTTTGGCATGACGACTACAGGCCCCTGGGAAGAGGGCGAGCACGAGCCCGACGGCTACATCGTCGCCACCAAGACGCTGTGCTCCTCGGAGGACGAGGAGGACCCCTCCTACGTTCGGGCCAGCCTGGGCCTGCTGCTTGCCAACGAGGACGGGCTGCTTCAGGAGGAGTACTTCCCCGGCAGCCCGGGTGGGCCGTTCTCGGACTACCGGGACGACTCCCTATTCGGCGGCATCGAGTGGCGGCCGTGTCAGTGGGTCACCTTCATGGGTGAGCTCATCGAGGTGGGCGACGACGAAGGCAACTTCAACTTCGGCGCGCGCTTCCACCCGGTGGATGAGCTTAGCGTGGACATGTTCATGGTCAAGGACGCGGAAGCCAAGGAGCATGAGTTCGGCTGGGGCCTGGGCTACCAGATTGACTTCTAGGCGGGTACCAGCCGGCGCCCGCGGCGCCTGACTGGGCAACGAGGACAACCAGCCTGCACCGGGCGCAAACGACGAGGTCAAGCCAGCAAAGCGGGCCCCGCTGCGGCGGGGCCCGCTTGTCGTCTCCGCCGGACTCCCTGGCTGTGGCGGGAGGGCCTTGACCTGAGAGGGGAGAACCCATACAATAGGGGGATGGGACGACTGAACGCCGGCGCAAGTGGTGCGGCGTCCGAGGCGGCGTCTTGGCGTCGGTTCTTTACGAAGGGGGCACGGCAATGCCAGGTTCCATGAAGGACAGGATCGGCCGGCGCGATTTCCTGAAGAAGGCGACGGCCGGGGCGGCGTTGGGGGCGGCCACGGCAGCCATGGGGGCGACGGCGGTTGATACCTCGAAGATCCGCAGCTACAACCCGGAGATGGAGTATCGGCCGCTGGGTGATACGGGCATCATGGTCTCGGCGGTGTGTCTGGGAGGCCACTGGAAGCGCGTCAACCTGGTGGCGCCGGGGTGCTTCGAGGGCGGCAACT
>JBHIEF010000267.1:0-5238 GCA_046760465.1 Armatimonadota bacterium | reverse complement strand
GCGGGCGGGGCTGTTGGCGATGGCCACGAGCTGCTGCATTCGGTCGCAGGAGGCCAGGTAGATGAGCGAGGGATGCCACAGCTCCTCGCAGATGACCAGGGCCGTGCGCCCCAGTGCAGTGTCGAAGGCGCGAATGGTGTCGCCCGCGCCGAAGTAGCGCTCCTCGTCGAACATGCCGTAGGTGGGCAGGTAGGTCTTGCGGTGGACGTGCCGCAGCCGGCCACCCTCGAAGTAGGCGGCCGAGCAGTGGAAGTTGAAGTCCGGCGTCTCCTCCACGAAGCCGGCCACGATGGCGATCTCGGCGCTGCGCTTGGCTAGCTCCGCCAGGACCGGGCTCTCCAGCGGCACGGCCACGTCCGGCACTAGGTCGCGCAGGAAGTAGCCCGTGAGCGACAGCTCGGGAAAGACGACCAGGTCGGCGCCGGCGGCCGCGGCCGCGTCAATCGCCGCCACGTGCAGCTCGAGGTTGCTCTCGACCTGGCCCAGTACGGGCGTCATCTGCGCCAGGCATGCCGTGAAAGCCATCCCTTGGTCCTCCGCCCCCTCGGGGCGTGACCTCGCTACCTTCCTTGCGCTGCTCCCGAATCCCTCCGGCTGGCGCTGGGGCCCTACGCTCGTGGAGGAGGCCGGGCCGGAGCGGCGAAGAAGGGTGGCGAGGACGGGGCCGAGACGCCATTGACGGCAGGGAAGGTCGGAAGGCTTTGGCACCATGACGCTGCGGCCAGAGACGCGGCAAGTCATCGGGATTGCGCTCGTCCTGCTGTTGATGTGCGTCGTCATCGCGGGCGTGGAGGAGGACTTCCGCAGCGCCCGCAACCTGACCAAGGTCCTGCTGCACAGCGCGGTCAACTGCGTGCTGGCCGTCGGCATGACCTTCGTCATCCTCACCGGGGGCATTGACCTCTCGGTCGGCTCCCTGATGACCCTGGCCAGCGCGGTCATGGGCGTGCTGCTGCACGACGGGTTCGGCGGCGTGCTCTTCAGCCTCGCCGCCGCCTTGGCGTACGGGACCTTCGCCGGGGTCCTGCAAGGGACGGTCATCGTGCGCTGGGCGGTGCCTCCCTTCATCTGCACGCTGGGGATGATGATGGCCGCGCGGGGCATGGCCGAGGCCGTGTCCGAGGAGACCATCCACGGCCTGCCCGAGCAGGCGCTGTGGCTTGGTGGGGGCAGCGTCGGCACACTGGTGAAGGCGGCTCCGGGTGCCAGCGGGGGCGATCTCCTGCTACCCGTGCCGGTGGTCATCAGCCTGGCCCTGGTCGCCGTCGCTCACGTGGTCCTGACGCAGACCACCTTCGGACGCCATGTGGTGGCCGTCGGGGCCAACGAGGAGGCGGCGCGACTGGCGGGCGTGCCGGTTGGCTGGGTGAAGCTCAGCGTATACATGATCTGCGGCGCCACCGCCGCGCTGGCGGGGATCATCCAGACCGGCCGCATGCACGCGGCCTCGCCACTCATCGGCAGGGGCGCTGAGTTGGAGGCTATCGCCGCCGTCGTCATCGGCGGCACCAGCCTGATGGGTGGCCGCGGCACCGTGGTCGGCTCCCTGATCGGCGCGCTCATGATGGGCGTGCTGCGGAATGCTCTTACGCTCAAGGGCAAGCCCGACCGCATCCAGCAGATCGTCATCGGTGGCGTGATCGTCTTCGCCGTCGTCCTGGACCAGGTTCTGAGAAGGCGTTCGCGGCGACGGTGACCCAGCGCCGCAGAGGGAGGACCCCATGGTATCGAAGATCATGCGCATCGCCGTCGTCACCATCGCCACTGTGGCACTCGGCGCGTTGGCCCTGGGCTGCGGCCGCCGGCCGCCGGCGGGACCGGTCACGGCCCCGCCGCCTGCCCAGCCCGAAAAGCCCAAGGTCGCCCTGGTCATGAAGACCATGACCAACCCCTTCTTCATCACCATGGAGGAGGGAGCCAGAGAGGCGGCCGAGCGCGTCGGCGTGGAGTTGGTCGTGCAGACTCCTACCGAGGAGACGGACATAGACAAACAGATCGCCATCGTCGAAGACCTCATCGGCACCGGCGTCAAGGTGCTCTGCATCGCGCCCGCCGGCTCCAAGGAGATCGTGCCCTGTCTGGTGGAGGCCAAGAACGCGGGTGTCTACGTCATCAACCTGGACAACGAGGTGGACCCCGAGGCCGCCGAGGCAGCGGGCCTGGAGCTGGATAGCTACGTCGGTGTGGACAACGAGGAGGGCGGGTACATGTCCAGCACGTACCTGGCCGAGCTGATGGGCGGAAAGGGCAAGGTGGCCATGCTGGAGGGCATTCCGACCGTGGACAACGCCGAGGCGCGCAAGCGCGGCTTCGAGCGCGCCATGGCGGAGCACCCCGGCATCCAGATAGTGGCCTCGCAGACCGCGCACTGGAAGCAGGAAGAGGCCCTCAACGTGATGGCCGACATCCTCCAGAAGCACCCCGACCTCGACGGGCTGTTCTGCGCCAACGACATGATGGCCCTGGGCGCCATACAGGCCATTGAGGACGCCGGCAAGACCGGCGACATCTACGTGACCGCCTACGACAACCTGGACGCGGCGCAGGAGGAGATCCGCAAGGGCCGCCTGCACGCCACCATCGAGCAGCACCCCAACCTGATGGGCAAGTACGGGGTCGAGTATGCCGCCGAGCTCATTCAGGGCGGCACCATCCCCAAGCGCAAGCTGGTGGAGCTGAAGCTCATCACCAAGGAGACGCTGGAGGCGGGCGCGGAGACAGCCGAGGCCGCGGAGTGACGCCGGCGGCCCGGGAGCTGGTGAGCACATGCGCATGATCGTCGGCGGCGAGGAGACGGGCAGCGACGAGATTCGGGAGGTCAAGAACCCCTACGACGGCACCGTCATTGACACGGTGCCGGCGGCTACCCACGAGCATCGTGAGCGGGCCGTCGAGCTGGCGCTGGAGGGGCTGGCCCAGATGCGCAGCATGCCCGCGCACGAGCGCGGGGCCCTACTCCTGCGCATGAGCCAGCTCCTGGAGCAGCGAGGCCCAGAGACCGCCAAGCTCATCGCCATGGAGTCGGGCAAGACGGTGCGCGAAGCGGAGGTCGAGGTGGCCCGAGCCGTACAGACCTTCCTGCTCTCGGCCGAGGAGGCGCGCCGCCTTCAGGGCGAGACCGTGCCCTTCGATGCCGCGCCCGGGGCCGAGAGCAAGTTCGGATACTACGTGCGCGAGCCCGTCGGCGTGGTCCTGGCCATCACGCCCTTCAACTTCCCCCTCAACCTACCTGCCCACAAGATCGGCCCCGCGCTGGCCGCCGGCTGCTCGGTCATCTTCAAGCCCGCCAGCGCCACCCCGCTGACCGGCCTGCGCCTGGGACAGATGCTCCTGGAGTGTGGACTGCCGCCCGCCGCGCTGAGCGTGCTAACCGGCCCCATCGAGGTCTTGGGTGACCCCCTGGTGGGCGACCCGCGCATCCGCAAAGTGTCGCTCACGGGCAGCGACGCCGTGGGCAAGCACGTCACCAGGGTCGCGGGGCTGAAGCGCCTGACCCTGGAGCTGGGCAGCAACTCCGCCGTGGTCATCATGGCCGACGCCGATTTGCAGGCTGCGGCCGACCGCATCAAGATCGGCGGCTATGCCCAGGCGGGCCAGGTGTGCATCTCGGTCCAGCGCGTCTTCGTGCAGCGCCCGGCCTTCCAGGACTTCCTCAGCCTGATGGAGCCACTCGTTCGTGGGCTTAAGGCAGGCGACCAACTGCTGGAGGAGACCGACGTGGGCCCAATGATCGAGGAGCGGGCCGCCATCGAGGCCGAGCAGCGCATCCAGGACGCGGTCAACGAGGGCGCCGAGCTGGTCTGCGGGGGCGGACGGGATGGGAGCGTCCTGGAGCCGGCCATCCTGACCAATGTGCCCGAGCACAACTACCTGTCCTGCGAGGAGGCCTTCGCCCCGCTGATCGTGGTCAGCGAGTTCCAGACTCTGGAGCAGGCCATAGCCAAGGTCAACGCCTCGCGCTTCGGCCTACAGGCCGGCATCTACACGCGCGATCTAGACACCGCCTTCGAGTTCACTCGTCGGGCCGAGGTCGGCGGCGTGATGGTCAATGAGGTCCCCACCTTCCGCGCCGACCTGATGCCCTACGGAGGCGTCAAAGACAGCGGCGTGGGGCGCGAGGGCGTCAAGTACGCCATTGACGAAGTGACTGAGCTCAAGGTCGTGGTGTGGAACCTGGCCTAGTACTGCGCCCAGGGCTCGGCATCGCCTGTCATTCCGAGCGACCGACCTGCCTGCCGGCCTGCCTCGCCGGCAGGCGGGCAGGCAGGAGGGAGCGGAGAATCTCGGCGTGGGCCGCTTCTCACCCGCGGCAGCCGGCGATGCCTCGGCGCTCTGCGTCTCAGAGTGACAAACCGTGGCCATAGTGCTGGTGCCGCGTGTGCCTGCCGGAGACAGTGGGGGAAATGGCCGTGAGCCGGGGACGAAGCCGACGCGTGAACACGCTCAACGACCTCTCCTCGAAGCAGTGGATCAAGTTCCAGAAGAGTTGGTTCGTCCACAACCCTCCCCGTCGCGAGGATGACGTCCTGCTGCACCCGGCCAAGTTCCCCGAGGACCTCATCCGGGAGTTTATCGAGTTCTTCACCAAGCGGGGCGAGCGTGTGCTGGACCCGATGGTCGGCACCGGCAGCACGCTGCTCGCGTGCCTGGCCAGTGGCCGCGAGGGTGTGGGGGTTGAGCTACAGCCCAAATACGCCGACATTGCTCGCCAGCGCCTTCGGCGCGCCAGGCGGGAGATGGGCCCGGGGCTTCCGCGCCAGCGCGTGAGCTGCGCCGACGCGCGCAAGCTGGCGGGCCTGCGGATCGGCAAGGTCCAGTACTGCATCACGAGTCCGCCCTACTGGGACATGCTCCGCCGCAAGGGCTTCGAGACCCAGCGCGAGCGGAGCGAAGCGGGCCTGGACGTCAGCTACTCCGAGGACCGTCGGGACCTGGGCAACATCGCCGACTACCAGGCCTTCCTGGACGAGCTGGAGGCCATCTACGCGCAGGTCTACGAGCTGCTGGACGAACGCCGCTACCTGACCATCATCGTTAAGAACGTCAAGAAGGGCGGCAAGATCTACCCGCTGGCGTGGGACCTGGCGCGGCGCCTGGGACGGCTCTACGCCCTCAAGGACGAGAAGATCTGGTGCCAGGACAACCAGCGCCTGGCCCCCTACGGCATGTATAGCGCCTGGGTCTCCAACACCATGCACCATTACTGCCTCAACTTCCGGAAGGAGTGAGGGGAGGGAT
>JBHIEF010000266.1:0-5264 GCA_046760465.1 Armatimonadota bacterium | reverse complement strand
TAGAGGCCTGGTGGCCGACCTGGCCCTCACCGAGGATCTAGGCGGCAGCGTGGCCGTGCTGCACGACATTGACGCCGAGCGGCTGGAGGTCATGGCCAGCCTGGCGGGGCGCATCGTTCAGGAGACCGGCGCCGAGGTGACGATTGAGGAGACCCTCTCCCGCCAGCAGGCCCTGACGGACGCCGACTTCGCCATCTGTACCGTTGCTATCGGCGGGTCGCAGGCCTGGCATGAGGACATTCACATTCCCTGGCGGCACGGCATCGCCCAGAGCGTGGGTGATTCAGTGGGGCCGGGCGGGCTGGCGCGGGCTCTGCGGGTCATCCCCCTGGTCGAGGAGATCTGCGCGGACATGGAGGACCTGTGCCCCGGGGCGTGGTTGCTCAACTACAGCAACCCGCTGAGCGCCAACGTCTTGGCAGCCTACCGGACCTCGGCCGTGCCGACCATCGGCCTCTGTCACGGCATCTTCGGCACCTTGCGAACGCTGGAGGAGTTCCTGGAGGCGGATCCCGGCGAGCTCTCGGCGCGGGCGGCTGGAGTCAACCACCTGACCTGGATCTCCGACCTCCGCTCTGGAGCCCGCGACATGTACCGGGCCCTCCGGGAGCGCCTGGAGGCCGCGCAGGAGACGCCCTTCCCCGTCAGCGCGCGTCTCTTCGAGCTCTTTGGCGCCTTCCCCTCGCCCGGCGACCGGCACGTGGCCGAGTTCTTCCCCTGGTTCCTGGGCCCGGAGGGCAAGCACGGGCAGGACTACGGCCTCTCGCTCTTCGAGGTGCCCGCGCGCGAGTCCGGCCGCGAGCGGACGTTGGAGACCTGGCGCGCGCAAGCGCGTGGCGACGCGCCGCTGGGCGAGATCCGCCGCTCGGGTGAGACGGCCATTGGCATCATCTCGGCCATGGCCAACGGGCGCAGCGAGGTGCACGTGGTCAACCTCCCCAACGAGGGCTACGTGGACGAACTGCCCGAGGGGGCGATCGTCGAGATCGAGGGGGTGGTGGGGTCCGATGGCATCTCGGGCATGAAGGCCCTGCCGCTGCCACCAGGTGTCGTGCCCTGGCTACAGGCCCGGTCCTGGCAGCAGGACCTCACGGTCGAGGCGGCCCTGCACGGCTCGCGGCAGTCCGCCTTGCAGGCGCTGGTGGCCGATCCGCTGGTGCCCAGCCTGGAGACGGCCGAGAAGGTGCTGGACGAGCTGCTGGCCGCCCACAAGGAGCACCTGCCGAGGTTCGCCACGGCCTGAGGCAGAGCGGCTACGAGAAGAACGCCTGCCACACCGCCAGCGCTACCATCACCGCGGCCAAAGCCAGCTTGAGGCAGATGCCCAGGGCTCGCCCGAAGAAGGCGCCCCAGCCCGCGCGCAGGGCCTCGTCTGAGGGCTTGCCGGAGCGCAGCTCGTGCAGGTAGGCGGCGAGGACGCCGCCTCCAAAGGCCCCGGCCACGGGGGCCATCAGTGACAGGACGAAGGCGAACACCGGCCCCAGCGACAGTCCCATCACCCCCAGGAAGGGCACGAAGAGCCCGCCGAGCACGGCCCCCGCCAGGCCCCCGAGAACGGCCACGAACATGCCGCGGCGCGAGGTGCCGTACTTGCGCGCGCCCATGGCGCTGAGCACGTTGTCGCCGGTCTCTGCCACCACTGTCAGCACCAGCAGCGTGACCAGCACCCACCAGGGGATGGCCTGGAAGTGGGTACAGGCCGAGTAGACGAAGCTGGCCAGCAGGATGACCACCGTGCCGGGCAGGCCGAGCACGGAAGCCAGGAAGCCCACCAGCAACGCGATTACGAAGACGACCTTCCCGATGATGATGAGGACTTCGAGCATGGGGCGGTCACTGCCCTATCCAGGGCGCGCCGGGCTACTTCGCGCACCGGGCAGTGTGTCCCTGCCGGTGCTACTGGGCCAGGCTGCGGGAGTCCGGTGACCCCAGCGGGCTGGGCCCGGCCTGGCGCGCGTGCCTTCCGGAGATGGTCGGCGGCGCTCCTTAGGTGGGTGCGGGCGGAGGAGCCAGGTGTGGCGGCCGCTTGACGCCGAGGGCCTTGGGGATGCGCCAGGCCGAGATCACCGCCAGGATGACCCAGAGAATATCGTAAACGCTGAACAGCTCGCCCTCGCGGACCAGCTCGGGCAGGTTCGTCAGGAACACGCGGATGGACTCCGGCGAGAACAGGGACATCTCCCCGGCCACTTCCGCGCCTAGCTGCTCGGCGATGTAGTCCTTCAGGGAGAAGAAGAAGGCAGCGTACTTCCCCATGAGAATGCCGAAGAGACTGCCCAGGACGGCGATGATCTGGAAGGGGCGCCCCTTCTTCCCCCCGGACAGCAGCACCACGGCCATCCCCACCAGGAGGCCGACACCCAGTGCCGCGATGGCGAGCTCGCGCTGGGTCTTGGCCACGACCAGCCCCCAGATCACGCCGGCGATGACTGCGGCAAGCAGGGCGCCGATCAGGCCCCCGAGCAGATTGCCCAGTCCATACTGCTCCGCGCTCGCGGCCCGAGCCACCTCCTGGTCAATGGCCTCCACCAGTTGCGTGGCGGCATCTCTCTCGAGCCCGGCGCGCACGAGCTCCGCGATGATGGTGGCATTGGCTGCGCCCTCGTTCATGCGCGCCAGCACGAGAGCACGCTGCTGGTCCGGCGCCTCTTCCGTTAGCGCTTCTCCGGGCTCGGCCGCTTGGGACTCAGCAGCCGGTTGCGCAGCCTGCGGCGGAGCCGGTGGGGAGATGGCTGGCGGCGGCAGGGGGGGAGGCAATTGCTCGGCAAGGCGCGCACCGCACGACCGGCACTTCCGCCGCGCGCCGTCGTTGGCGGCGCCGCACTGGGGACACTGCACTCTACCGGCCATGGTCCTCACTCCCACCCGCGGCGGCCCGTTCCGGGGCCGTCCGGGTCAGCCGCGCCTTCCCCGGCGCAGTGCCGCAGCCCTTCCCCAAGTCCGCGGGGCCGGCTCAGGCACGCCGGTGGGCCAGGCGTGCAGCCAGCACGATTCCCAGGACGAGGATGACCTTATCGAGGTATGGAAGCCAGGGGTTGTAGAGCATCCGCGCCAGAGGTAGCTGCGTGGGCACGGCGACTATGGGCGTGGGCGGCAGCAGAGGCAGGGCTCCCGCCAGGGCCGCGAAGGTGGCAACGACCCAGGCGTGCCGAGGGCTGCACCAGCGAACGGCGAGGCCGACCACGGCGCAGGTGGCCAGGTACCAGGCCGCCTTGGCCACGTAGATGGCCGGTGCCCCCAGGAAGACGAAACCGTACGGAGCTGGCCCGAGGAACGAGCGCTGCCACAGGCTGAGGGCGACGGCGATGGCGCTGGCCGAGAGCCAGGCGACCAGGGCATACAGCAGTCCCTCGGAGGGAGCGCCACGGGGTTGCTCGTCGGTAGGCTGCTCGGACGGCTCCATGTGCGTGCGAATGGGCCGCATTCGCCCAGGCCACCAACGTGGCCGCGGCTGGGCAGCAGGCTACTTCATGCGGCGTGCGCCGGCATACCTCTTGGAGTAGTAGTTCGAGTCCAGCCGGCTGATGACGATGCCGTTACTGGCGCTGGAGCAGTGGATGAACTCGCCGTCGCCGACGTAGATGCCGACGTGGGAGATGCCGGGTCGGTAGGTGTTCTTGAAGAAGACCACGTCGCCGAGCTGTAGTTGGCTCTTGGCAATGGGGACGCCGCGTTTGTACTGGCTGCGGGAGGAGTGGGGCAGTCTGATGCCGCGCTGAGCGAAGACGTGCTGGACGTAGCCCGAGCAGTCCAGACCGCTGGACACGCTGCTGCCGCCGAAGCGATAGTGGATGCCTCGGTTCAGGTAGGACCGGGCCGTTCGCACGATGGCGCTGCCGGTCCACTCGCCGTAGCGGATGCCCGAGCCGCGCAGCGGGGTGGGGCCCATAGCCACGCTAACGGGGCCGGTGGGGTCGGACGACTGCTCGCGCTGGGCGATGCGCTCGGCCCGCGTCTCCACGTACTGCTTGTGCATCCAGCCGACCTTGTTGTTGGAGGTGGCGATCTTGTACCACTCGCCCCGGCGATCCAGCAGCACCACCTCGGTGCCCTTGGCCGCCTCCGCCAGCTCGCCGTAGCTGGTGCCCGGGCCCGCCCGCATGTTCACCTCGGCGGCCGTGACCCAGCCCACTCGGCCGGCCACGGTCTGGTCGCCTTCCTGGATGAGTATCTCGCGGCCGGGGCCGGCGAAGTCCATCACCCAGCCGGCCACCCAGCCGATGGTCCCGTCGGGCAGCCTCACCTTGCACCAGTGACTGTCAATGTCCAGCACGGTGACCTTGGTGCCGTGGTCAACGGTGGTCTTGGGGTCGAACTCCATGCCCGGGCCGTAGCGGATGTTGACCTTGTCCCCGGCCACCCACGCGGTCACCGCCATCATCGGCTGCGGTGCGCCCGAGGCGGCGCGGTCGTAGCTGGCCAGCGTGGGCTTGGGCGCTGAGCTGGCCCCGCCGTACTTGAGCAGCCAATCGGCGACCCAGCCGCCCTCGCCGTTGCCGTACTTGACCTTGCGCCACTGGCCCTGTTGGTCAATCACCCAGACGGTGGTGCCCTTGGCCAGAGTGTCTATCCGGTCGAAGCGGCTGCCCGGCCCCGAACGCACGTTGATCCCGTTCGCGTTAACGTAGGCCTTGGCCGCTTTGGGCTGGGCGCTGGTGCCGGAGCGCGAGGCAGACTGAGCCAGCCTCTGGCCCTGGGCCACGTTGCGCTCCAGCAGGTCGCCGCGGATCCAGCCGTATTGGCCGGAGGGCAGCTTGACCTTGTGCCAGCCGCCCTGGCTGGCCACGATGTAGACCTTGGAGCCCTTGCTGGCGGTGGCGATCCTGCTCCTGGAGGTGCTGGGGCCGGAGCGGACGTTGACGCTGTCGCCCTTGACCCACGCGGGCGGGTTGGAGGGCTTCGCGGGGCTGCTGGCCGCCAGCTTACGCCCGGCGTCTGCGTTGAACTGGAGCAGCCACTCCGCCGCCCAGCCGCGCTTGCCGCCGTGGTAGCTGATGCGGCACCACTTGTTGTTGAAGGCCACCACGTAGACCTTCTCGCCGCGCTTGAGCTGGCCGATCCTCTTCTCGTCGGTGCCGGGCTTCTCGCGCACGTTGAGGACTTCGGGGATGACCCAGGCGGGCCGGGGAGGGGCGGCGATGGCAACGCCCAAGCCGAACAGCAAACCGGCCGCACAGGTGGCGACCGTGAGTTGACGGATCCGTGATACCAGCAAGAGTGCTCCCCTGCGTCGGGCAAACATGACAGTATAGGCAAGTCGCGTG
>JBHIEF010000265.1:0-5324 GCA_046760465.1 Armatimonadota bacterium | reverse complement strand
CAGAGACCTGCCCAGGAGTTCCGCCGCCGCGGGCCACTCGGCGACAAGCGTGGCCCAGCCCGCGCCCAGGATCACGATCGCCCCCAGGATGACCTTGCCCACGTCCTGACCCCGCAGGCTGCCGACCATGACCGGCTCGCGGCTCAGGTAGGCACTGGCCGCGTAGAACTCCTCGCCGAAGATGGTGTAGTCGCAGGCCGCGATGAAGAAGGGGATCTGGTGCAGGCTGTCATTGGGCACGGCCGCCACCTGGATGGCGCCGGCGTGATGGGCGGTCTCGGCCAGGAGCAGTGATTCGGCGGCATGGGTCCCGAAGTAGAAGACGGACGCCACGCGCTCGCGGGTCATCAGCCCGGCCACGGCCATGGCCCAGGCGAACTGCCCCCCCGACAGGTAGCGCACGTCGTCCCAGCCCAGCTCCTGATCGTGGCCCGCGGCCTGATAGGTGTCGCGGCAAACCTCTCGGACCACCGGGAAGATCTGGGCCTCGGCCACCGGGACGATGATGTGCGCGTGGAACTCGGCGGTCGCCCTGGCAACGTACTGAAGCACCGCCATGCCGGCAAAGGTGATGACGTTGAGGCCGCCCAGGCCCAGCGAGAAGAGGACGGGCCGGCCCATCTCGGTGGACCGGCCCACGGCGTCGTCTACGGCTCCCAGCCCGGGAATGCGTCGCAGAAACAGCTCGCGGCCCGCGCGGGCGCGGGAGATGTACCAGAGAACGGCAGACGAAAGGGCCAGAATGACCAGAAAAATGGCCGGTGTGGCGTGGTCTCTAACCTGCTCCACCGGCGGAAGCTCCTTCGGTATCCAGCGCTAGTCTCAGAGGCCCGGCCGGTCGCTCTGTACCTTCCCCAGCCGGCACGCCGCGACCTGCCGCCGCCCCCAAGTCACGCCTAGCCAACCAAGACCATCTCGCCGATCATCTCCAGTCCCTCGATCTTGATATCCAACTCGATCTTCTGCTGCTTGCCGTCCTGTTCGAATTCGATCGTCTCGCCGATGTCCATGGACATTTCCATGTCCATGGTCAGCTTCACGTCTATCCCGTTTTCGTAGTCGAACCACCGCGTCTGCATGAAGTTGAACTCCATCCCCCGCATGTCAATACTGACCTTGGCGTTCGCCGGCCCCATGGGCATGGGCGAGGGCATGGGCATGCTGGTGCCGGCGGCATCCAACTCGGTCGTGCTGGTGATCCTGGCGCAATTGCGCCCCAGAACCTGCTCGAGACCCTCCAGCTTGCAGACGGTCTTCTGCACGGGCGGTGTGCCCTCCGCGGTGGTGATGAAGGGAATCGGCTGGTCTACCTCCCACGTCTCGCCCACCGCCACCGGCTCCGGGGGCAGATCGCCCTTGCCCATCTCCAGCAGCTTCTCCACGTCGATATCGCCGATGCCGGGCACCAGCTTCTTCAGCAAGGGAAGCTGCGGCAAGCCCACCAACTTGCCCGTGGGGTCAATGCGCAAGACCAGGCTTTGCCCGACCAGGAGGGCGAGTGGATTGTCCTGCCCGGCCTCGGGGTCTGCCGTGTCGAACATGACCTCCCCGTTGACCAGTACGCGGAGCTGGCCATCCTCCAGCTCGATGGCCTGGTCCATGCCGGCCATCTGCTGGTTCATCTGCATGCGGTCCAGGGACAGCTCGATCTCGCCCACACCGTTCTCGTCCACGCTGCGGTGTTTCTGCCGGATGTCAATGCCCATGTCAATGAAGTAGTCGGTAGCGCCCTGAGGCGCGCCCGGCCCCCGGATGTCCATGCCTCCCACACCGGTCATGGTGAACGCGTACAGCAGTTCCAGACCGGGCTTGAACTTCTGCTGGAGCGCGATCTTCTCCTGGGCAGCCAAAGCGCCCACAGCCAGGGCCGTGACGATGGTGACGGCCAACGGCAGTCGCACACAGCGCATTGCAGCACCCTCCTCACTCGATTGACGCTCGCGGTAATCCCTGCAACGTTCTTGCCTGGACACGCCAGCCGACCCCGACCCGGAGTTGGCGCTTTCTCTCCCTGGTCGGGCCAGTTTCGCCATCCACAGAGGTCGTGTATGCTTACATACGATGCGCGTCCGGCATAGGTTGCGGAGGGTGGCCCGAAATCCCTCCTATGGCGCAGGGCAGCGCGGAATCTTGGCGAACCGACAATGGCGTGGCGTGGGAGCCCGAACGCTCGTGAATCCCTGCTCAGTCTGCCGAGACGAGGAGCGACCAGCCGCCGAGGCCATCGGCGTGTGTTCCTCATGCCTGCGGGAGGGCCGGCCGGGGGCCGAGGAGCCGGCCGCGACCGCTCACAGGGCGGCCCGACACGAGTTTGGCCTGCCGGAATCTCCGCCCCGGGACGCGGACGGCCTCGCCTGCGGGCTGTGCATCAACCAGTGCCAGATCCCCGCTGGAGGGGCGGGCTTCTGCGGGGTGAGGCTCAACGCCGGCGGCCGCCTGCGCGGCGGCACGGCCGCGGCCGCGGCGGACTGGTACTACGATCCCCTCCCCACCAACTGCGTTGGCGCCCCCTGGTGCGAGGCCTGCGCCGAGGCTGGCCGCGCCGGGCTGGGCAGCCGGCCCAGGAACCTGGCCGTCTTCTACCGCGCGTGCACCTTCGATTGCCTGTTCTGTCAAAACTGGCACTTCCGCGACAGGGCGTTCGCGCGGCGCCTGCGGGCGCCAGAGGACTTGGCTCGCGGGGTGGACCCCACCACTGCCTGCATCTGCTACTTCGGCGGCGATCCCACGCCGACCATCATCCACGCCCTGCGCGCCGCCAGGATCGCGCGTGAGGCCGTAGCCGGTCGGCCCCTGCGCATCTGCTGGGAGACGAACGGCGCCATGTCATTACCCCTGGCCAGGCGCATCATGCGCGTTTCGCTAGAGACCGGAGGCACGGTGAAGTTCGACCTCAAGGCCTGGACTCCCGCCATCCACCGGGCTCTGTGCGGCGCGGACAACGCGTGGACCTTGCGCAACTTCGCCGAGCTGGCCAGCATGGCACAAGCAGCCCAGGGCCAGCCGGCGTTGATTGCCAGTACCCTGATGGTGCCTGGCTATGTGGACGAACACGAGGTGGGCGGCATCGCGCGGTTCGTCGCGGATTGCGACCCGAGCATTCCCTACGCCCTGCTGGCTTTCTGCCCGCAGTTCTTCATGGGCGACTTGCCCACTACCTCACGCCGGCAGGCGGACCGCTGCCTGCGGGCCGCTCGCGAGGCGGGGCTGGAGAGAGTGCGGCTGGGCAACCAGCACCTGCTGTCGTAGCAGCGGATGCGCCTCTCAGCACTGGAGCTACAAGCCATCGCGGGTTGAGACCCGATGCGCACGGCCCTCCCAGTCGAGTGGCCTACCGAGACACGCCGGATGCACGCTATCCAGCGGCAGCTCGCCGCCCGCGTACGCCTGGCGCCGCTCCCATCCGGGCCAGCATTGGTCGCCGGCCTGGCCGCTGCCCCGGGAGACGAATCACCGGCCTGCGCCGCTGCCGTCGTGACAGACGCAAGGGGCCAGGTGGTGGAGAGCGTCGCCGCCGGTGCTCGAGCGGCGTCCGGCTATGAGCCAGGCGTACTGGCCCTTGCCGTGGGTCCGGCCTGCCTAGCCGCGCTTGCGATGCTGCGGCGCAGTCCCGACCTCGTGTTCGTGCTGGGTCACGGCATCGCTCACCCGCGCCGCTGTGGGCTGGCCTCCCACTTGGGCGTGCTGCTCGACGTACCCACGATCGGCTGCGCGGACAGGCCCTTGGCGGGGCAGGCAGCAGACCCCGCCCGCCATCACGGCGCCAGGGCCCCCCTGCTGCACGGGCGCAAGCACCTCGGTGTGGTTCTGCGGACCTCTGGGGACGGCCGCCCGATCGTCGTGTCGCCAGGACACAGAGTGAGCTGCGAACAGGCGGCGGAGCTCGCCTTGGCCCACTGCCGCGGCGGCCGCTGGCCCGAACCCATTCGCCTGGCCCGACTGGAGCTGCGCAGATGGAGGCGAGAGCACGCTCGTGAGTGAGATCTGGTCGGTCGGCACCAGCAACCGCTCGCCGGAGCAGTTCCTGGGGCTTTTGGAGTGCTACGGGGTCGCGTGCCTGGCGGACGTGAGGCGTTTCCCGCGGAGCCGCAAGTTCCCCCATTTCGACGGCGAGGCGTTCGCGGAGACCCTTGCGGGAGCTGGCATCAAGTACGTGCACTTGGGGGAGGAGCTTGGCGGCTACAGAAGGGCAGGCTACCAGGCGCACATGGCCACGGAGGCCTTCCGGGCGGGCCTGGCGCGCTTGGAGGCTCTTGCCCGCCAGGCTCGGACGGCCTTCGCCTGCGCTGAGAAGCTGCCCTGGCGCTGTCACCGCCGCTACATTGGCGACGCGCTGCGCGCCCGTGGCTGGACGGTACTCCACATCATCGAGGCGGGTCGGCTGTGGGAGCCCAGCGGAAGCCAGCCGTCGCTGCGGCTGTGAGTGAACCTGAGGCGTGAGGCACCCGCTATGTGGCCTCTGTCTGCTCGCCCATCTTCGCCAGGTTGACCACCTGTCCGCCGGGGACCTCGGCCATCCGCAGGACCTGAACCGCCCAATCCAGGTTGCCGACCCCGCAACACGAGTGCGCGTCGCTGCCCAGCACGAACTTGACGCCCTCGGCGGCAATGAGCGCAACCAGCCCCGCGTAGTCTCGAGTCACCTTGGTCACGGGCACCTCGGGGAACCACCAGTACATCTGGTTCATGATCTCGAAGGCCGTGCCCGTCTCGCGCATGGCGTCGGCGACCCTGAGTAGGCTGGAGCGGGGCAGATCGGTCAGGTACAGCGACTGAGGCAGGCGGCCGACGGAGAAGGGATGGGCGATCACGTGCACCAGCGGGTTGTGGCAGACGTTCTCCAGGCAGCTAACCAGGTTGTCCACCGTGCGCGCCCTGGTGGAGGGCGCCCCCACGGCCAGCCCTTGAGTGCGCCCGCCGATGTCCACCAGCACCAGGTCGAGCTCGGCGGCGCAGTCCTCCGGCAGCGAGATGTCGCCGTCCACGTTCAGGATGGTCGCCTCGATGCCGGTCAGCACGGAGATGGAGCTCTTCTCGTCGGCCAGACGCACCGCGGCCACCATGCGCGGGAACCAGTCGCCCTCCTCGGGGAAGTGGTCGGTGATGGCCACGCAGTCCAGACCACACGCCTCGGCAGCGCGCACGTTCTCCGCAACCGTGTTGCGGCCGTCCGAGAAGTTCGTATGCGTGTGTGCGTCGTAGCGTGCGCCCGGCACGCGCATCGCCTCCGGCACTTCGCAGGCCAATCGCTCGTCGGCTGCACGGGGGAATGGCTGACAGCTCCTCGGTTCGCCGCCTCGATGCGTGCAACCTCTGCGCCAGCC
>JBHIEF010000264.1:0-5330 GCA_046760465.1 Armatimonadota bacterium | reverse complement strand
CGGACGCGCAGGAGGCCGGTGTCGTCCTCTGCCTGGAGAACGTGTGGAACAAGTTCCTGCTCAGCCCCATCGAGTTCCGCGACTACGTGGACTGGTTCCAGAGCGACTTCCTACAGTCGTACTTCGACGTGGGCAACATCGTGCTCTACGGCTACCCCCAGCACTGGATCCGCTCCCTGGGGCCAACGCTGCGCAAGGTCCACGTCAAGGGCTTCGATGCCGACAAGCGCCAGTTCTGCTGGCTCCTGGAGGGCACCATTGACTGGGCCGCGGTCATGGCCGCCCTGCGCGAGGTGGGCTACGACGGCTACGTCACCGCCGAGCTGCCCGGCTACCCCGGCTTCGCCGAGCAGATGGTCCGCGACACCTCCAGCCACCTGGACCGGATCCTGGAGCTGTGACCGGCCCGGGTGGGCTGGACGTAGCGACAGCGAAGGCCCCCAGTCCGCCCCAGAGCACGCCCCTGCGCCCCTCAGCAGGCCCCAGCCGCTGCCCGTGGGGTCGCCCCCGACCCGGCGCCTGTGCCTGCTGTCACTTGACACGGACCGTGCTTTGGGGTATCTTGGGTGTCAGTCAACCAGACGCCACCTCGTGTCAGATGGCAGTCGTACAGTCTATGGCACCATTTGGCGCACGGCTGATGCATAGCACCGGAGCCGCGACCGAAAGGGGTGCCCAGCCACCCTAGTTGGGCCACGGGGATTCGCGTTCCCCGCGTCCCGACCGCGTGTCGAACGCACGGCGCTCCGGATGCCTACGAGTTCGCGGGGAGGAGGGGGAACGCGAGAATGGCCAAAGTCACCGTACAGGAGGGCGAGACGCTGGACGCGGCGCTGCGGCGCTTCCGCAAGTCGCTGGAGAAGTCGGGCGTTCTCAGAGCCGCGCGGCGACGCAAGCATTACGAGAAGCCCAGCGACAGGCGACGGCGGGAACGCGCCCGAGCGCAACGCAGAAGGCAGCGATAGGCGCCCACCCACATCTGTCCGCACCAACCAGTCGGGACGCAGGCTGCGATCCTCAGCGGTTCGCCAGGCGCGTCCCGATTCTGTTAGTGCGGTGCGGGCAGCAGGGGAGGCACGGGGCGATTTGTCTCTGACTCGTGAGCTGGACCTGCAACTGGAAGGCGAGCACTTGGCCGCCGTCTTCGGTCCGCGCGATGCCAATCTCCGCCTGATGGAGGAGATGTTCGCCGCCACCGTCACCGCCCGCGACGGCACCCTCAAGGTGGAAGGGCGCGATGCCGACAAGGTGCTTCGCCTGCTGGAGTCGCTGGCCGAAGCCGCGCGTAAGGGCCAGACCATCGCCGAGGCCGACATCCGCCACGCCGCGCGCGCCATCAAACGCGACGCCGCCCGCGACCTGGCCGTCCTGTTCTCGCAGTCCATCCTCACCACCAAGCGCGGCGCCCGCGTCCGCCCGCGCACCGCGGGCCAGGCCCGCTACGTCGAGGCCATCACCCGCAGCCAGTTGGTCTTCTGCATCGGGCCCGCCGGCACCGGCAAGAGCTACCTGGCCCTGGCCATGGCCGTGGCCGCCCTGCGCGACAAGCGGGCGGGCCGCCTGGTGCTGACCAAGCCCGTGGTCGAGGCCGGCGAGAGGCTGGGCTATCTCCCGGGCGCCCTGATGGAGAAGGTTGACCCCTACATGCGCCCGCTCTACGATGCCCTGGACGAGATGATGGGCCCGCAGCAGACTCAGCGTGCCATCGAGCGCCGCTCCATCGAGATCGCCCCCCTGGCCTATATGCGCGGGCGCACCCTCAACGACGCCTTCATCATCCTCGACGAGGCCCAGAACACCACCCGCCAGCAGATGAAGATGTTCCTCACCCGCATGGGCTTCGGCTCGCAGATGGTGGTCACCGGCGACGTCACCCAGATTGACCTTCCCGATCCCGGCGCCTCCAGCATGCTCGCGGCCATGGACATCCTGCGCGACCTCCGCGGTGTGGAGATCGTGGAGCTATCCGCCGAGGACGTGGTGCGTCACAAGCTCGTGCAGGACATCGTCGAGGCCTACGACCGAGCCGACAGCCGGCCCAACCAGGCGGGCAACTAGGGCACCATGCGCAGCCCACCCAACAACCGCAACGATGGCAGGCGGCGCCAGCGGCCCAAGCACACCATTCTCGGCATCCCCCTGGGCGGCGTCTCCCTGGGCAAGGCGTTGGTCTTCGTCGGAGCCACCATCATCCTCTATCTGTTGCTCTCCACCCGCATCGTGCCTCAGGGTCCCCCCTTCGAGCTGGGCAAGAAGGCACCCCGCGACGTGCGCGCGCCCCGCGCCGTCACCTACGTGGACACCGAGGCCACCGCGCTGGCCCGTCAACAGGCCCGCGACAGCGAGCCCGCCCGCTACGAGGCCATCTCCACCGCCCTGCCCACCGCCGTCGCCCTAGTCAACGACGTCTTCGACGTGGTCCAGAACGCCCGCGCCAACCCCGAGTTGACCACGCTGGCCGAACGCCTCCGCGTGGTCCGCGGAACGCTCATCGTGGCCGTCTCCGACGAGACCCTCAGGACCTTGCTCACCATCCCCGATCCCAACATCCTGCCCCAGTTGCAGGAGCGCACCCGGTCCATCGTTGACCGCCGCATGACCAACGAGATCATCCGCGACAACACCGAGGACCTCACCCAGAAGCGCAGCGAGATAGCCGACGAGGTGAAGAGCAGCAACCTGGCCGTTGCCTTCCGGCCCGCAGTGATCGAGATCGCACAACTGGCCCTGCGCCCCAACCAGAAGCTCGACGAAGCGGCCACGGAGGAGGCCAAAGAAGCCGCCGCCAAGGCCGTCGAGCCCATACGGCGTACGCTGGAACGAGGCGAACTGGTCGTGCGCGAAAACGAGGTGGTGACCCAGCAGCACCTGGACGCCCTGGGCGAGCTGCGCATGGTCAAGCCCCACCTGAACCTGCTCCAGGCCTTCGCCATCTTCTTCGCCCTGCTCGCCATCTTGCTGCTCACCTGGGGCTACTTCCGCCTGTGTAGCCCTCAGGTCTACGGGCGCGCCCGTCGCCTGGGCGTGGTCAGCGCCACGCTCATCGTCACGCTGGCCGCCGCCCGGCTGTCTTTGCCCTACAACTTCTTCGAGCCGGTCACTGTGGCCGCCGCCGCCTTCGGCGTGACCATCCTGGCCATCCTCTTCGACATCAACGTCGGCCTGGTGACCAGTCTGGCCATGGGACTCCTGGCCGGCATGGTCGTGACCGGCAACGACCCCCGCGTAATCCTGGTAGTCGTCCTGGCCGGCATGGTGGCCAGCTTCAGCGCGCTCCACATCGCCGGCAAGGCCCAGGTGGCCGTCCGCGTGGCCATCGGCATCGGACTGGCCAATTGCGCCATCCTGGTCACCGCCAATGAGGTCTTCGGCGCCGAGACGGCCTCCCCCATCCTGGTATACCTGGCCCACACTCTGATAGCCGGCATCGTCGCCGGCGTCGCCGCCATCTTGGTCCTGTCGCCGCTCGAGCGCTGGATGGGCGTCACCACCGACATCCGCCTGGCCGAGCTGTCCAACCCCAACACCCCCATCCTGCGCCAGATGATGGACGACGCCCCCGGCACCTACCACGGCTCCATCTTGCTGGCCACCTGGTGCGAGACGGCCGCCGAGGCCATCGGCGCCAACCCCCTCCTGGCCCGCGTCGGCGCCTACTACCACGACATCGGCAAGCTGCGTCAGCCCTTCTACTTCATCGAGAACCAATTCGGCGCCGACAACCCCCACGACCGCCTCGAGCCCGCCCTCAGCGCCCGCATCATCGCCCGCCACACCAAAGATGGCTACAAGATGGCCAAGCAGTTGGGCCTGCCCGACAAGGTCTGCGAGATGACCCGGCAGCACCATGGCACCAACCTCATGGGCTACTTCTACCACAAGGCCCGCGAGCAGGCTGGCGACGCGGAGGTGGATCAGAGCATCTACCGGCACGTGGGCGTCAAGCCGCAGTTCAAAGAGGCCGCCATCCTCATGATCGCCGATTCCGTGGAGGCCGCCGCTCGCACCATGAGCGACACCAGGCCCGCACAGGTGACGGCTCTGGTAGACAGGATCACCCAGGCCAAGATTGACGACGGCCAGCTCAGCGAATGCCCCCTCACCTTCGACGACATCCGCATCATCAAAGCCACCCTGGTCCGCATTCTCAATGGCATGTTCCATCAGCGCATTGAGTACCCCGAGGAGGAGCGCGAGCAGAAGCAGGCCCAGGATGCCAATCGAGGTGCGCAACGTCCAGAAGCGGCCGGTTGATGCCGAGGCGATGGCCGCGATCGCCGCCTTGGCCCTGGAGGCCGGCGGGGGCGACCAGAATGCCGACCTGAGCATCGCCCTGGTGGACGACGCCCACATCCGCCGCCTCAACGCTCAGTTCCTGGGACGCGATCGGCCCACCGACGTGATGGCCTTCCCGGCCGGGGACGAGGAGAGCCTGGGAGAGGTGGTCGTCTCCGTCCAGCGCGCCGAGCAGCAGGCCCGCGAGTTGGAGCGCAGCCTGTCGGAGGAGTTGACCGAGTTAGTCGCCCACGGCGTGCTGCACCTACTGGGCCTGGGCGACCAGGATGAGCCGTCCCGACGCCGCATGGCCGAGCTTCAGGCCCGCGTCCTGGCCCGGGCGCGCCGCGACGGGCTGATCTGACGTCGCGCCCGTGGCCCCGGCAACATCCCAATGCAGCGCAGGTCCACACGACCAATGCCCCGCCCCCGCCCCCGAGGCGAAGCCGACGGCAAGACCGTTGTGGAGAGCTTCGCCCACGCCCTGGAGGGCGTCATCCACGCCTTCCGCACCCAGCGCCACATGCGCGCCCACCTGGTCATCATCGCCGTGGTCATGCTGGCGGCCCTGTTCCTGCGCATCGAGGAGTGGGAGATCCTCGCCCTCTTCGTCAGCATCGCCCTGGTGCTGCTGACCGAGCTGTTCAACACCGCCGTGGAGATGGCCGTGGACTTGGTCACCCAGCGCTACCACGCCTGGGCCAAGATCATCAAGGACGTCGCCGCCGGGGCCGTGCTGGTGGCCTCCGCCAATGCCATCCTGGTCGGCGTCGTCGTGTTCCTGCGGCCTCGGCGCTGGACCGAGCGCACCGGCGAGTTGCTCCAGCACGCCCCTCGGCGGGAGCCCATGGAGGCCATCCTGGTCTCCGCCCTGGGCGTGGCTTTGCTCTCGGTCCTGGTCGTGGCCCTCAAGGCCCGCGGCCGCGCCGGCACCTTCCTGGCCGGCGGCGTGGTCAGCGGCCATGCCGCCCTGGCCTTCTTCCTGGCCGCCAGCATCCTCTTCATCACCGGCAGCCTGGAGGCGTGCCTGCTCGCCCTCGGCCTGGCCGTCCTCA
>JBHIEF010000263.1:0-5332 GCA_046760465.1 Armatimonadota bacterium | reverse complement strand
CGGGTGGGCTCGTCCACGATCAGCACCTGCGGGTTGGTGGCCAGCCACTTGCCCAGCAGCACCTTCTGCTGATTGCCGCCGCTCAGGTTCATCAGTTGGGTGAACACGCTGGGCGTGCGAATGCGCAGGCGCTCCACGACCTCCGCTGACTTGCGCGTCTGGCTGCCGGGGACCATCCAACCCCAGCGCGAGTGGCTGCCGAGGTCCGCCGAGACGAGGTTATCGCGCACGATCATTTGCAGAAACAGGCCCAGGTCCTTCCGGTCCTCGGGCACGTAGGCAATGCCGGCCTCGATGGCCTGTGCGGGGCTGCGCAGGCGCAGCGGCCGCTGCCGCAGCAGGATCTCGCCGGAGTCCAGGCGATCCGTGCCGAAGAGACTACGCGCCAGCGCCGTGCGGCCGGCCCCGGCCAGCCCGGCGAGGCCCAGTATCTCGCCGGCGTGCAGCTCGAAGGACACCTCCTCGAAGTGGGGCCGGTGAGTGGCCCCCCGCACCTCCAGGACAATCTCCCCCAGCTCGGTCGCCCTCTCGGGGAAGTAGGCGTCCAGCTCGCGCCCCACCATCATGCGCACGACGTCGTCGGTGGTGACCTCGTCCTTGGCGACCGTGCCGATCAGGTCTCCGTCGCGCAGCACGCAGATGCGGTCGGCGACCTCGAAGACCTCTTGGAGCTTGTGTGAGATGTAGATGACGCCTACCCCGGCGTCGCGCAAGTTGTGCATGATGCCGAACAGATAGGCGATCTCGCGGTCGGTGAGGGCACTGGTGGGCTCGTCCAGCACCAGCACCTTGCAGTCCAGGGACAGCGCCTTGGCGATCTCCACCATCTGCTGCCCGGCCACGCTCAGGTTGCGTACGGGAGTGCTGGGGGCTATGTCCAGGCCGAGCTGGCCAAGCAGCTCGCGCGTCTGCGCGTACAGCTTGCGGCGATCCACGAAGCCGAGCGGCCGGAGGGTGGGCTCCCGGCCGCAGAAGATGTTCTCCGCCACGGTCAGGTTGGGGACCAGGCTCAACTCTTGGTGGACGATGCTGATGCCGGCAAGTTGGGCCTCCCTGGCATTGCCGAACGCAACCTGCTGGTCCGCCAGATGGATGGTGCCCTGGTCGGCGCGCACGTTGCCGCACAGGATCTCCATCAGCGTGCTCTTGCCGGCGCCGTTCTCGCCAACCAGGGCCAGGATCTCGCCGGCGTACAACGCGAGGTCCACGCCCTTCAGCGCGTGTACACCGCCGAAGCGCTTGTCAATGCCTCGCATGGACAGGATGGGGCGTTCTGGGTCCTGGATGGCTTCCATGGGTGGACGCACGCCCGAGGTGCAGCCGTGGCGGACCTGACACCTGCCACCTGTTGCCGGGCCGCTGCCCCTTCTACGCTCGCTAGTGGCAGTCCTCCGCCGGGACGACGTCATAGTGCTGTTGCAGCAGCGGGGGGAGTTCGGCCAGATGGCTGATCTGGTGATCGGCGCCGGCCCCCGCCTCCCCACCCACCAGCACGGTGACCATGCCCAGGTCCCTGGCCGGTGCCAGATTCATGGCCTGGTCGTCCACCATGAGGCACTGGTCGGCCGGCACGCCTAGGTCGGCCACGACGCTCCCATACAGACTGGGATCGGGCTTGGTCTGGTGGTCGCGGAACTCCAGAGGGTAGATGCGGCCAAACAACCCCTCCAGCTCCAGTGTGGCCAGCATCCGCTCAATGTAGGCAAGTGGAGCGTTGGTGAAAAGCACTCGCAGGCAGCGCAGTGCCCCCAGGGCCCTCGCCACCCGCTGGTCGGGAGTGATGTAGTCGCCGAAGTCGAAGCCGCAGATGGCCTGGTGGTAGTCTTCGTAGGCGATGCCGTGGCGCAGGTGCAGGCCGCGGACGGTGGCGCCGTACTCGCGCCAGTAGCGCACGCGCATGGCGTCCGCCTCGGCCTCGGGCAGCCCCAGGCGGTCGGCGATGAAGTCGGTGATGTTCCCGTCAATGCGCTGGGCGAAGCGGGAGTCGGGGGAGTAGAGCGTACCGTCCAGGTCAAGCAGTGCCGCGGCGATGCGCTTCATGGCGGCGTGCTGAGGTCGCTGCGGGGCCGGGGCCCGGGCCTATTCGACTTGGATCCCGGCCAGCTCCAGGGCTGCGTCCACCAGCTCCTCGGAGCTGTCGAACTCATCGGCGTAGTAGTTCTTGCGTGCCGCTGAGAGCAGCTCCTCGAGCTGCGTGGCCCGGGCATCGCCGGCGGCCTTCATGTCCGCCAGGGGCTGGCGCAGAGCGTTCATCTTGCGGCGGATGCGCTGCTTCTGAGGCACGCGGGAGGTGGGCTCACCGGTGGTGGGCGTGGGCCTGACGGTCGTCTCGCCCACGGTCGTCGTGGGCTCGATGGGCACGACAACTGGCCTGGGGCCCTCGTCCGACTCGACCAGCACGGGCGCGCGGCCCCCGGGCGCCACACTGGTCACGGGAGCAGTCGGCGTTGGCGCCCCGGGCCCGCCGGGTCGCTCGGCAGCCGTGATGAAGGGGGCCAGGTAGGTCATCAGGTTTCGGCCCAGCTCGTCCTTCTGGGCCCCGAAGGTCTCCTCGTCCATGCCCCGCACGATGTCGAAGTAGTTGAGCACCACCAACAGCGCCGGGCTGCGCCCGCTGGGGGATGCCTCCGGCGTGGACGGGGGTGGGCTGACCGGCACGGGCGCCGGTGGGTCCGACTCGGCGGCGGTCGGCGGCGTGGGGTTTGCCTCACCAGCGGTGGGATTGCCGGCGGGGCGGACGGGCTTTTCGAAGGCGGCCGCGCCGAGCCGCTTGATCCGGTCCGTCATGGGCTCGCAGTTGGGCAGCTCCCGCTCGAAGTTCTTCAGCCACATGGCCGCCAGCTCGTGTGCCTCGATTCCATTGGCCTCGGCCTCGGCCGGGTACACGCTGATGAGCTTAGTGGTGCCGCAGTAGATGGTCCACAGACCATCCTCCTTCTTCAGCGACATCTGCGGCTCGCCCACTTCCTTCTTGGAGATGCACTCGGTGATGCGCTTGTTGATGTCGGCCGCGCGCTGGGCCACGCTATCGAAGGGGCCGCTGTCGCGCACGCGCGCCACGATCTTGTTGGCCACCACGATGGGCTGGCCGTTCTGCGGCCACGCTTCCGCCACTGCCAGGAGCACGAGAATGGCGATGAGCACTGCTGCGAAACGGTGGCGCATGACCCTCATCCCCCTGCAAAAGTGCTATGATGGAGAACTAGAGCGCCGGCCTGCCGAGGCACACATCAGCGGCGAGCGCCGGAGTGACTACGGCGAGTAGTGTAGACCATTCGAGGGGCAGCGTCAAGCGGCGCTGGGAGAGGGGCAATCGCCCATGACGCGCAATGTGATTGCGGCCGTGCAGCTTGGCGGCGAGGAGCGGCAGATCACGGCGCTGCTGACCGACATGAAGGGCTTTCTGCGGGTCACCAGCGACCTCTCGCCCAGCGGGCAGATGGACTTTCTCAACAAGCACTTCGAGCGCCTGGGCCAGGTGGTGGAGGAGCACCAGGGCACGCTGGATAAGTTCATGGGCGACGCGCTGCTGGTGACCTTCAACACCGGGACGCGGCAGCCCGACCACGCCGAGCGGGCGGTGCGCTGCGCCTGGGATCTGCTGCTCTCGCTGCGGAGCTGGGGCGACCCCGACGCCGAGAAGATGCACATCGGCGTCGGCATATCCTCGGGCACGGCCGCCGTCGGGAATCTGGGCACGAGCACCTACAACGAGTTCACGGCCATCGGCCGGCCCGTGAACGAGGCGGCGCTCCTATCGGGGAGGGCTAAGCCCGATGAGATCCTGCTCAGCAAGGCCACGAGGGGGCTGGCTGAAGAGGTCGCCGTCGTGGACGAGACCCAGGTCGAGGGGGTGTTCCGGCTGACGGGCGTGCGCTCGGCAAGAGGGACGGGGTGACTCGCCGGCCCGCATCACGGCGTGGGGGGCCAGCCTCGCGCATGGGAGTCTGAGGAATCGGCACATCGGGCCTGCGGAGTCACTCCACCTCCGGTCCAGCGCTACCTCGGCACAACCTGGTTCTTCCTTGTTGGGGCCGCAAACATCGGCAGCCGCGAGAAGATGCTCCGAGGCCCTGCTCATAACGCGGCGGCTCCCACGCCGTCGGCTGCGCCACGCGCTCGCCGCCGCGAGCGCCCCCTGGAACCTGACACCTGAAACCTGATACCCGCCGTCAGCCTACTTCCACTTGATGGTGCAGCCTACCGAAGGCGTCTCCGCCGTAGCGGGCTGCTGCCCGGCGAGCACCGCGTCCAGCGCGTCACGCAGGTACTGGCTCTGCACGGCGTCGGGGTTCTCGTAGTTGTCGTCAATGGCCCCGTGGTATCGCACCGTGCCCTCCGCGTCCAGCAGGAACACCTCGGGGGTGCGCTCGGCGCCGTAGGCCCGCGCCACCTCCTGCGACTCGTCCGCCACGTAGGGGAAGTTGAAGTTCTTCTCCTGGGCGCGCTGGATCATGTTGTCGAAGCTGTCCTCGGGGTACTTGGTCGCGTCGTTGGAGTTGATGGCGATCAGCGCCACGCCCTTGTCCGCGTAGTCGGCCTGGATCTGCACCATCCTGTCCTCCCAGGCCTTCACGTAGGGGCAGTGGTTGCAGCTGAAGATCACCGCGCAGGCCTGCTTGCCCGCGAACGACGCCAGCGAGTACTCGCTCCCGTCAATGCCCTTGAGCCGGAAGTCGGGAGCCCTGGAACCGATGCTGATTGCCACGCGAGATACCTCCTTTGGGCGCTCAGGATGTGCGCCGGTGACGGCGGATGGCCGCCCTCAGCGTGTCTGGGTGAGGCAGTGGCGAAGGGCGGCCGTCAGGCTGAATGTAGAGGCGGCAGGTGAGGGCCGCGCGCAGTTCCGCGGCGCCCTCGGGGTCGGCGTCCTCGCCCTCGATGCGGATGGTGGGCGAGCCGGGGAAATCGAGCTCCCGCACCTGCTCGTCCGAGGTCACCACGATCTCCTCGATCTCGCCTGCGACGCCCTCGTCCCGCAGGGCCTGCTTCAGGCGCTCCAGGCCCTCCTCGGCGGAGGGGCAGTTGGGCCAATACAGATACTCGATGTGCACGGACGCCGCCCCCTCCTCAGGCCACTCCATAGCCGCCCCGGCCGACCTCGGATGCGGCCATGCACCTATATTCCCGCTGGTGGCGCCTATTCCTGTGGTGGGCACAGCATCCTGCCGACCCCCGCCGCAACAGAACGGGGCCAGGCTTAGCCTGGCCCCCGGGAACCGTGTGGTGTTAGCTGTGTGCGAGTGCCTACTCCTCCTTCCAGGAGATGCACTCGGCCGGGCAGCTATCTATGGCTTCTTGAATGTCCTCCTCCGGGTCGCCCTTGGGATCA
>JBHIEF010000262.1:0-5341 GCA_046760465.1 Armatimonadota bacterium | reverse complement strand
CCCTCCTCTGCCTCCTCCGCCTTGGCCGGCGCCTGGAACTTGTAGCCCAGGCTGGGCACGGTGATGATCAGCCGTGGCGGCGTGGCCCCGCCCTCGATCTTCTTCCTGAGCCGCTGGATGTGCACGTCCAGCGTGCGGCTTTCGATGGAGCTGTCGTACCCCCACACGTTCTGCATGAGCACGTCCCGGTGCATGATGCGGCCCTCGTTGCGGGCCAGCAGGTGCAGCAGGTCGAACTCCTTGGGGGTCAGCCGCTTCTCCTCGCCGCGCACGATGACCTCGTGGCGGCTCGCGTCTATCTTGATCTCGTCGAAGTCGAGCACCTCGCCCGCCTCGGCGGCCTGCGAGTACTCGGTGGTGCGCCGCAGTTGCGCCCGCACGCGGGCGATCAGCTCCCGCGGGCTGAAGGGCTTGGTGACGTAGTCGTCGGCGCCCAGCTCCAGCCCCACCACCCGGTCCACCTCCTCGTCCTTGGCCGTCAGCATGATGACGGGCTTGGTGGTGCGCCCGCGCAGCCGCCGGCACACCTCGATGCCGTTGATGTCCGGCAGCATGATGTCCAGCACGATGAGGTCGGGCTCGTCGTTCAGGTCCCGCAGCAGCGCCTCCTGGCCGTTCTTGGCGGTGATGGCCTCGAAGCCGTTCTGCTCTAGGACGCGCGCCACCATATCGCGCACGTCCGCCTCGTCGTCAACCACGAGGATCTTGAGTTTCATCGTGCTCGTTCCCTCCCTGCGCCGATTCGCGCACGCGAGTCGTTGCTGTGGTGCTAGTTCACTGCGCGCTACGAGCGCCGGCCCTCAGGATCACTCCTGCTGTTGGCGCATGCGCTCGATGAAGTCCAGCACGTCCGACAGATGAAATCGCCGTTGGTTGCCGGGCGTGCGGAAGTGGTTCAGCACGCCCCGGTTGGTGTAGCGACGCACGGTGGTGGGGCACACGTTCAGCAGCAGCGCCACCTCCCGCAGGGTGAGCTGCGGGTCCGCCAGCCGCTGTATCAGCTCCTCGCGCGTCTCCTTGGCCGCGCGTCTGATGCGGCGCGGCGGCGGCTCCTCGGCGATGTCCAGGGGCAGGCGCCGCTGCCTGCCTTGCAGCGCCATGAGTTGCTCGCGCGTGCGCCGACCCAGGCCCGGCCTGCCGGGGTAGTCGTCCGCCGGCGCCTGCTGCGCGCCGCCGATCCGGTTCAGCAGCTCGGCAAACTCCGCGGGGCTGTGGCCGGGGCGTGGGCCGCGCCGGCCCCCGCGCCTGCCGGCCCCCGCGGTCTGGGTCGTGGCGGCCGAGGTCGGTCGCTCTGCCTTGGCGACTGCCTCGGCGGCCCGGACTTCGGGCGGCGGGTCGTCCGGTTCAGCCGGCGGGGCCGGCTGGTCCTGCACGGGCAAGGCGGCCTCGGCCTCGGGCGCGGCCGCCCGGCCGCGGCGGCCGCCTCGCTGCGCGGCCTCCCGCTGCTCCCGGACGTACTCCATCCACTCTTGAAGCGACCTCACGAACTCGGCACCTCCGATGCTGCTACGCGACCAACCGCCGTAGGGTAGGAGCTCGCCCGCTGCCCGATGTCTCTCACCGCCTCGCCCACATGATCAGGTACAGAACCAGCGTCAGCAGCAGGCTCAGCACCAGGCAGGTGGCCAGCGGCATGTAGAAGCTGAAGTTGCCCCGCCTGACCACGATGTCCCCGGGCAGCAGACGCCCCTCGGCGCCGGTGAGCCTGCCCACCAGTATGGCCAGGCCGCCGAAGGCCACCAACAGCACCCCCAGCAGCACCATGGCCTTGCCGATAGTCGCCAAGGGACTCATCTACCGTGCTGCTTGTTGTCGCAGCCGCGCGAACTCCTGCACTGCCTCCGCCCGCAGCACCTTGGCCGTCTCGAAGTCGGCGTCGTCGTTGGTGTCCAGGTACTCCAGCAGGCTCAGGTCGGCCTGGTTGGCCAGCGAGTAGACCAGCAGCCTGGCCTGGTGCACGGCGCGGGCCGTGGCCGGCGGCGTCACCGCGGCCGCCAGGTTGTAGATGTCGCGCGAGTAGTCGGCGAAGCCCTGGAAGGCGTAGTAGGCCTCCTCCCGCGTCATGCGGCCGCGCCGGAAGCGGGTCATGGCCGCGTTGGAGTCGGCCATCTGCTTGGCCAAGGCCTCGTCGGCCAGGGCCAGTATCTTCCCGTAGCGCCGCTCGTCCATGACCAGCGGATTGGTCTGGTGCCGAATGGCGCGCAGGTGGTAGTCGAAGGACTCCTTGAATTGGCCCTTCTCCGCGTAATAGTCGGCCAGTCGCCCATAGGCCCTGGTGTCCGGCTCGGCGCAATCCGCCGCCAGGCGATACTCCCTCTCCGCCGCGCGGTTGTCGTGCTGCCGGGCGTAGAAGTCGCCCAGCTCCAGGTGGGGCACCCCGTTGTCGGGGTCCAACCGAGCGGCCGCCTCGAACTCGCTCAGGGCCTCCTTGGAGGCCCCGGCGCGCTCGTAGGAGCGGGCCAGGGCGATGCGGGCGTTGATGTTGCCCGGATCGAGCCTGACCGCCTCCCTGTACTCGTCCACCGCCGCCCGCCAGCGCTTCTGGTTGGTGCGTATCTCCCCCAGCCGCAGGTGAGGCTCGGGCAGCTTGGGGTCCAGCACCGTCGCCCGCAGCAGGTGAAACTCGGCCTGTCCGTAGTCGCCGATGGTCAGGTACGCCTCGCCCAGGGCGATGCGCAGCGCGGCGCTCTCGCCTTGCTCGCGAATCTGCCTGTCCAGCGCGAAGACTCGCTCCTCCGCGGTCATCGCGCTGGGGCCGACGTCCCCCGGCTCCACGGGTCCGATGTCCGGCGGCGCCACCGGTCCGACATGTGGCGGTTCGATGGGCCCGACGTCTGGCGGCTCGACGGGGCCAACGTCCGCTGGCTCGACGGGCCCAATGTCCGGCGGCTCGACCGGTCCGACGTCCGGCGGCTCTACGGGCACTAGGTCGGCTTGTCCCAGGTGCGCCGCCACGCGGGGCCAGAGGCGATTGCTGACCAGAATGGCCAGTATCTGTTCCGGCGTGGCCTCGCGGGCCTCGATGTCCCGCAGTCCCTGCCGGTCGCCGTCGGTCTTGACCACGTCAATGTCGGCCTGCTCGGCCGTGGCCGCGGCGATCAGCCGGCAGGCTACCCACGCCCGCGACTTGACCATGTTGAGCCGGGCCTCGAACTGCTTGAGCTCCATCACCAGCAGCCAGTCCAGGCCCAGGGCCCGCGCAAAGGGGGCCAGCCGCTCGGCCGACTGCGGCGCCTCCAGGTGTCCCGGCTTGAGCCCGGCCTGCTTGAGGGCCTGCCTCTCGGCCGCGCCCTGCGGGTCGAGCCACTGCACGCCCGAGGCGCCCGCCGCGGCCATCCTCTCCTGAAGGGCTGCGATGATCTCCTCGCGCGCCGCCGCCAGGTCGCGCGTCAGCCCGCGCTCGGGAAACAGCACCCCCATGCTTGCCTGCGCGGCCAGCGGCGTGGCGCACACCAGGACAGCAGCAAGCCCCATGAGCGCCATGAGGCATCGCTTTCCTCGCTTTGTCCGCGTCCTCGCCATCTTCAGTTCCGCCCGACTGTGCTCCACGCTACTCCACCTCGAACGTCCCGCCGTGCGCCTGCGAGAGCTTCACGCCGTCCTGATCGAAGGCGGCGACGGCCCACGAGTACTTGGTGCCAGGCCTCAGTGTCAGATACTCCGCATCGCCCTCGGCCAGCGACTGGCCCGCGTCTGGGGCATACCTCAACTGCGTCTCGCCCACCGGGTTCGAGAGCCAGAACCTCCTGGTCTTGCGCTTGGACAGCCTGACGCTCAGGCTCACCGTGTAGCTGGCCGCCCCTGGGTACGGCTCCCACGAGAACACCACCTGGCTCCTGGGGACCGTTGCGTCCGGCGCGGGCGTCAGCGCCTGCATCTCCGGCACGAAGCGCACAGGGCGCAGTTCCGTCGTCTGCCCTCTGCGCACAAACGGATGCTGGAACTCGTCCATCCAGGTGTAGTCCTGCGCGTCGATCTCCAGCACCCGCCCCAGCCGCCGCCGCAACTCGTGCGCGTGCAAGTCGCCGATCAAGTTGCCTACGGCTATGAGGCCGTATTGGCCGGGACGGAGGTGGCTCAGCGTCACGTGCCCGTTCTTGTCGATCTCCGCCCAGAAATGCTCCCAGTCCGAGGCGCGCTCCTCGTCCTGCTGGTATGCCATGGCGATTCTGATCGAGATGGGCCCCGGCATCGGCTTGTCCCCCACCATCACGTCGAACTCGATGCTGCCCGCCCGCTCATCTGGCACCCAGAAGGGGTGAGGCTGCGGCTCCACCGCCCCTTCTTCGGCTGTCCTGCGCGGCCCCTCGGGCACCGGTATGCCCGCCACTCGGAAGGGCACACGCACGGTTGGGCGGGCCTTGACGATGGTCGTATAGACCAGCTCGTCCGCCGCGCCCTTCTGGCTCAGGGCGCGACCGAACTCGAAGGTGTAACCCTCCTCGTTGCCCGTGAGCCGATGGTTCTTGGTCTGCTGACCATCCTCCCGGACCACCCATGTGTCCTCGTCAGTCATGCTGGCCCAGAGCGGAGCCGCCAGCGGCAGCTCCATGTCCGGCCGCGTCACGGCCAAGGTGGCCTGCAGGGCCTGCTCGCGCTCGCCGAACTGCTTGGTCACCGCCTCCACCCCCGCGCCCGCGCCCCGCTCGCCCACCACCCCCCACGGGAACCGCAACTCCACCTTCTCGCACTTCTCGAACAGCAGCAACACGCCCTCGACCGAGATGGACCTGGCGCCCTGCTGCGGGAGGGAGAGCGCCAGCGTGTATGTGCACTCACGGCCATCTGGTCCGTACATACGGCCGGGCAAGATCGGCGAACGTGGGCGGTCCCCCGCGAGTGGCGCCACTTCCCTGCCTCGGTCGTCCACGACGCGCAATGGATACTCGATGCCACAAATGCGCGCCGCGGCCAGCTCGTCCGGAGCCTCGAGCTCGAGGGCCAGCGTCATCTTCCGTTCGCGCGCCGGGGCCTCTGCCCGCTGAGCCCCAACGGGCGTTGCGGCCCGATCGGTGAGGGTGACCGTCCACACCCGAATGACGTAATCGCCAGCGGTAGTCGAGGGCATCTCCCCCTCGGCGCCGACGGCTACCGACATCGCGCTCGTCGCTGCCAACAGAACTGCCAGCACACCTATGCAGACGCATCGCTTCATGACTACCTCTCCCTTCGCCTCACCATCGTCCATGCCAACGCCGGTCTACCAGAACTGGCGCTGGACCGTGCGCCTGATGGCTGCACAGGCGCCGGTGCACTAGGCCCCGCCCGGGGCATTCATGGCGTCCCCAGGCGGCTCTCGGAATACTCGATGCCGTGCTTGCAGGTCTCGATGGCCCGCAGC
>JBHIEF010000261.1:0-5382 GCA_046760465.1 Armatimonadota bacterium | reverse complement strand
CGCGACATTACCACCATCCTGTCCCGCCGCTTCCCGCTGGTGGAGCAGATTCTGGTGCCGACGGTGGTGCAGGGCGAGCAGGCGGCGCCCAGCATCGTCGAGTCGCTGCGCGTCGCCAACGCCCTGCCAGACGTTGACCTCATCATCCTGGGCCGCGGCGGCGGCTCGATCGAGGACTTGTGGGCCTTCAACGAGGAGCCCGTGGTCCGGGCCATCTACGCCTCGCGGGTCCCGGTCGTAAGCGCGGTGGGGCACGAGACTGATTTCACCATCGCCGACTTCGTGGCCGACGTCAGGGCGCCGACGCCCTCGGCCGCTGCCGAGATGGCCGTGCCCGACAAGGCGGAGCTCTGGCAGCGCCTGGACGACTCCGGCGAGAGGCTGCGGCTGGCCCTCGTGAGCACGCTGGAGCGCTGGCGCTCGGCGCTGGCGGCATGGGCCAGTCGCCGGGCTCTGCGCCATCCGGAGGAGCGTGTGCAGCAGCTCGAGCAGGCGGTGGACGAGTTGTCCGTGCGGCTCAACACGCACTACCAGCACGCGCTGGCGATGTTAGGAGCGCAGACTGACTCGCTGGCGCAGAAGCTCTCCGCCCTGGGGCCGGGGCAGACGCTGAAGCGGGGCTATGCTCTCTGCTCGCGCGTGGAGGACGGTCGGGTGGTGACGAGCATCCAGCAGCTTGCCGTGGGCGACGGCGTTGACATCCGCCTGGCCGACGGCCATGCGGGAGCGGACGTGACCTCGGTGGAGGAGGCAGTGGCTTGACAACGAACGCCGAAGCGGACAACCTGGACGACCTGGAACAGCTCCCCTTCGAGAAGGCGTTGGAGGAGCTAGAGGCGGCCGTGGAGCGACTGGAGAGCGGCGAACTGTCGCTGGATGAGCAGGTCAAGTGCTACGAGCGCGGCATGAAGCTGATCGCCGTGTGCCGCAAGCGCCTCAAGGACGCCTCCGCGCGCATCGCCAAGGTGGTGGCGGCCGAGGGCGACCGGATCGAGATCGAGGAACTGGAGTCGCCGGAGTAGCGTCGGAGTTGAGGAGCGCGCGGGCGGGAAGCAGGCCTCAGTAGATGAGCGACCATCTGAGTGAGATCAACTCGCCCAGGGACCTGCGCAAGCTGTCGAGCGCAGAGCTTGCGGAGTTGGCCCAGGAGGTCCGTGAGGTCATTATCGAGACCACCTCGGAGCACGGGGGGCACCTGGCGCCGAATCTGGGCGTGGTGGAGCTGACCATTGCCCTGCACCTGTGCTTCGACAGCCCCCGCGACAAGATCATCTGGGACGTCAGCCACCAGTGTTACGCGCACAAGCTGCTCACCGGGCGGCGGGAGCAGTTCGCCACGCTGCGCCAGGCGGGTGGGCTGTCGGGGTTCTGCGTGCCCGGGGAGAGCGAGCACGACCACTTCGGCGCCGGCCACGGCAGCACCGCCATCAGTGCGGCGCTGGGGTTCGCCAAGGCCAGAGACCTCCTGGGCACGGGCGAGAGGGTCGTGGCGGTGGTCGGCGACGGCGCGCTTCAGGGGGGCATGTCCTTCGAGGCCCTGAACCAGGCCGGGCACTTGGGCGTGGACCTACTGGTCGTGCTAAACGACAACGAGATGTCCATCTCGCCCAACGTAGGCGCCCTGGCCAACTATCTCAGCCGCCTGCGTTCCGATCCCTACTACCTGCGGGCCCGCGACGACTTCAACCAGATGATGCAGCGCCTGCCCCTGGGTGATGCCATGGTCGAGCTGGTGGACAGGGTGAAGGACGGGGTCAAGCGCCTGGTGGTGCCGGGGATGCTGTTTGAGGACCTGGGGTTCACGTACCTGGGGCCAGCCGATGGCCACGAGGTGGGGGAGATTCGGGACATCCTGAAACACGCCCGGAGCCTGCGCGGCCCGGTCGTGGTGCACGTGCTAACGCGCAAGGGGAAGGGATACGCCCCGGCCGAGGACGAGCCCACTCGCTGGCACGGTGCCAGCCCCTTCGACATCGAGACCGGGCGGCCGCGCCGGGCGGCGGATGGCGTCACCTACAGCGAGGCCTTCGCCGACGCCTTGATGGAGCTGGCCGAGCAGGACCACCGGGTAGTGGCCATCACGGCGGCCATGGCCGACGGCACGGGCGTAGAGCGGCTCAACGGGCGCTTCCCGGCCCGCTGCTTCGACGTGGGGATGTGTGAGCAGCACGCGGTCACCTTCGCCGCGGGGATGGCGAAGGCCGGTCTGCGGCCGGTGGTGGCCATCTACTCGACCTTCCTACAGCGGGCCTATGACCAGATCGTGCACGACGTGTGTTTGCAGAACCTGCCGGTCATCTTCTGCCTGGATCGGGCGGGGCTGGTGGGCGACGACGGGCCCACCCATCACGGCGTCTTCGACATCGCCTACCTGCAACACATGCCGGGCCTGACCATCATGGCCCCGGCGGACACCGCTGAGCTGGCCCAGGCGTTGCGCTGCGCGTACGAGCTGCGACGGCCCGCGGCCATCCGCTATCCGAGGGGTGTGGGCCCCGCTCAGCCTGTCTCCCCGGCGGAGTACGAATGGGGCCGAGGCGTGCTGGCCAGGGAGGGCGAGGACTGCCTGGTGCTGGCCCTGGGCTCGCGGGTGCAGCCCGCCCTGGAGGCCGCGGAGGCGCTGGCGGCGGAGGGACTTGCCGCCGCGGTGGTGAACTGTAGGTTCGCCAAGCCCCTGGACGCCGACCTGATCGTCCCGCTGGCGCGAGCGGTGGGCAAGGTGGTCACCGTGGAGGAGGGGACGCTGGTGGGCGGCTTCGGCAGCAGTGTGTTGGCGCTGCTGCGGGAAGGCGGGGCGGAGGAGGCCGTGGTGACGCGCCTGGGCATCCCCGACGAGTTCGTTCCTCACGGGGACGTGGAGGCGCTGCATAGGGAGTGCCGCATAGACGCTGAGGCCATCTGTGAGGCGGCGCGCCGCCTCTGCGATGGAAGCGCAGCGCCCGCGGTGGAGATGCCCGATGTCGGATTGCGTCCGGCGTCGGGTAGAGCCGCCGGACACGCTCAATAGAGCAGGGACTACAGTTCTCCTCGCCGCACCACAAGGGAGGGACAGTCACAGTGAAGACGGCCCCACAGCTTAGGAGCACAGCATCCCCGGCACTGGTGGCAGCCGTCGTCGCTCTGCTTCTCGTCCCGCCCGTGGCCGTCGCGCAGGACGAGCCGACGGACTTCGAGCGGGCCGTGGAACTGGCCGACCAGGGCAAGTGGGCGGAGGCCAAGGCGGCCTTCCTCAAGGTGCTGGATGCCAATCCCGAGGAAGCCGCGCCGCTGAGCTGGCTGGGGTACGTGTGCTACCAGCTCCAACAGCACGACGAGGCGATTGACTACCTGAAGCGGGCGCTGGCCAAGGACCCCGACTCACCCACCGACTACAACAACCTGGGCAACGCCTACTTCGCCAAGGGCGACCTGGACGCCGCCGCGGCCAGCTACCGCCGGGCCCTGGAGAGGAACGAAGACTACTTCGAGGCGCGGCACAACCTGGCCAACGTCTGCGCGCGCCAGGAGAACTGGACCGTCGCCTTCAACGAGTACAACCGGGCCATCGGGCTGAACGACAGGGATGCCGAGGTGCACCGTGATTTCGGGCGGGCCCTGGAGCGCTTCGGCGACACCAGCAAGGCCATCCGCGAGTACTCGGCGGCCCTGGCTCTGGTGGGCGAGGACAAGGAGTTGTCCACCGCGCTGGGGACTCTGTACCTGCGCGAGCAGAACCTCGACCAGGCCAAGAGGCACTACCAGACCGCCCTGGGGGCCGATGAGAACATCTTCGAGGCCCAGCTCGGTCTGGGCATCGTCAGCTACTCGCGGGGGGAGTACGAGGCGGCGCTGCCGCGACTACAGAAGGCAGCGGAGCTGGATGCCAACCAGCTCCTGCCGCATCACTATCTGGGGCTGACGTACGCGGCCCTGCGCCGGCTGGATGAGGCTCAGGCGGCCTGCGAGGCGGCCCTGGACATCTCTCCCGACGACGCCGAGTCGCTCAACAACCTGGGCTGGGTGCTGTTTCAGAGGCAAGACTACGAAGCTGCGCTGGAGAAGTTCCGGGCGGCGGCGCAGGCCCGCCAGGGGTTCTTCGAGCCCGATCTGAACATCGCCCTGACCCTGGAGCAGGCGGGCGAGAAGGAGCGGGCCCTGACGCAGTGGCGGGCGCTGGTGGCTGAGTACCCCAGCCGCGCCAGCGCGCACTGCGGTCTGGCCAATGCCTACCACGACGCCAAGAGGCTGGACGACGCGCTGGCGGAGTATCTCATCTGCCTGGATCTGGACGCGACCAACGCGGACGCGCACAACAACGTGGGGCTCATCTACCTCGACCGAGGCAGTCTGGCGGAGGCGGAGCAGCACTTCAAGAAGGCGCTGCACATCAACGACAAGTACGTCTACGCCCTGAACAACCTGGGCGTGGTCTACGAGAAGCGCAACCAGCCCGAGGAGGCCATCAAGCGCTACGAGCAGGCCTTGGCGATTGATCCCAACTACCAGCACGCCAAGGAGAACCTGGCTCGCCTGAAGGGCGAGGAAGGCGGCGGGGGATAGGCGCCCCTACGGCTGACAGATGATCCAAAGCGTAGGCATCGTGGCCGCCCCCGACCGGCCCCACGCCAGCGAGTCCGCGGGCGACCTGGCCGACCGGCTCGCCAAGCTGGGTGTGGAGGCCGTGCTGGAGCACAGTCCACTCCCCGAGGACCGCCGCGAGGCGGTCCTCAACAACGACTTGGTGGTGGTCATGGGGGGCGACGGCTCGCTGCTGGCCGTCGCTCGGCAGGCGGCGCCCCTGGGGGTGCCCGTGCTGGGTGTGGACATGGGCGGCGTTGGCTTCCTGGCGGAGACCAAGTACGAGCTTCTTTGCGAGCGGCTGGAGAAGGTCGTGGCGGGCGAATTCAGCGTGGAGGCGCGGCCCCTACTCGAGGTGGTGATAGGGCGCGAGGACGGCGAGCAACCGCCGCTGATCGCCATGAACGAGGCCAGCATCGCCCGCAGCCTGACCTCGACGCTGGTGCACCTCGGTGTCACGGTCGCAGGCGAGTACGTGGCCGACTACGCCGCCGATGGCCTCATCGTGGCCACCTCCACGGGCTCCACCGGCTACAGCCTCTCCGCCGGTGGCCCCATCGTGGACCCGCGCCTGGAGGCCATGGTCATCGTCCCCATCTGCCCGCACACGCTGCACGCCCGACCCGTGGTCGTTGCCGCCGACGTGGAGGTCACCGTTGAGCTGCGCGCGCGGGACCCCCAGCGCACCGATGTGCATCTAAGCGTAGACGGGCAGATCACCCGACAACTTCAGATCGGCGATCGAGTGAGTATCACCGAGGCGGCCGACAAAGCGCGTCTGGTGCGCCTGGACGGGGAGACCTTCTACCACAAGCTCCGTAGCAA
>JBHIEF010000260.1:0-5394 GCA_046760465.1 Armatimonadota bacterium | reverse complement strand
CAGCACCCGAGCGTCAGCAGGGAACTCGACGCGCGCGCACTGGACTCGTACTGCACGTTCCGGTACGTTCCCGGGCCGGGAACCGTGTTCGCCGACGTGGTGCAGTTGCTGCCGGGGCACCTGCTAGCGGTCACGGAGCGCTGCTGCGAGACCCGGCCGTACTGGACGCTTCCAGACGATGAACTCGAAGGCGCGGAGATGGCACGGGCGGCAGCAGACGTTGGAGCAGCGCTGCGCGAGTCCGTCTCTCGGCAACTTGCAGCCGATGTTCCCCTCGCGGTGTACCTGTCTGGCGGCCTAGATTCGAGCTTGATCTGTGCCTACGCGGCACAAGCGCGTGCCGGGCAGGTGGGCAGCTTCACAGTGCAGTTCGCCGAGCCCGGCTTCGACGAGAGCATGGTGGCCGAGTCCGTCGCCGCCCACTGCGGCTCGCGCCACCATCTGGTTCCAGCGAAGCAGCCCCGGGCGGACGAGGCGACCTGGGCAGCATGGCTTCTGGACCAGCCGATGGCGGACGCCGCTGTGCTGCCGGTGCTGCAGATGGCTGCCGTTACGAAACCGGTGGCCACCGTCGTCCTAACGGGAGAGGGCGCAGACGAGTGCTACGGTGGTTACAGCCAGCTGCGGCTCGCGTGGCATCTCACGCGCTCGCCGTACCGGCACATAGCGCCCCTCGTGGGCTCATTGGCTCACGCGGCGGCGGCGTGGCACAGGCGGCTGCATCGGCTCGTGCACTTCGCGAAGGCATCGGGGGATACGGTGGAGCTAGCCTACCGCATGATGGCCCAGACGACGCTCGAGGACAAGCTTGGCCTGTACGGTGAGCGAATGCGTGGCACGCTGAGCGATTCGGAGGAGGCCCACCTGGCTCTGATGGAAGCGCGGCTTGGGCCGACGGGGTCACCCTACCAGCGATTCACACGGCTCTACTTGACCACATTCTTACCCGATGAACTGCTCGTCAAGACGGACAGGATGACCATGGCCTACGGCGTTGAGGCTCGAGTCCCATACCTATCTCCGCGCCTTACCGAGCTTGCGGTGCGTCTCCCGGCGCAGTGCAAGATCCGGGGATGGACTGGCAAGCTGGTGTTGCGGGTACTGGCTGCTCAGGTCTTGCCGGCCCAGGTCGCGTGGCGGCGGAAGCACAGCTTCGACGTCCCCATAGCTGGCCTGATCGCCGCCACGCAAGACAGCTCGGCTCACAGGGAGGCCCGGCGCCTCCTAGTGGACGCCGGGATCCTGCACGAGCGACTTGCCGCCTTGGCGCGACCATACGAGCGCATGCCGGTGCAGCAGCAACGCATCCTGTGGTTCCTCGAATGCTGGGCTCGTGCTTACCGTGACACCGTCTGCTGGTAGGAAGCGATGCATGCCAGGGACGGACCGACCTTCGTGGGGTGTCGACAGCGCGCTGCACCGTCTAACGCCCTTCTGGCGTTCGCCGCAGACAGGCCCGTGCCGTGTATCCAGTGCCGTTGCAGGCGGGGGTGTCCCATCGGCAGTCTGTAGCGGTGGCGGCTCTCGGGTCCCGGGCTACGCAGCTTCCGCCTCCTCCTGGTGCCAACGATCCGGTTCTGGCGCGGCCTTCAGCATCCGCAGCTCCTCACACGCGATGATCCCCCGGAAGCTCCTCCCTGTCTCCAGTGCCGCCGCCCCCAGGGGCCGCAGGGCGCGTCGGAACTGTTAACAAACGTTTACATGGGAAGGGGAGGTGGAGGGGTTGACAGGGAGAAGTGGGGTGGTGTAGAATCCAGTCGCAACAGCGCAGGAATGGCTACGGAAGAAGCGCGCTACGCAGACCTCGCTGCTCCCCCATTCACTCGAGGAGACCCGGCACTGAACACGCAGTTGCGGCGTCTCTCTGACTCACCTGGAAGTCGGATGTAGTGGGTCCCTGCTTGTCCAAGGGAGGGCCCCCCAGAACGGAGCGGAATTGGCACCTAGTTGTCCTGAGCGTCTTCGCCGCATCGGGGGCGATCGCTTGCGGTGAGGGCTAGGGAGGGGACGAGCGGGCCGGTACAAGCATGAAGGAACCGGGGAGGGACCGCTCCCCGGCTCCTAGGCAGAAGAATCCCTGGCTTGGGGCTCTGCCTACTATGCTTATACCCCTTGCACCGCCCATTGTCAACCCCTCGGGCGGTCTGAGTCCCCGCAATTATGCCGATAGTGCTGGAACGGCGTATCCGAGCTTACGGAATCGGCGAGAGCCGGTCCGGCAGGAAGTGGCGGTGGGCCAGTAGCGGCTGAACCGACGGAGTCGTCGCGTCGCACAGAAGGAGCCATCGCGTTGCTCTCGGGGTGGGCACCGGGCGCCTTCGAGGCGCCGAGGAGGGTCGCTCGTTGATCATCTCCTATCGTGTGCCAGCGCGTGTGGGCCTGCTGGGGAACCCGTCAGACGGGTTCGGCGGGAAGACGATCTCATGCTGTGTGGCCGAGTACGCCGCCAAGGTCCGGCTCTGGGAGAGCGCCGAGGTTACGCTTCTGCCGCACCGCGTGCACGACCCGATGGTGTTCGACAGCCTGGCCGACATGCACCACCTGGCGACGCGCAACGGGTACTACGGCGGGCTGCGGCTGCTGTGGGCGACGTGCAAGAGCTTCTTCGACCATTGTCGCCATGCGGGGATCGCGCTCCCGCAGCGCAACTTCACGCTGGAGTACGACACGACCATACCGAGGCAGGTGGGGTTGGCCGGATCGAGCGCCATCGTGACCGGGGCGCTCAAGTGCCTCATAGATTTCTACCAGGTGAATGAGGAGCAGCTTCCCAAGGCGATGCAGCCCAACCTGGTCCTCCAGGCCGAGACTGACGAGCTGGGCATCGCCGCCGGCCTTCAGGACCGAGTCGTGCAAGTGTACGGCGGGCTCGTCTACATGGACTTCGCGCCGATCCTAATGGCCGCGCAGGGCCACGGTTTCTACAAGCCCATGGACATGTCGCTGCTGCCGCCGCTCTACATGGCGATCACGCGCAACCCCAGCGACTCCAGTCGGGTCCACTCGCCCGTGCGCAGGCGTTTCGACCGGGGCGAGGCGGTGGTCGTTGACGCGATGCGCAAGTTCGCGGCGCTGGCGCAGGAGGGCTACGCCGTCCTCTGGTCGCGCGACTACGAGGCGCTGGCGGTCCTGATGGACGAGAACTTCGACCTGCGCCGCGCCATATACGGCGACGAGGCTCTGGGCAAGCAGAACCTGGAGATGGTGGCAATCGCTCGGAAGCACGGGCTGCCCGCGAAGCTGGCGGGGTCCGGCGGTGTCATCGTCGGCTTCTGTGAGGACGATGCCCAACTGGCGCGCGCGCAGGGGGAGTTCGAGCAGCGCGGCTACCTGTGCACCAAGGCCACGCCCACGCACGCGCCGGCGGCGGAGGTCACCACGCGCACGATGCAGCCGCACCGCGCCGTGCAGGAGCCCAGGGCAACGGACGCCATGTCGTGGACGCGCGCGACGGGTCAATAGTGGACTGAGACGGACGCAGGCCGCACGTCGCACATGGTTGACAGACGATGCGGATAGCGATGCTCGGAGTCAAGGCCGTGCCGACCATCGGCGGGATCGCCCGCTACGTCGAGGAGGTTGGCGCGCGCCTGGTCGAGCGGGGGCACGAGGTCACGGTCTACTGCCGTCCGCACTACCTGAACGGGTCCAACGGGTCCTATCGCGGCATGGAGCGGGTTGTCTCGAAGGGCCTGCGCGGGAAGCACCTTGACACGATAACGCACACGTTCACGTCGCTCCGGGACGCCCTGAGGCGCGACTTCGATGTGCTGCATTTCCACGGGGTCGGGCCGGGGATACTGGCGCCGTTGGCGCGGCCGGGGAACGGGCAGGCCATCGTTGTTACAGCGCACGGCGCGGACTGGGACCGGGCAAAGTGGAGCCTTCCGGCGAGGACCTTCTTGCGCGTTGGCGCCCGCGTCTCGGCCAGAGCGGCAGATGGTTGGGTGGCCGTCTCCCACAGCGTCGCCAGCGAGTGTGAGCGCGTCGGCGGCTCGCGCGCGGACGTGGTGCCGTCTGGCACGTGCCCGGTGCAGACCCCACGGCCGACGGAGTTGGCACGGCTTGGACTCGCGCCCGGGGAGTATCTGTTCTGCGCGGCACGCCTGACGCCGGAGAAGGGCCTGCACTACCTGGTTGAGGCGTTCGAGAGAGCGGCGCCAGGCAAGAAGCTAGTGATTGCCGGCGCGGCAGGCCATAGGAGCCGGTACGCGAACGACCTCCAGCGGAGCACGAATGGGAACGTGTCATTCGTCGGGTTCGTGCAGGGCCGGCTGCTGGAGGAGCTCTTTGGCCACGCCTACCTCTATTGCCAGCCGTCGGATGTCGAGGGCCTGCCCCTGTCCGTTCTCGAGGCCATGGGCCATGGCACGTGTGTCCTCGCCAGCGACATCGGCCCACACCTGGAGGCGCTGGAGGGACACGGGTTCACGTTCCAAGCTGGCGACGTTGACGACTTGGCCGAGAAGCTGGCGAAGCTCGCCAACGACCCAGCGGCCGTGCGGGCAGCGGGGCTCGCGGGGCGCGAGCATGTGCGGCGGCATCGGACCTGGGACGTCACGACGGATCACTACGAGGCGCTGTATCGTAGACTCGTAGCAGCACAGCACTCCGAGGCTGTGCCCGCGGGGCAGGAGCGGCGTGGTCGGGCGCCCGCAACTGCCGAGTAGGTACTGGGCCAGCAGGCGACTCGCCGGGGGTGACCCAGTTGGGCGTCACGGACGCAACTCAGTACGGGGGCAGGCTTGCGGCCGCGAAGGCGGCCTCCCGACCTGCGCAGGCTCTGCCGTCCGGCGAAGTGAGTGCGGCCTATCTTGCGGCCAAGCGTGCGTTTGACCTTGTGTCGGCTCTCGTGGGCATCGTGGTCTGCGGGCCGCTCCTGGCCGGCATTGCAGCGGCCATCAAGCTGGACTCACCGGGGCCGGTGCTGTTCAGGCAGCGCAGGCCAGGGCGGAACGGCAAGCCGTTCACGCTGCTCAAGTTCCGCACGATGACGTGCGACGCCGAGGAGAAGCTGCCCGAGGTGCTGCCGCTGAACAGAGAGCCGGACCACAGCTTGATCCGCATCCCGGACGACCCGCGCGTGACGCGCTTGGGGCGATTCCTCCGCAGGTCAAGCCTGGACGAGCTCCCGCAGCTCGTTAACATCCTGCGCGGGGAGATGAGCCTGGTCGGCCCGCGACCCATATCGCGGCCCATCGCGGACGAACGCGCCACGCTCCGACTCGTGGCGCCGCCGGGCCTGACGGGCCTTTGGCAGATCAACGGGCGCAAGGAAACCGACTGCCGCTTCATGCTCGAGAAGGACATGGAGTACCTAAGCCGGCGCAGCTTGTGGTTCGACCTGGGCATCCTGATGCGGACCGTGCCCGCGGTGCTGCGCCGCAACGGGGC
>JBHIEF010000259.1:0-5453 GCA_046760465.1 Armatimonadota bacterium | reverse complement strand
ACCGACGAGCGCGTCTTCCAGTGGCGACACCCCACCCCCAAGGAAACCAAGAGGCTGGGGAAGTACGCCATGCTCGTCATCTGCGGCCGCTGGCAAGGCCTGTGGGCATGTGCCACCCGCCTGATCCACTTCGGCGAGCCGCCTGACGAGCTGAGGGAGAAGATGAAGGCCGTCGCCACGGTGGACGCCACCTTCATCGGTCACACCACCCCCGGCGCGCAGGTGAGAGACATCTGGGAGAAGGCCTTGGCCGCCTACGCCGACGGCGGCTGGCCGCAGGAATGGCAGCTCCACCATCAGGGCGGCGCCTGCGGCTACGCACCGCGCGACTACCGTGCCACTCCGACACTGGAGGAAACGGTCCTCGGGAATCAGGCCTTCGCCTGGAACCCCTCCATCCAGGGCACCAAGTCGGAGGACACCATCCTGGCTACCGCAGACGGCCCCGAGATCCTCACCACCACCCCCGACTGGCCCCTGCTGGAGGCCGAAGCAGCCGGCCGCAAGTGGCCGCGGGCAGACATCCTGGTCCGCTGAGCGCTCCAGGACTGGCTCTCCCGCCCGAATCTCGCGTTCGTGATCCCCCAGGAGACCATTCTCGAATCCCTAAGCTGTCACCCTGAGCTGCGGACCGCCTGGCGGTCCGCCAAGTGAAGGGTCTCGCATGGAGCCCACCACGAGATTCTCCGCTGCTGCCTGGCAGCCTGCCTCGCCGGCAGGCGGGCAGGCAGGTCGCGCAGAATGACAGCCCACCGAGAGCGCCGGTTGTGGGACAGGCTCTAAGTTTCCGCCCCTCCCGACCGATAGAGGAGCTAGCCCTGGCTAGCACGGCAGTGCGCCTGTGTGCCTCCTGCCATGGCGGCCCTCGGCCGGGAGCATCTTGCCCATGCAGCCCGAGCAGGCCCTCACCCAGGCGGTAGTGGTCGCCGCCCGCGCGTCTGCATTCCTCGCGGAGAGAGGGGAAATCACAGTGCGGAACAAGGATGGGTCCATCTTACTTGTGGAAGACGAGCCGGACGACGTGGAGCTCGCCGTGCGCGAGCTGGCGAAGCTGGGCGTGCAGGGGGAAGTTGTCGTGGTGGAGGACGGCGCCGAGGCGTTGGACTACCTGTTCGCCCAGGGGCAGTACGGTGGCCGCGATCCGCGCGCCGATCCGGCGGTGGTCTTGCTGGACCTGATGCTGCCCAAGATCGGCGGCCTGGAGGTACTCAAGCGCCTGCGCAAGCACGAGCGCACCATGTTGACGCCGGTAGTGGTGCTCACCAGCTCGCAGGATGACCGCGACCGCGCCGAGGCCTACAGCCTGGGCGCCAATAGCTACGTGCGCAAGCCACTGGACTCGGCCGAGTTCGAGCGAGCCGTGCGCCAACTGGGGCTATTATGGCTCCTGGTCAACCAGCCGCCCCCGGACGTCGGTCGGGCCACGCCGCCGCCCGTCGGCACCCGCCATCGGTGAGCCCGCTACGCCGCCTCCACGGCAGCTCCAGCTCCGGTTGACATTGGGCCTCCCTTGGTGTACCCTAACCGCGCCCTCGGGGCCGGATGAGGCGGCCGGGGGCATGGCCGAGCATGCGTCATCTTACTAGCTGTCGCAGCAGCGCCGCGTGGATTCCTCCCCTACCCGCCCTGCCCACCGGCAGGCAGGCCCGCAGTCGGGCAAGCACGCGCAGGGGCTGAGAACCAGCAGCATTCGCAGCTTACCTCGCAGCAGGCATCGCAGCACAAGGGTGAAAGCCGAGTGTACCTCAAGAGCCTGGAGCTCCAGGGCTTCAAGACGTTTGCCGACAAGACGGTCTTCGAGTTTGGCGAGGGCATCACCGCCATCGTCGGCCCCAACGGCGTGGGCAAGAGCAACATCGCCGACGCCGTCATGTGGGTGTTGGGCGAGCAGAGCACCAAGGCCCTGCGCACGGCCAGCGCTCGCGACGTCATCTTCGCCGGCAGCAACGGCCGCCGCCCGCGCGCCATGGCCGAGGTCTCCCTCACCATTGACAACTCCGACGGCGCCCTGGACATTGACTACTCTGAGGTCACCATCACCCGCCGCGTCTTCCGCGACGGCAACGGCGAGTACCTGATCAACAAGTCCAAGTGCCGTCTGCGCGACATCTACGACCTCTTCCTCGACACCGGCATCGGCAAGCAGGCCTACTCCATCGTCACCCAGGGCCAGATTGACGCCATCCTCAGTATTCGCTCCGAGGACCGGCGCGAGCTGCTGGACGAGGTGGCCGGAGTGCAGAAGTACCGCGTGCGGCGGCGCGAGACGCTGCGCAAGCTGGAGGCCACCCAGGCCAATCTGTTGCGCATCGGCGACATCTGCCACGAGCTGGAGCAGCAGCGCGCGCCGCTGGCCGAGCAGGCCGAGACCGCGCGCCGCTATAAGCAGTTGACCGCCGAGCTCCAGGAGTTGGAGCTGGAGCTGTTGGTGGCCGAGCACGCCCATCACAAGGAGCGCCTGGGGCGGCTGGTGCACGAGCAGCAGGTGCTGGAGGCCGATCTGGCCAACGCCCGCTCGCAGGTCTCCAAGCTCGACGCCGAGCAGGGCAAGCTGCGTGAGCGGGCGGCCGAGGTAGCCGCCGAGATAGAGGGCGTGCGCGAGCAGATCAGTCGCATCGAGGCCGAAGCCGACCGCGCCCTGGGCCAGAAGGCCGTGGCCGACGAGCGCCTGCGCTCGCTGGCCGAGCGGCGCGAGCTGCTGGCGCGGCGCCGAGAGGCCACCAAGGAGCGCCTGCAAGCCAATGCCGAGCAGGAGCAGGAGCTGACGGCGCGGCTGGAGGCGCTCTCCCAGGAGGCGGAAAGCGGCAGCGTCGCCCTCGAGGAAGCGGAAGCGGGGCTCGCCCGGGAGCGCCAGGCTTTGGAGGAGAAGCAGCGCCTGGCCGAGGACCTGCGCAACCGGCGCATGAACCTGGCCGGGCAGGCCGTGGCCGCGCGCAGCGACAAGCAGACGCTGGAATCGCTGGAGGAGGAGCTGCGCGAGCGGCTGGACCACATCAACGAGCGCATCGAGACCGTCGGCGCACGGCGCGATCGGCTTCAGGAGAGCCTCGACGAAGGCAACGCTCGCTTGAAGGCGGCGGAGGAGGCACTGGCCCGCCTGGAGAGGGACGTGGCCGAGGACCAGCGCGCCTACGACGAGGCGCTGCGCCTGGCCACCGACCACGAGGCCAAGCGCGACGCCATCGAGCGCCACGTCTCCTCGCTCCGCGCGCGCCTGGAGTTGCTGCGGGAGCTGGAGCACTCGGTCAGCGGTCGCAGCTCGGGGGTGGCGGCGGTCCTGGAGGCCGCCCGCGAGGGGAAGCTGCATGGCATCCGCGGCACCGTGGGCCAATTCCTCGAAGTGCCGGAGCGCTACGACCGAGCCATCGAGGCGGCCCTGGGCGAGAGCATTGACTGGGTCATCACCGACAACCACGACGACGCCGTGGCCGCGGTGCGCTACCTGGCGGAGACCCGGCAGGGGTCGGCCACCTTCTTCCCCCTGATCTCCAGCGGCGCGGTGGCCCTGCCCGCCCCGGCCACCTTGGCCAGCAGTGAGGGTGATGTCATCGGCGTCGCCGCGCGCCTGGTCAAGTACCCCAAGCGCTTCCGGCGCGTGTTCGAGTACCTCCTCAGCGACGTGATCGTCGCCGCCAGCCTGGACGCCGCTCTGCGCCTGTCCATGCGGCACGGGGCCTCCCTGCGGCTGGTCACGCTCACCGGGGAGGCCCTCGCTCGCGGCGGGGCGGTGACTGGCGGCTCCGGCGCGGAGGACGCGCAGGGCACCTGGGATCGCAAGCGCGAGATCGAGGCTACCGAGCAGGAGCTGAAGTCCCTGGAGCCGGCCCTGAATCGCATGAACCGTATCGGCGAGGCCTGTCAGGAGGCCACCGACAGCCTCACCCAGGCGCTGGCGGAACGCAGGCAGGCCGTCCTCGACCAACGCTCCCTGAAGGCCGTCGCCCAGCGCGACACCGAACACCTGGCGGCTCAGATCGCCGACGCCAGCGAGACCCTGACGGCGCTGGAGAAGGAGATCGAGGTGCTGACCGAGCGCCTGGAGGAGGCGCGGCGCGAGCAGCAGGCGCGCGGCGAGGAGGCCCGCGAGCTGTCCGGCCAGGCCGACGCCATGGCCGGCCAGGTGGAGCAGGCGGAGGCGGAGGCGGTCACGGCTCAAGAGCAGACGGAAGTTGCCGCCGCGCAGGTGACGGCCGCCAGCGTGGCCGTGGCCGAGGCCGACGAGAGGGTGCGGTCCGCTCAGGCGGCCGTGGACCGCTGCCTGGAGGCGCGCCGCGAGCTGGAAGAGAGCCTGGCCAGCGACCAGGCCGAGTACGAGGGCATTGACGGCCTGGAGGAAGAGGCCAAGCGGCAGGCCGAGGCGGCCGTCGCCCAGGCCGAGGGCAAGCGCCAGGAGGCCGATCAGTTGCGCGAGGAGTTGGCTCGGCGCCGCGAGGCGGCTCAGGAGCTGCAAGAGCGCATTGAGGCCATGGGGCGTTCGGGGCGCGAGGTGAGCGAGGCTACCGAAGGGCTGCGGGACCGCGTGCACCAGGCCGAGGTGAGTCGAGCGCGCGAGGAGGCCCAGCTCGACAACATTCGCGAGCGCCTGGCAGATGCCTACGAGCTGACCCCCCAGCAGGCGGCCCGCAAGGCCTCGGGACAGATCAAGCGCACTGTGGTCGAGAGGGAGGTGCGGCGCCTGAAGCGAGACATCCGCGCCATGGGCGAGGTGAACGTGGGCGCCGTGGCCGAGTACGACCGCCTCAAGGCTCGTCTCGACTTCCTCACCGGCCAGCGCGAAGACCTGGAGAACGCCAAGGCCGACCTGGAGCAGATCATCGCCGACCTCGACGAGGCGAGCAGCTCCGCCTTCCTGGAGGCCTTCGAAGCCGTGGGCCGCGAGTTCGACAAGATCTTCAAGCAGCTCTTCGGCGGGGGCGAGACCCAACTCATCCTGACCGATCCCGACGACCTGCTTCAGACCGGCGTCGAGGTCATCGTCCGCGTGCCCGACAAGAAGGTGCAGAACCTGCTCAGCCTGTCCGGCGGCGAGCGTGCCCTCACCGCCACGGCGCTGCTGTTCTCGCTGCTGCGGGTCCGGCCCAGCCCCTTCTGTGTGGTGGACGAGGTGGACGCTCCGCTGGACGACTCGAATGTCCAGCGCTTCCTCCTCGTGCTCAGGGATTTCGCCCAGGAATCGCAGTTCATCGTCATCACCCACAACCCCCTGACCATGGAGGGCGCCGATCGCCTGCTGGGGGTCACCATGGCCGAGCCGGGCATCTCCACACGCATCGAGCTTCAGCTTGAGGAGGCGGTGGCCCAGGCGAAGGCCGAGCGGGAGCGCGCGCGCCGCGGCGCTCGCGGGGCCACGGAGGCGGCAGGCTAGTGCTGCGGGGATTGCTGGGACGCGTGGGGGAGGTGCTACGGCCGGGCGCGGCCATTGACGCCGACCTCATCGAAGACCACGAGGAAGC
>JBHIEF010000258.1:0-5475 GCA_046760465.1 Armatimonadota bacterium | reverse complement strand
CCGGCCTTGCAGGCAGAACGCCGCCCGCGCCCTCCGGTTTGCCGCCATGGCCAAGCAGAAGTGGACCGCCGAGCGTATCATCGCCACCATCCGGCGCCTGCACGAGCAGGGCGTTGACCTTTCCCCCACAGGAATCCGCAGGACGCACGGCCCGCTGTTCAGCTCCGCCCGCTCCAGGAGCCACTTTGGCAGCTGGCGTAGAGCCATCGAGGAGGCCGACCTGGACTACGACAAGATCAAACGGGGGGAGCAGGTCTGGAGCCCGCAGCGCATCATCCGGGGCATCCGCGCCGCCTTCGAGCGCGGGGAGGACCTGCTCTCGGTGGCCTTCAAGAACCGCAACAAGAAGCTCTACTCGGCTGCCTGCGCCAAGCGCTACTTCGGCTCCTGGCGCAAGGCGCTGATCGCCGCGGGGCTGGACTACGACCGGATGCGCCGAGAGCACTTCTGGAGCCGGGAGCGCATCATCCGTCGCATCCGAGAGCTGCACCGCGCGGGCGAGAAGCTCAATTGGTCCAACATTGACCGCGTCTGCCCGAGCCTCTACCGCGCGGCTCGCCGCCGGGAGAACTTCGGAAGCTGGCGCGCGGCGCTGAAGGCGGCCGGGGTGGATGAGGGCGGGTAGATGCCTCTCGCGCGAAGGAGCCAATAGCGTGGAACTGGTCCGACTCGTTACGTATCGTGATGCCGAGTCGCAGGTGGAACGGTTGGGCTGCCTGGTCGAGGACTGCGTCTACAGCTTGACCGAAACCTGCCCCGACATGATATGCCTGCTCCGGGCCGGCCCCGAGGGCATGCAGCAGGCGCGCAAGTCGGCGGCGCAGGTGGACAGCGACGTCCTGGTGGGACGCGTGGCCAACCTGGAGCTGCTCCCGCCGGTGCCCAAGCCCAACAAGGTGTTCGCCTTGGCCGGCAACTACGTGGAGCACATCCGCGAGAGCTCCCGGGCCAAGGTCACCAGGATGGGGGAGACGCGCAAGACCACCCCGCGCGTGTTCATGAAGCCGCCCTCGACGGGCCTCATCGGCCCCGAGGCCCCCATCGTGCTGGGGAAGACGGCTCACTTCGTGGACTACGAGGTGGAGCTGGCCGTCGTCATCGGCCGAGAGGCCAGGTACGTCAAGGCCAAGAACGCCGCCGACTACATCGCCGGCTACACCATCCTCAATGACATCTCCGAGCGGCAGTTCCAGGTATGGGAGCGCGAGGACACGGCCGAGTGGGACAAGTGGTTCGACTGGCTCAACGGCAAGTGGGGCGACGGCTTCGCGCCCATGGGACCCTGTCTGGTGCCCGCGGCCGACATCGGGGATCCCCAGGACCTGCCCCTGGAGCTGCGCCTGAACGGGGAGACCATGCAGTCGGCCAACACCGGCGACATGATCTTCAGCGTGTACGAGATCGTCGAGTACGTCAGCCACATCTGCACGCTGGAGCCGGGCGACTGCATCGCCACGGGTACGCCCGCGGGCGTCGGGTTTGCCCGCCAGCCGCCGGTCAAGCTCCAGGATGGGGACGTCGTGGAGGCGGAGATCCAGCCCATCGGCGTGCTGCGCAGCCCGGTGAAGGCGGAGTGAGGAAAGCAGCTGGCGCGCGCCGCCTGCCGTTGCGGCGCGGCCAGTGGGGTGGGTAGGGAGGCTACTCCTCGTCCTCGACGGGGGCTTCCGGCTGGGCGGCAGTCGGCGCCAGAGCGTTCAGCCTCTTCGCCAGTCGCGACTTGCGGCGGGCGGCCGCCCGCTTGTGAATGACGCCCTTGCGGGCCGCTCGGTCCAACATGCGAACCGCCTCGCGCGTGGCGGCAGACGCCTCCTCGGCGTCGCCGCCGCTAATGGCGCTCAGGGCTTGCCTACTGGTGGTCTTCACGCGAGTCTTCACCGCGCGGTTGCGCAGACGCCGCTTCTCCGACTGGCGCAGCCGCTTGGCCATGGATTTCCTGCTCGGCATGGGTTTGCTTCCTTCCTACAGCCTCGGGCCAGTTCCCGGCCACCGACGGGCCGCCGCCTATTAGGAGCGGCCGGACACCATAACACAAACCGGCGTCTCTGACAAGCCCTGTTAGCGGGCACCCGTAGGGCCGGGCTTCATGCCCGCCCGGCTTGGCTCCGGGCAACCGCAGGACTCGCCCGCACCTCACGGTACATGGACGACGATACCCCACAGCCAGAGCCGCACCCCGAAGGCGCCGCTATCGCCAGCGCCGCCGCCTTCATGATCTTCGCCATCCTGGCCTCGGCGGCGGCGGGTGTCGTGCGCGAGATGGTGTACGCGGCCAAGTTCGGCGCGGGCGCCAGCATGAGCGCCTTCACGCAGGCCTTCCGCGTGCCCGATCTGGTCTACTTCCTCATCGCCGGCGGCGCCTTGCGCACGGGCTTCATCCCCGTCTTCGCCGGTTACTGGGAGAAGGGCGAGCACGACAAGGCCTGGCGCACGTTTCAGGCCGTATTCGGCGCCGTGATCCTGGTGGGCCTGGGGATAGTGGCCCTGGGCATGCTGCTGTCCGGACCTCTGGCCCAGCTCGTGGCCGGCGGCAAGAAGCTGCCAGCCGAGGAGGTGCGCTCCTGCGCCAAGTTCATGCGCATCATGTTCCCCGCGCAGGTGTTCTTCGCCGCCGGCGGCCTGCTGGCGGGGGTGCAGAACGCCCGCCGCCGCTTCTTCTGGCCGGGGATCGGTCCCGTGGTCTACAACCTGGTGCTCATCTTCGCCGCGCTGCTGTTCGCCGACATCTACGGCCTCACCAGCCAAAGCGCCGCGGTCGTGGTCGGGGCCTTCGTGGCCAGCTTCCTGCTTCAGCTTCTGGCCCTGGCCCGGTACGGACGCCACATCCTGCCGCGGATTGACTTCCGCGACGAGGGCCTGCGCCAGATGCTGCTGCTGGTGGGGCCGGTTATCCTGGGGCTGTCCATCCCCGAGGTCAACAAGATCATCGTCAACCGCTTCGCCCTCGACGTGACCGCCGCCGGCTCCGGCATTCTGTACTACACCGACCATCTGGGCACTCTGACCGTGCGCGCCTTCGGGGCGGGCATCGCCATCGCCACTTACCCGTTCCTCTCCGCGCTGGCCGCCCGCGGCGAACTGGACGAGTTCAAGCAGAGGCTGTCCGAGGGGCTGCGGCATGTCGTGTTTCTGAGCCTGCCCGCAGTCGTGCTGATCGTGGTCCTGCGCGAGCCCATCATCCACCTGCTGTTCCTGCGGGGCAAGTTCACCCCCGAGCACGCCGCCGCCGTGAGCAGCACCTTGATCTGGTACAGCCTGGGCGTGGTGCCCTTCGCCATGCTGGCCGTCGCGGCGCGGGCCTTCTACGCCTTCAAGGACATGCGCACGCCCGTCATCTGCGCAGCCCTCGCCGTGGCCACCAGCATCGTGGCCGTCCTGGCCCTGAAGGGGCCCTTCGGACTGGAGGGCTGTGCCCTGGCCTGGGCGCTGGCGCCCATCGTCAACGTGGCGCTGTTGCTGATCGTCCTGCGCCGGCGCATGGGCCCTCTGGGCGGGCGGCGGCTGCTGTCCACGGCACTGACGACCGCTGGCCTATCGGCGACAATGGGCCTGCTGGCGCACTTGACCTTGACGGTCGCCGCCGGGCGCTACGACTACCACGCACAGGACACCGCGGCGCGGGCCGTATGCTTGGCCGTTCCCGCGCTGGTGGGGCTCGGGTCCTTCGCGGCCCTGAGCTACGTGCTCAGAGTTGAGGAGGCTCGCACCGCGCTCAACGTGCTTCTGCGCCGCGTGCGTCGAGCCTCCTAGCGCCCCGGCGCAGGCTCAGGGGCGTTCGCCCGCAACGGTCGGGCGCACAGTGCGTATGTCCTCCCGGTGATGAACATGCGCGTCACAATCCACCGCCTCGCTGCCCGCACGGCTCTTGTGGCGTCATACCTCGCTGTGGCCCCGGCGGCGCTCGGACAGGATCCGGCTCCGCTTCAGCCGCCGCAGTATGAGGAGCCGGAGGACAACGCCTTCGACGACTACCTGCGCGCTACGCAGCTACTGACGGACGACCTGTCCGCTCAGGTCGCCGACGCCTACGCCGTCGGCCGCGACATCCCCCCGGACGCCGAACCCATACTGGCCGCCTGCCGCCAGGTCCTGGCCGCCCTGCGGGAGGGTCTGCCCAAGGTCTGTCTCATGCCGGGCGATCTGACCTTCGATACCCCGCTGCCCTACCTGGCGGGCTTCCGGGGTCTCGCTCGCCTACTGTGCTTGGAGGGACGCCACTACGAGTGGCAGGGCCAGTGGGCCAAGGCCCTGGGCTCCTACCTCGACGCCCTCAAGCTGGCCCAGGACACGCCGCGGCGCGGATCGCTGATCCACGGGCTGGTTGGCCTGGCCTGCGAGGGCATGGCTCTCAAGGAGATCCGTGGCCTGGCCAGCAGCGGCGAGGCCGACGACGCCGCTCTCGAGCAAGCCGGCGAGCGCCTCGCCGCTCTGCACGCGAGTCGCGTTCCCATTACTGACGTGCTGCTGTGGGAGTGGTTCTACGTGCGGAGGTCGCTGCCCGACCTGGCGGCGGACCCACAGAAGTACAGCGGCCAGGGCGTGCCGATGGGCGAGACGTACGTGGCCCTGGCCCGCCGCAACCTGGAGGACTACTTCCGCCGCCTGATCGCGCGGTGCGAGCAGCCGTATCACGAGGTGGCCGGGGAACCCGTGCAGGTGCCGGATGACCCGCTCTCCCAGATCGTCGCCCCGGCCATTGAGGGCGCCCACACAAGGAGCGTGGCCCTCGACGTGGAATTCACCGCCACCATGACGATGTTCGCCCTGGAGAGGTACCGTCTCGCCAACGACCAGTACCCCGACATGCTGGAGCAGTTGGTGCCGGACTTCCTTAAGGCCGTGCCCACGGATCTGTTTGATGGGCTCCCGCTCAAGTACCTGCGCGAGCGCGGCAGCTACGTCCTCTACAGCGTGGGCGAGGACATGACGGACGACGGCGGGGTGCCACCGCCCGTGCCCGGGCTGGCCCGGGAGCCATTCCACGATCTCGTCTTCCATCCGCTCTAGGCCGAGGGCACTGCCATGAAGGCTCTGGTCTGCGACGCTCCGAAAGCCCTGCGCCTGGTCGAGAAGGAGCGCCCTCAGGCGGCTCCGGGCCAGGCCGTCGTCCGCATTCGCACCGTGGGCATCTGCGGCAGCGATCTGCACATCTACCACGGTCGGCTCCCCTTCTTCACCTATCCCGGCACACCCGGACACGAGATGGCCGGGGAGTTGGTGGAGGTCTCCGGTGTTTCGGCAGTTAAGCTGCCGAAACACCAGCGCGCGCTGGAGCCCGGCTGCCAGGTCGCCGTCAACCCCACCGTGGGCTGCGGGAGCTGCTACCCGTGCCGCCTGGGCCGACCCAACTGCTGCGTGGAGGTCAAGTGCATCGGCGTCCACGTGGACGGCGGCATGTGCGAGTATCTGGCCGTGCCCCTCGGCCAGGTTCATCGCCTGCCCGACGACTTCGACCTTCACGTCGCCGCGTGCATCGAG
>JBHIEF010000257.1:0-5529 GCA_046760465.1 Armatimonadota bacterium | reverse complement strand
CTAGTGAGCACTGCCACATCGGCGGCGCAAGCTCGTGTCAGGTTGGTGTGCGGGAGGAACGCATGGCACCAGCGCCCAAATGTAGGCTCGGCACCGCCTTGCGCCCGCGCGGGCCGTGGCTCGTGCCGAGGCCAGGCGTCGGAGGTCGCCCCCGTGGACTTGGTCGGGATGGGCTTGGTCGCCGGGCTGGCTGCCGCGCCCCATTGCCTGGGGATGTGCGGCGGCTTCCCGCTGCATGTGGCGCGTTCCGTGCGCCAGGGGGGCCTGCTCACGCGACAACTGCTCTACCTCGGGGGCAAGACGTTCACCTACATCTTCCTGGGTGCCGTGATAGGCTTCGTGGGCGAGATGCTCGTGCACAGCGGCTGGATGGTGGGGTCGCGGAAGCTGCTGGCCGGCGCCGCTGGGGTCGTCATGGTTGTCTTCGGCCTCCAGATGGTCGGCCTCACGCCCCGCCTGCTGGGCAAGGGCCTCAATGTGCAGGACTGGGGGCCGATCAAGTCGTTGTACGACCACTTCTTTCGATCCCCCGGGCCATGGGCCGCGTTCATGCTGGGCCTGCTGACGGGCTTTCTGCCGTGCCCGGTCACGGCGGCAATGCTGGTGGCCGCTGCCGCTGTCGGGTCCGCGGTCGGAGGGATGCTCATCATGGGTGCCGTGGGCTTGGGCACTGCGCCAGTGCTCCTGGCGGTCGGGCTGTCGGGGGGATTGCTCACCGCGCGCTTCAAGGCCATTGGCCTGCGCGCAGCGGGAGTGGTGGTCATCATCCTGGGGGTCCTCACCATCCTGCGGAGCACGGACCTGCTCCATGGAGGCCATGACCACGGCCACCACGCCTCAGCGAGGGGCTCCCAGGCGCGACACCTCGCCGGAACTCAGCATGAACGCCTCTGACAGACCATGCGCGGCCGGCGCCGGCTTCTGCGAGCACTGCGGTCTGCTCCTGGGCGCCAGGCGCTGCTCGCCCGATGGCCGGCGGGAGTTCTGCTGCTACGGCTGCTACCTGGTGCATCGCATCGTCGGCCCCCAGGGGGAGCGCGGGGTGGCCTCGGCCGTCCTCACCCGTCTGGGCGTCGGGGCCCTCCTGGCCATGAACGTGATGATGGTCAGCCTGCTGCTCTACAGCGATGCATTGGCTGACATCGGCCCGGAGGCGCGCGCTGCCTTCCGCTGGGCCCTGCTGGGGCTGTCCACGCCGGTCCTAGTGATTCTGGGCGTGCCCTTCGCCGCCGGAGCGCTGGGCGAGCTGCGGCGCGGCAGTGTCAGCACGGACTCCCTGATCGCCCTAGGAGTGTTCTCGGCCTTCGGCGTAAGCGCGACGAACGTCATCAGGGGCCACGGGCACATCTACTTCGACACCGCGGCCATGCTGCTAGTACTGCTCACCCTGGGGCGACTGCTGGAGGCAACGGCCAAGACCCGCAGCGCTCGGGTGGTGCGGGGCCTGCTGGAACTGGCCGCGCCCCAGGCGCGCGTGCTGACGGCTGACGGCGAGCAGCAGGTGCGGCCGGAAGAGGTATCGCCCGGCCAGCGCGTGCGCGTCAAACCGGGCGAGAGAATCCCGGTTGATGGGCGCGTGGTGGCGGGCAGGACCACGGTGGAGGAGGCGGCCTTCACAGGCGAATCCGTGCCCCGCGTGTGCGCGGCCGGCGATGTCGTTTACGGCGGCAGCGTGAGCGCCGACGGGGAGGTCGCGATCGAGGCTGAGCGCGTGGGCGAGGGTACGCTGCTGGCGCAGATGGCCCGTCTGGTCCGGCAGGCAGAGCAACGGCGCGCGCCCATCGAGCGACTGGTCAACAGGATGGCCAGCGTGTTCGTCGTCGTCGTCGTGCTGGCCGCCCTGGGGTGCCTGGCCTACTGGCACCTGGCGCGCGGCGACGCGGCCAAGGGCGCCATGAGCGCTCTGGCCATACTGGTGGTGGCCTGCCCCTGCGCCCTGGGCCTGGCCATGCCGCTGGTCACCTCCATGGGCGTGGGTCGGGCGGCCCGGGCGGGCGTGCTGATCCGCTCCGGGGAGGCGCTGGAACAGCTCGCCCGGATCACCCGGATGTTCGTGGACAAGACCGGAACGCTGACGAGAGGCAGCATGGCCGTCGGCGAGGTTTCCTGCCTTGGGAAGGGCTGCACCTCGCCCCGGCAGGCTCTCTCCTGGGTCGCCTCCTTGGAGAACGCCAGCGAGCACCCGATCGCGCGGGCAGTTGTAGCGGCCGCCTCGGAGGCCCAAGTGTCGGTGGGGACGGTGCGCGGGTTCCGCGCCAGCCCCGGCGAGGGCGCCGCCGGCCGTGTCGCGCTGGACGGCGTGGAGCGGGAGGTGGCGGTGGGGACGGCCGCCTTCATGAGTCGCCGGGGGGTGGGGCATCCCGATCCCGCCGCGGCCCGGGGAGCGACGGTCGTGTACGCTGCGTGGGATGGGGAGGTGCAGGCGGCCATCACGCTGTCGGATGCCGTGCGCCCGGAGGCGCCCGCGGCTGTGGCCCAATTGGAGGGCGCGGGCGTTGCCATCAGCATCCTGTCTGGCGACCGGGGATCGGCCGTGCGCGAACTGGCGGAGCAACTACGCCTGGACGATGTGCGCGGCGACTGCACCCCGGACATGAAGATAGCCGCCATCTGCCGCGCGCGGGAGGCGGGCGAGGTGGTAGGAATGGTGGGGGACGGCATCAACGATGCCCCGGCTTTGGCCGAAGCAGACTTGGGGATTGCGATGAGCGGGGGCACCGAGCTTGCCAAGGAGGCGAGCGACGTCACGCTGCGCGGCGACGACCTCCGCCGCCTGCCGTGGGTGCTCGCCCTTTCGCGGCGCGCCTACAGCCTCATCCGTCAGAACCTGCTGTGGGCCTTCGGCTACAACCTGGTGATGATGACCATCGCCTTCTTCGGCTACCTGCACCCGCTGCTGGCGGCGCTGCTGATGTTGGGCAGCAGCTTTTTCGTCCTCGGCAATTCCCTCAAGCTAGCCCGGCACCCGAATCCGCCGTCGGCGGCGTAGGGGAGCCGCCCCTTCTCTACTCGTCGCGCCCTAGGCCCGCTCGGCGCGTGGCGGCCTCTCGACTATCGTCGGGAGCAGCATGCGGAACTGCTCGGGCAGGTAGCCAAAGTACACGGCCGTGACCAGGTTGCCGTCGCGCGCGCAGGGCTCGTCCACGTAGACCCCTCCGGCGTTCGTCACGTCAACGGCCATGTCGCTCGGGCACGCTATCCGCCGCCCGTCCACGACGCCGGCGGACACCAGCACCCACGAGGCGTGGCAGATCGCCGCCACGACGACCTCGTCGGCCATTGCTTGGCAGACCAGGTCTAGGGTCGGCTGGTGTGCACGCAGTGTAAGCGGCGCCCAGACGCCGCCCGGGAGGTATAGGGCGTCGAGGGGCAGGCGGGCAAGCTGCTCCACCGTGTGCGTGATCTCCGCCGGCAGACCGTCTCTACCGTGCCTCCCCTCGCCGTGGACCACGCCTGTCTCCGGACCGGCCACGACCACCTCGGCACCCTCCTCCCGGAAGCGATAGTACGGAAACCACAGCTCATGCTCGTGGTATCCGTCGGCGATGACGATGCCGATGCGGCGCCTTCTCAGTTGCACGTTCACTGTCACCCCCAGCAGGTTGTCCCGAGCCGACCCCGACCGCGTGGCGCCCGGCCGTCGCCGCGGCGCCCCCGGCGCTCACGGCGCGGCCTCCTCCGCAGATGCTCCCGCAGTTAGGTCGGCGGGAAAGCGGCGGAACACCAGCAGGCCAGCAACGGCAACACCGGCTGCGGCTGGGCCGGTGAGGTGCAGGCCGTGAGGCTGCTCCGTGGTCTGGCCGAACCATTGCAGGAGGAGGTAGGCGATGAGCGCCGCGAGCCCGTATCCGGCCTTCAGGACCAGCCCCTGGACGCCGAAGAACATCGCTTCCCGGCGCTCCCCGGACGCGCGTTCGTCAGCATCGGTGATCGCGGCCAAGATGACGTAGGGAATGGCGAACAGCGCGGCCACCGCCGGGCCGGCCAAGACGCACAGAACAGACAAATGCCATATTCGGAAGCTCTGGTCCCCGACCAGCCCCACTGTGCCCAGCAGCATGGCCACTACCGCGAAAGCCGCCGTGGCCGCTGCCATCATCCGCTTGGGGCCCATCCTGGCCGCAACGCGGGGGGCGATTGGCAGACACAGTCCACCCACAGCCAGGGGCACGCCGGCGAAGTACGAGCCTGCGCCCTGCTTATCCAGCCCGAGCAAGCTCTGGGCGATGTATTCAAGGTTGGCGGCCAATACCAGCAAGCCAGTCCAGAAGCCCAGATACCCCGCGAGGTAGAGCAGCAAGGGGCGGTTGCGTAGCGTCAATAGCAGGGCCTGACGGAAGCCATAGGCGGAGGGCTTCGGCCTCGTCCGTTCGCGCGGCCCTAAGCAGGGCAGGCAGAGACTGACGAAGGCGGCGGCCGCCAGGGTCAGGGCAGTGGCCGGGTAGTCGAAGCGGTCGATGAGCTTGCCCCCGAGGCCGGACGCGACGATGGTGCCGCCCACGTTGAAGGCGCCCTGCCAAGTCGCCAAGCTAACGCGCTCTCGTTGCGTGCCGGCGAGTTCAGGCAGCAGGGCCAAGTAGGGAGCGGCGTACGCCGTGAACGCCACGAACAGCAGGAGGAGCACGAATAGTCCGTAGGTGAAGTTGCCGCCGGAATGCGTGTCGAAGGGTGGGTGCCAGACAGCTACGAACAGACCCACGAACGGCAAGATGCTCAGGACCATGAACGGCTTACGTCGGCCCCAGCGCGTGCGCAGCCGGTCGCTCAGGAAGCCGACGAGGGGGTCGTTTATCGCGTCGGTCACCCGCCCAATGGCCACCATCACGCCAACCAGGCCCGCGTAGGCGATGTAGACAGTCTTCCCTGCGTCGAGTCTGGCCTCGCCCGGGTTGTAGAATGGCCCCAGCCAAGCGATCAGCGGGAACGACAATGCGCTCAGGCCGAAGTGCCCCGAGGCGTACAGCAGCTTCTGGACCGTGGTGAGCGGCTGATGCTCGTCGTCCGTCGGCTCTGGCTGTGCCACGTGCGCCGCCCCTATCTGGCGTCTGACGCCGGCTCCGCGTGGGCCATCGCATAACGGTAGTCCACGGGTCGGTCAATGTCGAACCCCAGTTCCGCCGGGAGGCCGCGTACGGCGCGGCACTCACAGGCCAGCATCTGCCCGCCGCGGCGCTCGATGTCATCCACCGTCAGTCGCCGCAGGACCAAGCGAGCCAGGAAGCTCGGCCCCAGCGCCCAGGCCAGGGCGAACACGTTCTTGCGATGGGCAAAGGCGCGCTCGAAGTGCTCTCGGGCCTTCGCCGCCGCGGCGGGGCTCATCACGCACGCGCAGCCGATGATCCAGTCGCCGTCGCGCAGATGCACGTACCGTCGCCAGGCGCCGGGAAAGCGCGCCTCGAACTCCTCGCGCTGGATGATGGGGAGAATCAAGCCTGCCTCGCCCGGGCATGCGTCCAGCAAGGCCACGACGCCCTCGGCGGTCAGGAACGGCAGGTCCGTGGTGAGCACCAGGACACGCTCGGCCGGCGG
>JBHIEF010000256.1:0-5559 GCA_046760465.1 Armatimonadota bacterium | reverse complement strand
CCACGCGCTCGGACTGGTAGATGGCCATGCACAGCTCCAGGGCGGCGCGGCCTTTGTCCCCGCTACTGGCGCAGTGCCCCTCAAAGCCCACTCGGAAGACGCCAGGCGCAGGCACTGTCATTCCGAGCGCAGTGAGGAATCTCGCTGGGTTGCCGCCACGAGACCCCTCGCTCCCGCTCGGGGTGACAGGTACAGGTTTTTGGGTGGGCTCTTAGTGCTCGTGGCCCTCGTGCGCGCCCTCGCCTTCCTCGTGGGCTGGGCCCTCCGGCTCCTCCGCGTGCTCCTCGTGAGCCGCGCCCTCTGCCTCCTCTTCATGCGCGCCCTCTTCGGCCTCCGCCTCGTGCCCGTGCTGCTCGTGGCCCTTGCGGTAGACGTCGTGGCAAGCCTTGCAGCCAGCCCCGACTGCCTTGTACTCCGCCGCGGCAGTCTCGGCATCGGCCGCCTGGGCGGTCTCGAGCTGTGCCTGCACGTCGCTGGCGAACTGCTGGAAGTCCTCCGCCTCCTCGTAAGCCTTGACCTCCTCGAATTGTGCGCGGAGGGCGTCGGCGTGCTCGGCCGCCTCCTCCAGGTTGCCCGCTTCGACGGCGGACATCATCGCCTTGAAGCTGTGCTCGTTCTGCTCCATCAGGTCCTCCAGGGGCTTCTCGGGCTCCGGGGCGGGCTGGCTGGGCAGTGGGGGCGCCGGGCCCTGGGTCGGGGCGGGCGCCCGCTGGCAGCCCGCTGCCAGCGCCGCGACGATCAATGCTGCTGTGCCGAACCACACGAGTGCTCGTCTGCTCATCACCGATGCCTCCTCCATTCGCAGTGGTACGCCGATGTGAACGCACGCATCATACCGGCTTGCGCCGGATCAGCGCTGCCAGCACGATTACAGCCATCAGCGCGAGCAAGGCCGACAGCAGGCTCGCGGAGCCGATGACCCAGCCGGAGGTGACGTTGTCCTCCACCAGCAACAGCGCGGCGGCATGGGCCACGATGGCAGCCGCCAACAGCGGGAAGGCTGCCAGCGTCCAACGCTTACGCGCGGCCGCAAGGGCGAAGGGCAGGCCCACGATGGCGAACAGGTACACGTGGCCGTTGAAGTGCACGTGCGACAGCCTGGCCCGCTCCAGTAGATCGAAGTCGTCGCTGTGTACGAAGTACAGGCCCATGGCGCCGCCGTAGGCGACCAGCAGTAAGGCCAGTAGCATGAGCGTCGCCAGGTAGACCTTGACCGCGGCCGGCCACTCGCTGGGACGGCCAAGGACCGAACTCGATTCCTCCGTCACTACAACACCCCCGTGGGTCGGGCATTCTTGCCCGACGAATCCCCCGTTACTGCACCCACTCGGGCAGCACGGTGGGCGAGATCCCGAAGACGGGCACGGCGATGAAGTAGATGGCGGCCGTGATGACCACCGCGCCGATCATGTTCAGCCCCACTCCCGCCTTGGCCATGTGCGGAATGTCCACGTAGCCGCTGCCGAAGACGATGGCGTTGGGCGGAGTGGCCACGGGCAGCATGAAGGCGCAGGAGCAAGACATGGCCGCTGGCATCATCAGCAGGAAGGGGTGCACGCCCATGGCCGTGGCCAGCGCGGCCAGCACCGGCATCATCACCGTGGCGGTGGCGGTGTTGGAGGTGATCTCGGTCAGGAACGTCAGCAGCACGCAGGTGGCGAAGACGATCCCCAGCGGTGGCAGTGTGCCGATGCCCGCCAGGCGCAGGCCGATCCACTCGCTCAGGCCGGTCTCGCGGAAGCTGGCGGCCAGCGAGAACCCGCCCCCGAACAGGATGAGAATGCCCCAGGGCAGCCGCCGCGCCCACTCCCAGTCCAGCGCGAACTCGTTGCGGCGCCAGTCCACAGGCAGGGCGAACAGTAGCAGCCCGGCGGCGATGGCCACGGTGGAGTCGGTCACGTACTTCTCCACGCCCAAAGCGGGCGCCCAGCCCGGCACCGTCACCGCCCCCAGCTCGACGTTGGCCCTGGTCAGCCAGGCCAGCACCGTGCACACGAACACGGCCAACACGACCTTCTCCCCGCGGCTCATGGTCCCCATCTCGCGGAGCTGATCGCGGATCACCTGCCGACTCCCGGGCAGGCTGCGCAGGCCGATGGGCAGGGCCACCACGGTCACCCACAGCCAGCTCAGCGGCAGCAGCGCTACTGCCACGGGCAGTCCTACCAGCATCCACTGCGAGAACGCGACCTCCGGCGCCTGCGGGAAGAGGCTCTGCACCTGCCCCTTGAACACCAGGTTGGGCGGCGTGCCCACCAGGGTGGCGATGCCGCCGATGACCGAGGCGTGCGCCACCAGCAGCATCAGGGCGGTGGCGAAGTTGACCTCCCGCCGGTCGCGGGAGGCGATCACCTCGGCGGCCGGCCGCTCGCCGAAGGCGTAGTAGATGACGGCCAGGGCGATGGGCGTCATCATCATGGCCGTGGCCGTGTCCGAGATCCACATGGAGATGGCGGCGGTGGCGATCATGAAGCCCAGGATGAGGCGGCGGGGCGAGGTGCCCAGCAGGCCGATGACGTGCAGGGCGATGCGCCGGTGCAGGCCCCACTTCTGCATGGCCATGGCGATGAAGAAGCCGCCCATGAATAGGTAGATGTTGTGATCGGCGTAGGGCGCGGCCGCCGCTTTGGCGTCCATCACCCGCAGCGCGGGATACAGCAGCAGCGGCAGCAGCGCCACGGCCGGGATGGGCAGGGCCTCGCTGATCCACCAGGTGGCCATGAGCACGGCCACGGCCGCCGCCCGCTTGGCCTGCGGCGACATGCCGCCGGGCTCGGGCATGAGCAGGAAGACCACGAACAACACGGCGCCCAGCCCCAGGCCGATCATCTGCCGCCAGGTGTAGGTCTGCTGCTGGGGAGGGAGTTCGCTGGCCATGTCGTTCGCTTGGGGCCGCGCAGCAAGGCGCGCCGCGGGCCACCAGTCCCGTTATTCTCTTCGGCCGCGCACCGTCCTGCCCGCTCTGGGGGGAAAGGAGCCCGCCCCGGCGCGGGGAACAGTGGCGCAGTGGGTATGACCGTGGAACCCCGCAGCGATGAGAAGACGTTGGCAGCAGTGGTGCACGGCGCCATCATTGTGCCCACCTACGGGCTGGTGGTCACGCTGATCGTCTGGGCCACGCAGAAGGACAAGTCCTGGTACGTGCACGTCAACGCCCTGCAAGCCGCCGCCTGGCAGATAGCCACGGTGGTCGTGCAGATGCTGCTGGGGATGGTCATGGCACTGGTGATGTTCGGCGGGATGGGCTCGGCTATGGCCACCTCCGCCCCGGGCGGGCCCCCTCCCACGCAGTTCTTCGTGGTCATGCTGTTGGGCTATGGGTCCTTCTTCTGCGGCTGGGGCGTGATGATCCTCTTCGGCCTGTACGGCTGCTACCAGGCCGCCACAGGCCGCCTGTATCACTACCCGCTCATCGGCGAGTACGCCGCCCGGCTGGCGGAGAGGATGGGCCCGGCCGGCCCGCCGCCCGCGCCGCCGCCGCTCGATCTGGGCGCGGGAGCTGACGCGCGGCAGACCCACTCGTCGGCCGGGAATGGCCGACCCACGGGATGAACTACATCAGGAGCGTTGCGTGGGTCGGGCATTCCTGCCCGACGCCTTAGCGAGGGGAGGAGACCAGCATGAGTCAGTTGCTTCTAGTGACCGGCGGAGCCGGCTTCATCGGCAGCAACTTCGTGCGTTACGTGCTCAACAGCCGCCCCGAGGCGCAGGTGCGCGTGCTGGACAAGCTCACCTACGCCGGCAACCTGGAGAACCTGGCCGAGGTCGAGGACAATCCGCGCTACAGCTTCGTCAAGGGCGACATCTGCGACGCCGAGACCGTGGCCGACGCCATGCACGGGGTGGACGTGGTGGTGCACTTCGCCGCCGAGACGCACGTGGATCGCTCCATCCTCCACGCCGGCACCTTCATTGACACCGACGTCCACGGCACCTACGTGCTTCTGGAGGCCGCCCGCGAGGCGGGCGTGCAGCGCTTCGTGCAGATCAGCACCGACGAGGTCTACGGCGAGGTGGCCGAGGGCAGCTCCAAGGAGACCGACCCGCTGATGCCCCGCAACCCCTACTCGGCCAGCAAGGCCGGCGCCGACCGCATGGCCTACGCCTTCTTCGCCACCTACGATCTGCCCGTCATCATCACCCGCGCCTCCAACAACTACGGGCCCAACCAGTACCCCGAGAAGCTCATCCCCTTCTTCGTCAGCCGCGCCCTGGCCGACCAGCCTCTGCCGGTCTACGGCGACGGGCAGCAGGTGCGCGACTGGCTCTATGCCGAGGACCACGCCCGCGCGCTGGACCTGCTGATTGACCAGGGCGAGGTGGGGGAGGTCTACAACATCGGCGCCGGCGAGGAGCACCCCAACCTCGAGGTCGTGCATCTGATCCTGGACGAGCTGGGCAAGCCCGAGAGCCTCATCAACTTCGTCAAGGACCGGCCCGGCCACGACCGGCGCTACTCGCTGGACTGCGCCAAGCTCCACTCCCTCGGCTGGCGGCCACGGGCCGACTTCGAGCCCCAGCTCCGCGCCACCATCCGCTGGTTCGCCGACCACCAGGACTGGATGCAGCGCTCCCTGGCCCGCAGCAAGGCCTACTTCGAGGAGCAGTATGCCGAGAGGTAGGGGGGCGCCGCCGGAGCAGGTCTAGGGCAGGAGCTTCCGGCAGGGGGAGGACGCAAGGCCATGGCCGGACAGCCAGGTTCCCCTCCCAGCAGCGCTCGCATGACCTGCCCCCAGTGTCGAGCCCGCATCTACCTGACCGACTCACGGTGCCTCGCTTGCGGCGTGGCGCTGGACGAGGGGAAGCTGGTCGGGAAGGCCCCCGCTTCACTCGTGCCGTTCCTCGACGGCAGAGTCAGGATAGACGTCCGTGGGGGTTGGATCTCCCTGAAGTCGCCCGGACTGCGCGCCGGCGTCACCTCCATCGCCATGGGCTGCGCGGGCCTGGGCCTCCTGGCCTACGAGCTCTACCTCTGCCGGCACGGCAAGCAGCCAAACGAGAACGTGTGGGCTCTGCTTGGCTTCGCTCCCATCTTCTTCGTCGCCGGCGTGGGGCTGATACTCGGTCGGCGCAGGATAGTGGTGGACCCCAGGACCCGGCGCATCAACTTCCACCGACGCGGGCGCCGCGTACGCAGCCTTCCCTTCGATGAGGTGACGGAGGTCCGGTACGGCGTGCGCCGCGAGCCCTCGGAGAGCAGGAGGGGGCCTTCAGAGGTGGACGTGCAATTCGTGGAGCTGGGAACGGAGGGCGAGGCACTGTACCTGTGGCGGCGGGCGGGCCAGGACGACGGGCCGCCGGCGTTCGCTCAGGCCCTGGCCGAGGCGACCGGGGCAAGAGCACGACGCGAGCCCGAGGCTCCGCCCGAGACGGCCGAGGGCGCAGAGATCCCCGTCTACAGCGATGAGCAGAAGGCCGAGTTCCGCAGGCAGTACCGCGTCACCAAGATCGTCCTGGGGGCCCTCAAACTCACTATGATGGTGGCGGCGGTCGCCACCTACGCCGGGGCCAGGCTCCTGGAGGGGCGGGTCGAGGTGCTACTTGGCGCCGTGCTCGGCC